>PWNO01000292.1 GCA_003557765.1 Bacteroidales bacterium
AATGGTTCATGTTGTCCAGACTCAGGTAACACTTGCCACTTACTGCCATGCAGAGCGCACCATGTACAAAGACCTCGAGCCTGACAAGGCCACCGGACGGACCACGAATGTCTCCCGCTTCAATCTGCCTGGCGATGCCATGCACCTGCTCCAGGGTCAGCTCCCGGGCCAGTACCATCACATCACCAAACTGCGCATAGAAACGGACGGCTTCCACATTGGTGATATTGCATTGCGTGCTGATGTGAACACGCACACCTTGTTGACGGGCATATTGCATGACCGCGATATCCGAGGCAATGATGGCCGTTACACCGGCCTGTTTTGCACGCCGGATGGTTGTATGCACCTCCTCCAGTTCGTGGTCATATATGATCGTATTGACCGCGAGGTAACTGTTGACCTGATGCGCACGGCATATGCCTGCAATGCGATCCAGGTCATCCAGGCTGAAACGCTTTGCAGAGCGGCTTCGCATGTTCAGCTTTCCCACACCGAAGTACACGGCATCCGCTCCAGCCTGGATGGCGGCCATCAGCGACTCAAAAGAACCGACCGGCGACATGATCTCAATATCCTTCATCGGCAAACCTTTTTTTGTAAAGGTAATTGTTTTCTGTTTTTCCGCCCTGGTAGGCAATTCATCCTGTGCTGCAACAGGAATTTCCTGTATTTTTGCATAGAAAAAATTAGCCTTCCTAAAGGCTGCGGTTATGGTTAAGGAGTTAAAGGGTTTCCGGGTTCAGGCCTTACCCGTAGCCCTTAACACCCATGGCACAGCGGGACTTTTTGTCCTTTTGTCATTTTGTCCTTTTGTCATCTAAACTTTTGACATTATTTTAAGCATGAACACAAAAGTAGCATTCGAAGATCTTGGCATAATAGATTACAAAGAAGCATGGGATTACCAGGAGAAGCTATTCAGCGAGATTGTAGACATCAAGATGGAGAACCGGGCCAATCCTGAGCAGGAAAAGGCCACGCCCAACTATTTGCTGTTTTGCGAACACCCCCATGTGTATACCCTTGGGAAGCACGGATCTGAGGAGAACTTGCTTGCCAACATGCTGGAGTTGCAGAATAAAAAGGCCACTTTTTATAAGATTAACCGCGGGGGGGATATCACCTACCATGGCCCAGGGCAGATCGTTGGTTATCCTATCCTCGACCTGGACAACTTTTCCCCCGACATTCATCAATATGTGTATAATCTGGAAGAGGCCATCATTAAAACCATTGCTGAATATGGCCTGAATGGCCAAAGGTTAAAAGGTGCTTCCGGGGTATGGCTTGAACCCGATAACCCTGTCAGGGCCAGGAAAATATGTGCCATCGGGATCCGTAGCAGCAGGTGGGTGACCATGCACGGCTTTGCGTTTAACGTGCATACCGATTTAAGCTATTTTGACCTGATCAACCCGTGCGGGTTTACCGACAAGCAGGCGACTTCCATGCAAAAGGAGCTGGACAGGACTGTCGGGATAGAAGATGTAAAGGCAAGGGTTAAGCATCACCTGGGCGATGTGTTCGGCATGCAATTTAATGCATAATAAGATGTGGTATTGCCCGATTATATTTCCAGGTTATTTGGTCTTATGCCGCCCTTCTAATTCCTGAATCACATCTTTCCATCCCATCTCTCTGCCAATGAGGAGTACGTTCAGGTGGTAAAGCAGGTCGGCAGCTTCTTCAACGAAACGTTTCCGGGTACCGTGTTCCGCCTCCAGGATCAACTCCACGGCTTCTTCTCCCAATTTTTTGGCAATCCGCTTGTTACCTGACTGCAAAAGCCTGGCGGTGTAACTTTCAGCAGAACCTGCTGCCTTGCGGCTTTTCAGTACCTTTTCCAGCTCCAACAGGAACCCGGTAGCTCCTTCATCATGCCCGGAATCCTCTTTATCTAGATTAACGGAAATATTCTCTTCACCAAAGCAAGTATCTTCGCCCGTATGGCAAACCGGGCCGGTCGGTTCAACCTTGGCCAGCAAACAATCCTGGTCACAGTCAACCAAAAGGTCCTTTATCAGGAGATGATTCCCTGATGATTCTCCTTTGGTCCAGAGCCGGTTTTTGCTTCTGCTGAAAAAAGTCATTTTCCCGGTCTTGATGCTCTTATCCAGGGCTTCCCTGTTCACCCATGCCTGCATCAGCACCACCTTCGAAACGGCGTCCTGTACCACTACAGGCAGCAAGCCCCCGGGCCTGTCAAATTTTAATGATTTGGTTATGTTCGTGTTTGTCATGTTTTCTTGTCTGTTTTTGTTCCTGTCAATATATCAAAAAGCCAAAATATCAAACCTGTCCTCCACCTCAACCTGTACCTTCTAACTCAACCTTAACCTCAATCTTAACCTCAATCTTAACCTTAATCTTAACCTCAACCTCAACCTCAGCCTCAACCTTAAATCACCTTACGGCTATGTTGTGGTTTCTTAAAAAGCGTTTAATTTCTTCGATGCCAATAACCCGATAGTGAAAAATGCCTGCTGCGAGGGCGGCATCTGCCTGGCCTTTCACGAATACATCGAGAAAATGTGCTGGAAGGCCAGCTCCGCCTGAGGCAATCACTGGCACAGGGACGGCCTCTGCCACCTCCCTGGTAATGTCCAGCGAGAAACCATTGCGGCTGCCATCGGCGGTGAAAGAGGTAAGCAAGATTTCTCCCGCACCGCGTTCACAAACTTCTTTGGCCCAGTCGATGGTTTTTCTTTCCGTTATTCTTGTTCCGGCATGGCTGACGACCAGCCAATCATTATCAATCAGGCGGGCATCAATGGCTACGACCACGCATTGGTCACCAAAGGCGTCTGATAGCCTGGTAATCAATTCCGGGTCGCGAAGAGCGGCTGTGTTGACCGATACTTTGTCAGCGCCTTTTGAAAGCAGTTTTTCCACCTCGTGCTCATTGGCAATGCCACCGCCAACGGTAAAGGGGATCGACACGGCTGCGGCCACATCTTCTACCACCTGTAAAAATGTGTTGCGCTTCTCCAGGGTGGCTGTGATGTCAAGCAATGTGAGCTCATCCGCACCCTCTTCAGAATATCTTGCAGCCAGCTCGACAGGATCTCCGGCATCCCGGAGGTTGCCAAAGTTCACGCCTTTGACTGTACGCCCCTCTTTGATGTCAAGACAAGGAATGATTCGTTTAGTAAGCATGGTATTTTTTGTTTAAAAAGTTGAGTTGTATAAATTTTGAATGCTTTGTGGTTTTTGGTTTCTCGCAGAGGCTCGCTGATGGTTTCGCAGAGGCTCGCAGAGGTAAAAACCATGGATAATAATCATTCTAGTATGTGTCAAAAATCCTATTCCCGAATGGTCGGGATTTACAACATGGGCGTTTCACGTCTCAGTTTATGCCTACAGCATGCATTTCAGCCGGGAGGTGCATGATTGAACTGGCTAAGGTCTTCCGGTGAAATTTTCTCTTCCAGGATTGCTTTACCGGTTACGGCAGCGTAAAGTCCGAATGATTGTAAAATCCTGAGGTCTCTCAGGGATGCTACGCCACCTCCGCCAATGAACCTGACTTCAGGAAATTTTTCCACCAATGGCTTGTAAAACCCGGGATCAGGGCCCTGCATTGTGCCATCCCGGCTGATGTCCGTGACAGACATATAGCGCCATCCTGCTTCAATTAGGGATTCAACAGCCTCAGCGACACGAAGCGCGGCAAGCTGTTGCCAGCCTTTTACGGCCACCCTGCCCGCTTTGATATCAACGGCTGCTATCAGCGACTCTTGCCCGAAGCGCTCGATACAGCGTCCGGGAACATCCGGACGGGAAAACAAAAATGTCCCTAAATTGACTTTTTGCGCTCCAGCCGACAACACATCACCTATTGACTGAAAGCTGCGAATGCCACCTCCATAATCTATGTGCAGTGAGGTGTTCTTCGCTATGTTCTCCAGCAGCTTCAAGTGGACAGGTTTGCCCATCCTTGCGCCATCCAGATCAATAAGGTGCAGGTGGGTGATCCCCTTGTCTTCAAATGCTTTGGCAACATCCAGGGGTTTTTTTGAATACGTTTTTTTCTGGTTAAAAAGTCCTTTTACCAGACGGACGCAAGAACCGTCCATAATGTCAATGGCTGGTATGGCAATCATAGGTTAATAAAATTTTGTAAGATTTGCATGCCTGGCTTACCGCTCTTTTCAGGATGAAACTGTACGCCAAAAAACTGATCTTTGTTACAGGCTGCCGTAAATGCTGCACCATACTGGCAAAGGGCTATGGCGTGGCTGCTTTTGGGCATATAATAACTGTGTACGAAATACACATGGCTGCCCTCGGGTACATCTGCAAACAAAGGCCCTTCAACGCCATAAAGGCTGTTCCAACCCATATGCGGCACCTTGAAATCACCCGAAAACCGCTTGATTTTGTCCGGGAATATTTCCATGCCCTTCATATTGCCTTCTTCCGAGGAGTCAGCCATGAGCTGCATCCCCAGGCAAATGCCAAGCACCGGCCCTTTGAATGCCTTGATGGCTTGATCCATGTCTTTTTCTTTCAGGATGTTCATGGCAGCCCTGGCATGTCCTACACCTGGAAATATCAATTTGTCGGCATCCTTCAGATCATCAGGGAAAGCAGCCAGCCCGGCTTCCAACCCCAACCGTCTGAAGGCATGCCGCACGGAAGCAATGTTTCCGGCCTTGTAGTCTATGATTTTTATGTGTTGCTTCATTGTTTAAAGAATGTCAAAATTTCGAAAAGTCTAAATGTCGGTGTCTTTCGACCCCCATCCTCCACCTCCACCTTAACCTCCACCTTAACCGTAATCTTAACCTTAATCTCAAAGCATTCCCTTAGTGGATGGCAAGGTGGCTGAATCATTTCTTGCGACGGCCATTTTCAGGGCACGTGCAAAGGCTTTAAAGACAGCTTCTACCTTATGGTGATCATCCTCTCCGGTAGCCTCCACGTGCAGGTTACATGCCATAGCATCAGCAAAAGACCTGAAAAAGTGCTGGAACAAGGTAGACGGAACATGACCAATTGCTGATGCAGAAAAGGAGACGTTCCACTTGAGGAAACTGCGCCCGCCAAGGTCTATCAATACTTTGGCACGGCTCTCATCCATGGGTAATTCAAAGCCGTAGCGGTCGATGCCTTTTTTATTGCCCAGTGCCTTACGAAATGCCATCCCTATCGATATGGCGGTATCTTCCATGGTATGATGCGGGTCTACTTCCAGGTCACCCCTGGCATCCACTTCCAGGTCCATCATGCCATGTCGGGCAATTTGTTCAAGCATGTGGTCATAAAAAGGGATTCCCGTAGAAATGTTCGAATAACCCTGTCCGTCCAGTCTGATTCGTACCGTGATACTGGTTTCTGTGGTAGTGCGCTGAATGGTAGCTTCACGAACCGATACCTTGCCGGTTGCATATGCCTGCACTTCCCGGGCCTCAGGTTGTATTGCCGCGCGCGCTGCTCCCTCAACGCCAGTTTGCAGCACCTTTGCAGATCCAAACGCTTTCCAGGTTTCGATAAGCAGCTGGTTTTCCTCTGCGGTGCCCGTGGTGATACGCAAGCATCCCTGGCAACCGGGCTCTTTGCTGCGATTACGTACGATAACCCCTGAACCAGCGAGGTGACGGTACAGCGCATCAGCGTCGGATACCCTGACCAGGAGAAAGTTTGCCGCTGATGGATATACCTTGATGGCCGATGGCAGTGAGGGAATGATGCCAGCCAGCTGATCCCGGGAGGCTTTTATGCTTTCCACATTCATCCGGTATATGGCATGGCTGTCAAGCGCTTTTTCAGCCAATCGGATGGCCGGGGTACCCAGGTTGTAGGGGAAACTGATTTTTTCCAATACCCTGATGATCTCAGGTGAAGCGTATGCTGCACCAATCCGCGCGCCCGCCAATCCATAAGCCTTCGAAAAGGTTTGCAGAACAACCAGGTTGGGATATTTTTTCAGCAGTGGCAGCACGCTTTTATCCGGGCAAAAATCTATATAGGCTTCGTCAACCACCACGATGCCTCTAAAATGCGCAAGCAGCTCCTGAATGGTTTCCGTTTTTTGTGCATTGCCTGTCGGATTATTGGGATGACAGACAAACATCAACCTGGTGTCCGGGCTTACGTTGTTTAATGCCTCGCGGGAGTTGATGAAAAAATCTTCGTCCAGGTTATGCTGAATCACTTCCAGGTTGTTTACCCTTGCGCGGACGCCATACATTCCAAAGGTAGGAGGGAAGACCATCACCTGGTCTTTCCCCGGCCGGCAAAAGCACCGCATGACCATGTCGATGATTTCGTCACTGCCATTGCCAAGAAAGATGCTTTCCGGCTTCACGCCTTTTACAGCCGACAGTTTCTTCCTGAGCAGGTTGGGTTGATCACCGGGATAACGATTCACATCCTTGGGCATGTCAGGCAGCGGCTGTGGCAATTCATTCGCATCCAGGAAGACGGCTCCATCGCCCTCCAGTTCATCTCTGGCTGAAGCATAGGGGATCAATTCTGCAATATGCTCCGGAATGATTGATTTCAGGTTGAAGTGCATGATAATTTGTGTTGATGATTCAATAGTCTGTTTGGATTCGTTGAAGGATGGCATTGGCATGGGCATCCAGCCCTTCCGCGCGCGACAACTGCAGCACTGCAGGTGCCAGTGCCATCAATCCCTCCCTGCTGATCTCCTGTGTGGTGATGCTTTTCATAAAGGCTGCAGTGGTAATGCCACTCCAGGCGCTGCTGGCTCCCCCGGTGGGAAGGGTATGGTTGGTGCCGCTGGCATAATCGCCGGCAGATTCAGGGCTGTAGTTTCCTATAAACACGGATCCGGCATTGGTAACCTGCCCGGCAAGGTCAGATGCATTTCCGACAGCCAGAATAAGGTGTTCCGGTCCGTAATGGTTGCTGATCTCCAGGGCCTGTGAACAATCTCTCACACAAATGGCCAGCGCGTGTGTCAATGCAGAAAGGATGGTATCTCGTCGCGACAGGTTTTCCAGCTGCGCCCTGATCGCTTCAACTGTTCTGTTGATCAGATTCATGCTGGTAGCCAGGAGGATCACCTGGCTGTCATTGCCATGTTCGGCCTGTGACAGCAGGTCGGCGGCCACATATGCGGGATTGGCTGTGTGATCTGCAATCACCAGGACCTCCGAAGGGCCTGCTGGCATATCTATGGCCAGCCCCCGACCGGCAAGTTGCATTTTTGCACTCGTGACCCAGGCGTTTCCCGGTCCGAATATTTTGTCTACCCTGGGGATGCTTTCTGTCCCCAGTGCCATGGCTGCAATGGCCTGGGCTCCGCCAACCCTGAAGACACGGGTGTTAAAAAGACCAAGGGTAAAAAGCAACTCGGGTGAGGCCCCTGGTGGCGTGCATACGATGATCTCATCGCAACCGGCAATGGTGGCCGGTATGGCCGTCATCAATACGGTAGACAGCAGTGGAGCAGTCCCACCGGGAATATATAACCCTACACGCTTTATGGCCGTATATTTGATGCTGCATCTTACACCAGGCATTGTTTCCATGGAGAAAGGCTTTGGGAGCTGTGCCTCGTGAAAGCTCCGTATGTTTTTTATGGCCTGGCTGACAGCGTTTCTCAAATGCTCATCCACGTCGCTGCCAGCCTGCAAAAGGTCTGACCGCGGAACTTCAAACGCCGGGACAACTTGTCCGTCAATTTCCAGGCATATTTCACGCAATGCCTCATCTCCACCATCCTCTACACGCCGGATAATCTGACTTACCTTTTCCTCCCTTCCAGGTGCATCCTCCTGCGGCCTTTTGAGTATTTTGTCATATTCTTCGGGGGTAATGTGAGGAATAATGGTCATTAATGGTTCGGGAGAGGGTGTCTTTTTTTGTTCGTCCATCGGTTCATGCATGTGTTTATAATTTTGTAAAAAACAGGTAATCAATGCTTTGTGTTTTTGGTTTCTGGAACCCACAAATGCACGCAAATGGGGTCACAAATGCACACAAATGCTTCGGCCGAAAGCAAACTGCTGGCAGCCCATGTGCCGGACAGCCCAGGTGCTGTCCTGACATCTTTGGGCCTTGCAACACAAATACCCGGGGTGGGGTGTATCGTGGTTTCATTGAATCAGCCATCTCAGGTCACCATATTCTCAATGGGCACCACCAGGATGCCTTCGGCTCCTGCAGCTTTCAATCGGTCAATAACATCCCAGAAATCATCTTCGCTGATAACAGAATGCAAGGAATACCAGCCTTTTTCAGCGAGCGGCATCATGGTGGGGCTTTTAATACCGGGAATCAGGGAAATGATCTGCTCCAGCCTGTTTTCCGGTGCGTTAAGCAGGATATACTTGTTGTGGGCTGCTTTCTGCACGGAACGGATTCTGAATAACAGCTGATCCAATAAACCCTGTATCTCTTGCGGCAGGCTGGTGCCGGCGATCATGACCGCCTCACTTTGCAATACCGTTTCAACTTCTTTAAGCCCATTGCTTAACAACGTGCTGCCAGAGCTGACAATCTCAAAAATGGCATCTGCCAATCCCAAGCCCGGGGTGACCTCCACAGACCCGCTTATGGGATGGATTTCTGCATCTAAACCATTTTCCCTGATGAATTTTTCAAGCAACACAGGGTAAGAGGTCGCAATACGTTTGCTGTTCAGTGCTTCTTTACCCGGATAGTCCATATCTCTGGGGATGGCCACCGACAACCGGCATTTTGAAAAGCCCAGACGCTGAATCACTTCCACCGTCTTGTCTTTCTCAAGCACCTCATTGAGGCCCAGGATGCCTGCATCTGCAACACCATCCTCTACATATTGCGGAATGTCATCGTCACGCAGAAAAATCAGCTCGAGGGGAAACCCATTTGTATTGGCCTTCAGCTTGTTGTTGCCGTTTTGAATACGGATGCCGCATTTTTTCAGCAACCTGATTGAGTCCTCACTAAGTCGGCCACTTTTTTGAATGGCCATTGTCAATTTTTTCATTTGCATTCTTTTTTCTGTTTTAACATTAAAAGAAAAAGGGAGCTTCCCTCTTTGGCGGCCCCCTTTGCTTGTCGTGTTTACCTGTTCATTGAGTAATGCACATACCCGATCTGGTCCGCCGCCTTTGGAGGGGATGGTGCAAAAGATGGGCATGATGCATTGTGATCATTTTTTGTTTCCGTTTTTGAATTTTTGGATCTTAGGCTTGTCTTATATTAAAAAAAAGGCCCCGGTGTTTGCCGGGGCCTGGAATCATCTGTGGTTATTTCGTGTCCAATACAGCACCGTTCAACACCTTGAGGGTTGATTTACATGATGATGCTGGTGATGGAAAATATTGTTCATGATGCGCTTTTGATGGTACAAATGTAGTATTATTTTGATAAAACGAAAATTAATTCCAAATGTTTAATCTTGCCTGTATTATTTATGTTTTTACTTCATGTGAGATGCGGGGCGTTGGAAACCGCGTTGTTAAAAGACCTGCTTTTGGTTTTTTTTCATGGAAATCCTGTCAAATGCTGGTTTGGTTCCGTGCTGTAAGGTCATCTTTTGATATTTGCAAGGTCATCAAAGAAATTAGGATAAGATTTATTTACGGCCTCTGCCTGCGCAATGCTTACGGGCCCCTCACCGCTGAGGGCGCTTACTGCGGCGGCCATCGCGATCCGGTGATCACCGTGCGAATGCACCCTGGCTGATCCGGGCTTACCACCTTTGATGCACATGGTATCCTCCTCAACCCAGATGTCGACGCCCATATTTGAAAAGACATCGGTAAGTGATGCTGCCCGGTTGCTTTCCTTGCTTTGCAGACGATTTACCCCGCTGATCCTGCTTGTTCCGCTGCAATGTGCGGCCAGGGCTACCAAGGGCGGAAACAGGTCCGGACAATCGGTGGCATCAAATGAAAAAGCTTTCAGTTCGCCCTTTGCGACACGGATTCCACCAGCAGGAAAAGAAAGCACAGCTCCCGATGCCTTAAGTGCCTCCAGTATGCGTTTGTCACCCTGGGTTGAGTCCGTCTGTAAGTTTTCTACTAAGACCTGGCCGGCGATGGCTCCCGCTACCAAAAAGAAAGCTGCTCCACTCCAATCGCCCTCCACATGAAATGTGCACGCCTCATAAGCTTGTCCGGAAGGGATGAAAAAGTAACTGTAGTCCTCCCGGATTATATTTGCTCCAAACTTTTGCATCATGTCAATGGTCATGTCAATATAAGGTTTGCTTTTCAGGTGGTGTACATGCAGGTGAAGTTCATTTTCAGCGAGAGGAGCGGCAAGCAGGATTCCCGTGAGGACCTGGGAGCCCTGCGAACCATCAATGTGTACGTGTCCACCCTTAACGGGTCCTTTCAAATACAGGGGAGGCTTTCCCCGGTTAGTGGTACACTGCACACCAAGGGCTTGCAATGATTTCGCTGTTGCCTCCATGGGGCGATTCAGCAGGCTTCCATGGCCTGTCATACATACTTCATCAGAAAAAGTGGAGGCGATACCTGAAAACATTCTGAATGACAACCCCGATTCCCCACAATTTAATGGTTCCCCGGGTGTCCTGATTCCACCTTTGACATGCAAAGTCTCGTTATCCCAATGAACGGCTGCGCCCAATTTGCGGGAAACATCAATGGCCGCCAATACATCATCGGACTCACCCGGGTTGATGATGCGGGAATTGCCATTGGTGATGCTGGCTATAGCAATGGCTCTTTGCGCCACACTTTTAGAGGGCGGAGCCTTTATGTGTCCGCTTACTGATGAAGGCGTGCTTATTTCTGTCATTGGTTTGCCCATATGGGTCATTTGTGTTTTCATTATCAGGTATTCCTGCAAGAAAAAATTAGCTACGCCATGACAAGTTAAGCTGATATTTTTAATCTGCTAGTCATAAGCTGTTCAAATGCTTTTGGAGTCAACTGTTGTTTTGCATCACTCATCGCTTTTTCCGGGTCAGGGTGCACTTCTACCATCAGCCCGTCGAAACGCATAAGCATGGCCCGGCGGGTGATATGTGGGATCAGCTCACGTTTCCCGGCAATATGGCTGGGGTCACATAGTACAGGTATCCCGGGAAGTTGTTTTTTTAGCCATACGGGGATTGCCCATTGTGGCATATTCCGGTAGCGCGTTTTTGCACAGCTTGAAAATCCCCTGTGAATGGCCACGATATCCTTTATACCGGCAGCACTGATTCTTTCAATGGCCCCAAGCCAGAGTCCGGCGTCCGGGTTAACCGGGTTTTTGATGCATACTTTCACATCAGCCCCCTGCAATGCATCTGCAATTTCCTGCGTGGCAAAAGGATTGGCAGTTGTCCGTGCACCAATCCACAAACAGTCGATGCCGTATTTCAGGGCCTCATATACATGCGTAGTAGTAGCTACTTCCGTAGCCGTCATTAAACCTGTTTCTTCCTTGACGCACTTAAGCCAGCGAAGCCCTTTGTTGCCCACACCTTCAAAGTTTCCGGGCCGGGTCCGGGGCTTCCAAATACCAGCCCGAAAAAAATCAGTATGGCCACCTGCAGCCAGCATGCCTGCTACACGCATAATCTGCTCCTCCGACTCAGCGCTGCAAGGCCCCGCAATAATCAGTTGCTTCTGCCTGGCAGCAGGTTGTCTTTGCTGCTGCACAGTTCGTTCTTTTAATTCCATGATGGCATCGTTCATTTGATTACTGTTTCAATTTTATTTGATTCCCTGATGAGTTCAATCATTTTATGGTTATCCATCTCTATGAGATGGTCTTTGAACAGCTCCAGTTTGTTGATGTAGGTTTGCAAAACAGCCAGAATATGCTGATTGTTTTGCCTGAAAATGGGAGCCCACATCTCGGCGGAGCTTTTTGCAAGCCGAACGGCTGAAGCAAACCCCCCTCCGGCAAGTCGACAAATGTTGCCCTGGTCTTTTTCACTTTCCTGCACACAAAGTGATAAGGCAAAGGATGCCAGGTGAGAAAGGTGAGACACATAAGCAGCACTGGCATCATGCGCAGCAGCATCCATATAAGTGATGCGCATATTGAGCATCTGAAATAAGTTGTTGGTTTGCGCAACAGCCTCATTATCACTATCTTCTTTGTCGCAAATGATCAGGTAATGATTGTCGAACAGGCCGCTGAGAGCTGCACCTGGACCGGATTTTTCAATTCCGGCCATGGGGTGTGCAGCGACATAAGCTTTCCTGTTGGGATGATTGCGCACGCAGGAAATGATTTCTGCCTTGGTGGATCCCGTATCCGTGACCACTTTATCGCTGCCCTGCATCATATCAAGTATCGCTGGCAGAAGCTGCATGATGACATCCACGGGGGTGCACAACACCATGATATCGGATTTTGCAACAGCTTCTTCCAGGGCCAGGCCTTCATCTATGATGCCTTGTTGCAGTGCGGTTGCTATGTGATCAGCGTTGGCGTCAACGCCGATCAGCTTTTTGACAAACCCTGCCTTCTTTAAATCAATGGCCATTGATCCGCCGATCAATCCAAGGCCTATGATGCCTACTGTTTCTGTGCTAGTCATGTGTTTATATTTTTCAACTGATTGGTTTTTTGATATTTGTGCTTTCAACAGGACTGCTATTGGCTTTTAGCATTTACCTTTCTTGCCAACAGCCAATAGCTAATAGCCAAAAGCCTACTTAGTCCAAAAGCCCCCGTAACAATAATCGTCCCTCCCTGTTTGTCAATGTGGGTTGGCATGGCTCGGTTCATTGCTTTTATTATTCTGGTTGTTTGTGTTGTTGATGGATAAAAAAAAGCCCCGCTCTGGCGGGGCTTTTGAGATAAAGACAATATGGTTTTCGGCACATAGATCGATCAGCCCCTTTGGTATTTTACAAAGTAGTAATAGTAGCTGATGTAATATGTGCGGCTCAAATTGGTCATTGTTGTCACTTTGATTTGCAATAGTAAACACTTTTTCTGTAAAAAACAACAAACCATGAAAAAAATTCAGCTTGATCTGGTGATTACCTGGTCATCATTAGCAGAACCAGTGTGATGCCTGGCCATTTGTCATGTTTATTTTTTCATTGGCACATTTTTAAGCACTTCAATGGTAAGATCCCAGAACTTCTCCACACTGGCGACTTCAATGCGTTCATCCGGAGAATGAGCTCCTTTAATCTCCGGGCCATAGGAAATCATGTCCATTCCAGGGTACTTTTCACCGATGATGCCACACTCCAGTCCGGCATGAATTACAAGCACTTCGGCCTTCTCGCTGAAGAGTTTTTCGTGGGCTTTGCTTGTGATGGCCAGGATTTCGGAATTCATGTCCGGCTCCCACCCGGGGTAGCCGTCTCCGTGCTTCACGCGGGCACCTGCCAGATGGAATACACTGGCGACCATATCCGCAATGTCACGTTTGGCGGTTTCCACGGAGCTGCGCTGACTCGTTACCACGATAATTTCCTTATCTGTGGTTTTCACCGATGCCAGGTTGGTAGATGTTTCCACCAGGTTGGGTATGTCTGCCGACCAGGCCATCACGCCATGCGGACAGGCGTAAAGGGCATTTAGCAGGTGATTTTGTGTGTCGCTGCCCAGCAATGTTGCAGGCATCTCAGCTTCTTGCACCTGCACTGTCATGTCGGGCTCGTTGGTTTTCATTGCGGCCTGCATCTCTCTGCCAAGTTCCAGGCAAAGATCCCGAAATGCCTTTTTGTTCCGCTTGGGTACGGTAACCAGGGCAAAAGCCTCTCTGGCGATGGCATTGTGCAGGTTACCTCCTTTCAATTCTGCGACCCGGACATCAAACATCCGTTCTGCATTCCACAGGATGCGATTAATCACTTTAATTGCATTCCCGCGTCCGCGATGGATGTCATCACCGGAATGACCACCCTGCAAGCCGGTCACAGAGAGCTTATAGGCATCATGATCCTTTTCCGGTTCCACCTGCTTTTTATCAAAAGTAATCAAGGTATCTGTTCCACCAGCACATCCGATGAAAAGCTGTCCATCATCCTCAGAATCAAGATTCAGCAGGATACGGCTTTCCAGCATGCCCTTTTCCAGGTTAAAGGCACCGGTAAGTCCGGTTTCTTCATCCACTGTAAATAAGCACTCAATTGGGCCATGGGCAATATCATCAGCCTCAAGCACGGCCAGCTGGGTGGCCATGCCTATCCCGTCATCTGCTCCGAGTGTCGTTCCCGTGCCTTTTACCCAGCCATCTTCGATCCTTGGCTTGATGGGATCTTTGTCAAAATCATGATCGACGCCTTCATTTTTTTCACACACCATGTCTACATGGCTTTGAAGTACCACAGAGGCGCGATCTTCGTAACCCGGGCTGGCAGGTTTTCGAATCACCAGGTTGCCCGCCTTATCCTGGATGTGATCCAGCTTGTGTTTTTTCGCAAAATCAATCAAGAAAGCCAGAATGCGTTCTTCTTTCTTCGAAGGGCGGGGAATCTGGCAAATATCCTCAAAAAGTTCCCATAACCTTTTGGGCTTTAATTCCTCCAGAACTCTTGTCATACAATAGATATGTTAATTATTCAGATGCATCTTGTTGCGCACGAAGGTACAAACTATTTGTGGATGTTTTGCTACTTTTGTTCCTGCAAAAAAACCATTGTTTAACAATTATGTAATGATCATGGAAGGTATTTTGCTTGTGCTTGCGGTCATGCTGTTTTTTGCACTGATTGCCACCAACCGGTTCAGAATGCTCAGGAAAATGGCAGACCAGGTTTTTGAAGCCTTTCAGCAGCAAGCAAAAACCAAATATCAAGCACTTGACAGCCTGTTAAATGACAAAGCCAGCAGGGCTGCCATGCAGTTGAATAAAGATGACTACAATGAATTAAAGAAACTGCTGCAACAGGTCAGCAGTCCCGGGCTAAGCATTGACCAGCAGGTTGCGTTGGAGAACGGCATATCCAAACTGGAAGGGCAACTTGTTGACCTTCCCGCAGAAGAACGTGTGCAGACAGGCAATGATGAGGGTAAGGAATCTGCTTACCGGCAGGCCAGGCACCAGGTCGATGCATTGAAAAAGCAGTATAATGATATGTTGGTGCATTATAACAATGCTGTTTTTCTGTTTCCATCGAATGTTTTTGCCCTGATCTTTGCCTTCAAAAAACGAACGCTTTTTCGACTGAAGGAAGATGATCCCGGCAGTCAGCGGTTAAAAGACAGGTAAGCCAGGGAATTTCCCGGGTTTTGAACCTAAACATTTGCTTATTTTTGTGCTTCAAAAAACGTCAACCTTATGGTAACCAGGAAAAAAGCGCATCCTTTCTGGATCTTTCTGAAAAGTTATGGCATCATCACCTTCGCACTTTTTGCAAACGCCCTGGCATGGACGGCCTTTCTGTTGCCATCCGAAATTGTGGGAGGAGGCATTACGGGACTTTCCGCATTAATATACTACGCTACAGGCATCCCGGTGGCCATCACGCTCATCGTCATGAACCTTATTTTGCTGAGCATTGGTGTCAAAGCCCTTGGTTTTGGATTTGGTATAAAAACGGTATACAGTGCTGTGGTGCTGGCTTTCTTCTTTGGCGTGCTACAGCCCCTGATCACGGAGCCCATCGTAGACGACCGATTTATGTCGGCCATTTTGGGCGGCATCCTGGGAGGGGCTTCCGTTGGACTGGTGTTTACGCAGGGAGGAAGCACAGGAGGTACCGATATCATCGCCATGCTCATTGCAAAATACAGAAACATCAGCCAGGGTCGTATCATACTCTATCTTGATCTCATCATTATTTCTTCATCCTACTTTCTCTTTCAGTCCCTGGAAGTAATGGTATATGGTTATGTAACCATGGCTGTGGCATCTTACTCCATTGATATGTTGCTCATGGGCCATCGAAGGAGTGTCCAGCTGTTTATTTTTTCTCCAAAATATGAAGAAATTGCAGAAAAGATCGCCAACGACATTGGCCGGGGAATTACGCTGTTAAACGGTCAGGGGTGGTACAGCCGTGAAGAAAGTGCGGTACTTGTTGTGATCGTGCGCAGACATGAAAGCTCTATGGTATTTCGTACCATCAAGGAAGTAGACCCTGAGGCCTTTATTTCTGTGGCTAATGTAATGGGAGTTTACGGCAAGGGCTTTGATCCGATTAAGTATTAAGAAGGACAAAAGGAAAAAAGGACAAAAGGACAAAAAGACAAAAGGACAAAAGGACAAAAAGACAAAAGGACGAAAGGACAAAAGGACAAAAAGACAAAAAGACAAAAAGACAAAAGGACGAAAGGACAAAAGGACGAAAGGAAAAAAAGTCTAAAAGCCAAAAAGTCTAAAAGTCCGGTTATTCTCATAACCCCAAAACCCTTTAACCAAATCCTGACCTCAACCTCAACCTCAACCTCAACCTTAACCTTAACCTCAACCTCAACCTTAACCTCAACCTCAACCTTAACCTCAACCTCAACCTTAACCTATTTGCTTCTGGGTTGTGGGTCCCAGCCAGGATATCCGGCTTAGGACATATGACTCAAACATCATCCTCTTATAATTGTTATAATGGTGTAACGGTTTTCTATTAATCAAAATCAGCGCACTCAAATATGTCTGATCAATTTTTTAAACCTGTGGCCTATAAGGTGGAAGGCATGAGTTGTACGAATTGTGCACTTGGCATACAGCGTGCACTTGAGAAGGAAGGCTTTCATAGTGTACATGCTGACTTTACCAGCGGGGAGGTGCGTTTGGAAGTGGCAGATGAAAGCAGGCTGCCGATGGTCGTTAAGCGGATAGAATCATTGGGTTATCAGGTAAAGCAGGAGGTTGGCAATGGGGAGAAGCAAAAGGCAGGACTGGCACCCATTGAAAAGAAGTTCTGGTTTACTGCCATTTTCACCATTCCGTTGATCCTGCATATGTTTTTGCCTTTTGCGATATTGCACAATGACATTTTTCAGCTCATCATGACCATTCCGGTGTTCACTGTCGGTTTTTTTCATTTTGGCCGCAGTGCAGTGAACAGCCTACGCTCAGGTGTGACCAACATGGATGTGCTGATATTTCTTGGCAGCACGGCAGCCTTTATATACAGCCTGATAGGCACCATCTATAACATGGGACACGATTACCTTTTTTATGAAACCTCGGCCAGCATCATTTCCATTGTGTTGCTGGGTAACATGCTGGAGCACAGGTCGGTGAAAAAGACCACTTCGGCCATTGACGATTTGGTTCGCCTGCAAAAGAACACTGCACGGAAGCTGATCACCGAGATGTATGAGGGGCAGGAAACGATTGAAGAAGTGGATGCATCGCTACTGGAAGAAGGCGACCGTGTGTTGGTAAACACCGGTGACAAGATCCCGGTGGATGGAGAGATTTATTGGGGCACCGGCAGTGTGGATGAAAGCCTGATCTCAGGCGAGAGTGTGCCAGTGGACAAAGAGAAGGGGTACAAGGTGGTAGGAGGGACCATTTTGCTGTCAGGCACACTTCGGATCAAAGCAACGGCTACGGGTAAGGATACGGTACTTTCGCAGATCATTGAAATGGTGCGGGATGCACAGAAGGATAAGCCCAGGCTGCAAAACCTGGCTGACAAGATCAGCATGATCTTTGTTCCAACGGTTGTCGTCCTGGCTTTGATTACACTTACATACTGGTTTTTTGGCACAGAGCTGCCTTTCCGTGATTCACTGATGCGCGGCATTGCTGTTTTGGTAATTGCCTGCCCCTGTGCATTGGGCCTTGCCATCCCTACTGCCGTGGTCGTTGGCCTTGGACGGTCTGCCAAAAGCGGCATCCTGATCAAGGGAGGCACAGCCGTGGACAAACTTACCGCCGTGGATACCGTAGTATTTGACAAAACGGGTACGTTGACAACAGGTAGCTTCCGTGTTACCCGCCTGGAATGTTTTGGAAAATCTGAAGATAGCGTGCGCAGTGTGTTATATAGCATGGAGAAACACTCAAGTCACCCCATTGCGAAAGCCATCACCACAGCATTCACAAAATCTGGCACCATGCGTTTTGACAGCGTGGAAGAGCAGAAAGGCCTGGGCGTTACAGCTGTTGATACAGAAGGGAACCGTTTTGTTGCCGGGTCGTATAATGTGGCATCCCATCTGACTGCCGATGACACACACCAGGTTTACCTCCTGATGAATGATCAGCTGATCGCCTGGCTTGACCTGGAGGATGAGATCAAGGAGGGTGCCGCTGATGTGATTCAGATGCTTCAAAGGAGAGGGTTAAAAACGGTTCTGCTGAGCGGGGATCGTCAGTTTCGTTGTGATGCAATAGCTGAAACGCTAGGCATTGAAAAGGTATATGCGGAACAGTTGCCCAGTCAAAAGCTTGATGTGATCGAAAAGCTCTCAGGTGACGGCCTGGTAGCCATGGTTGGTGACGGCATCAATGACGCTCCTGCATTGGCTAAGGCGCATGTGGGCATCAGCATGAGTGATGCGACGCAAGTAGCCGTAAAATCTGCGGAAGTTGTCTTGTTAAAGGGAGATCTCTCGCTGCTGGAGAAAGCCTTTGGCACCACACGTACCACACGGCGCACAATCAAGGAGAACCTTTTCTGGGCCTTTTTCTACAATGTGTCTGCCATCCCACTGGCCATGGCAGGCTTGTTGACACCCATTGTGGCAGCTTTCGCCATGGCCGCCTCAGATGTGGTTGTGGTACTTAACTCGCTGCGACTCAAAACGCGCCGCTTAAGGTAAGATCGCTATTCCGTTACCCATTCATCGACATCAGGAACTCTTCGTTATTCTGTGTGTGCCGGATGCGTTCCATCAGGAACTCCATGGCTTCCATCGGTGTCATGTCGGCGATAAACTTACGCAGCACCCATATTCGGCTCATGATGTCTTTTGGCAGGAGGAGGTCTTCCCGGCGCGTGCCTGAGGCAACGATGTCGATGGAGGGGAAGATTCGCTTGTTTGACAACCTGCGATCGAGCTGCAGCTCCATGTTTCCTGTGCCCTTAAACTCTTCAAAGATCACCTCGTCCATCTTGGAGCCAGTGTCGATCAGGGCGGTGGCGATGATGGACAGCGATCCGCCGTTTTCGATGTTACGGGCGGCACCAAAGAAGCGTTTGGGTTTGTGAAGCGCGTTGGCATCCACACCACCGGAAAGGACTTTACCCGATGCGGGTGATACTGTGTTAAATGCCCTGGCCAGGCGTGTGATGATATCCAGGAGAATCACTACGTCATGACCGCACTCAACCATTCTCTTCGCCTTTTCCTGCACGATATTGGATACCTTGACATGCCGTTCGGCTGGCTCATCAAAGGTGGATGATATCACTTCTCCTTTCACGTTTCTGGCCATTTCAGTAACCTCTTCCGGACGCTCATCGATAAGCAATACGATAAGATACACCTCGGGGTGGTTGGCGGCGATGGCGTTGGCTATTTCCTGCAGAAGGATCGTCTTACCTGTTTTGGGTTGAGCAACGATCAGTCCGCGCTGCCCCTTGCCCAGGGGTGCAAACATGTCAATGATCCTGGTTGATAATGTCTCGCCCTGGTGACCAGTGATCGTGAATTTTTCATCCGGAAACAGTGGTGTCAGAAAATCAAAAGGCACACGGTCCCTGACTTCAGCAGGTATCCTGCCATTGATCTTTTCTACTTTGATCAATGGAAAATATTTTTCGTTTTCTTTTGGTGGCCGGATCCCTCCTTCAACGGTATCGCCGGTTTTTAAACCGAAAAGCTTGATCTGGCTTTGCGACACGTATATGTCATCAGGAGAATTCAGGTAATTGTAATCCGAAGAACGCAGGAAGCCATAGCCATCTGGCATGATTTCAAGGACACCCTCTGCTGAGATGATGCCGTCAAACTCATACACTGGTTCGCCCGTTCTTCTGTCATACCCCTTGGGCTTCTGATAGGATTCCACATCCTTGTCTTTCGGCTCTTGCGGGCTCACCGTGTGAGGCTTTTGTCCCTCCTTTCCGGTTGTGGTGTCAGCCTGTTGTGCTTTTGCTTCCGTTGACTGCTGCGCCTCGATTGTCTTGGTCTTCTTACCCGGACCAGAATCAGGGGCTTCTCCAGACGCCGCTGTCTCAGGCGCTGCATCCTCTTTGGCTGATATTTTCTGTTGCTCTTGCTTTTTCTGCTTTTCCCTGGCCTCCTGGCTTGCCTGTTGCTCTTTTTTGCTGGGGCGCCCTCTTTTGCGACGCTCTTTGGGTTTTTCCCCCGAGGCCTTTTCCTTCTCTTGCGAAGGAGCAAATTTTTCCTGACCGGGTTCCCGTTTAATAGCCTGATCACCGCTACCAGAGGCACTCTTATTCTCTTGCTGACGGCCCTCTTGCTGTTTTTGCTGCTGCTTTTTATCCTGACCGGATGCCTCATGTTTGGATTTGGCGGCTTGTTCTGATGAGGAACCCGCAGGAATGCGCTTGCGCGGACGACCTGGCCGCCGGTGCTCAATGGGTTTTTCCTGTTTTGCTTGTGCTGCCGCAGGCGGATTTAATGCCTGTGCATCCAGAATTTTATATATAAGGTCTTGCTTTTTGTAAGAATCCACTTTTTTAATGTCCAAACTCCTGGCAATCTCTTTGAGGTCGGCGAGCAGTTTGCTGTTCAATTCTACAATGTCGTACATGGATATATTAAATTAATTAGCTGAAATGAAAATTTGATTCATGAAAGAAAGTTGGGGGCTATGAAAATAAAGTGGTCCGGACCTGATTCCGGATATCAGTTAATGATTAACCACTCCGCAGAATCTATCTGCCGATGCTAAAAGGTGAAACAGTATAAAAACAGGTGTGTCTTCCAAAGAAATAGGTTGAATAAGCAGGAATCGGTGCAAATATACACATTTCTGATAAAACAAAAAAAAATTTTTATGAGCTGGTTGACTTGCCATGACAGCGTGTGGGTGATGTTGCCAAGATGATTCTGGATGATTGGACAACATACACAAAGCAAGCTTCACATTCAATCTTTTCAAGAACGAGTGTTATTGCTTTTTACGTAATTTTGTATGGGAAAATTGCATGCTTTCAAAATAATTAATCTTTAAGTCACCAAAATATAAGACTCATGTTACAACGTATTCAGACGGTTTATCTTTTTCTCGTATTTGTCTTTGCCATTCTGTTCATCATGTTGCCCCTGGCCAATTTGCAAGACCCCTTCGTGTCACTTCAACTGTCCAGGTATCCGGTCTTCTTTGATGCTTTTGATGAGCTTACCGGCCGATGGATGGCTTTGCTTTTGGTTATCCTGTTTTTCGCTGTCATCCTGCTGACTGTGGCCAGTTCTTTTTATTACAAGAAAAGACTTGTGCAAATCAAGCTGGGCAAATACAACTTGCTCATACATGCCACCATGATTCTTATCAGCTTTTTCTTGATCGACAGCATTCGCACACAACTGGATCATCTGGATAAGTTGAATCAGTATGAGGTCTCTTATGGGCCAGGCATTATTTTCCCTGTCATCTCTTTGTTGTTTATCCTGATGGCCAATCGGGCAATCCGAAAGGATGAAAACCTGGTCAGGGCTGCAGACCGGATCAGGTAACATATTTTCCCATTGGCTATGGCCGCGAATTGGCAGCTGCTATCGGGTAAATAACTGTTCTTATGATGTGATTTGCTTGCCTGATTGACTTCATTGGTAAAGTGCATCCTCTGAGGCCGTGAGCATACTGTAAAAAAACATAGGCAATTGATAGAAAAACAAAAAAAATATGTATATTTAAAGAATATTATAATCGGTTTACTGGTGTATTTTTAGATACAAGTTGATGTACACCAGATTGCAGGACTTTCAGTCGATAAAAGTTATAGAAACAGCGGTAATTAATCACTTAACCAACATCTAACCATCACAATTATGAAGAAATTATTATTGTTTTTCCGATTCAGTGCGATTGCACTGATCGGAGCAGCTGTGCTATTTTTACACACCAAATGCAGCGATGACAACGACATTGAGCCAGGCTTAATGGGTGAACTTTCCGTTTTCCCGCAACAAATTCTGGTGAACACAAGTACCGAGATCCGCGCAACAATCAGGATACCATCAGGTCTCGATGTGGGTGATACCCTTGAACTATACAATACTACCGGAGGGGGCTCCGTAAAGGTCGGGTACCTTCTTGACAGTGGTAACCTTCACCAGCATGGTGATGAAATCAAGGGCGATGGGATTTACAGTGGCCTGTTTACCATTTTTGAATCAGATGCCGGTCAACAGACATTTCTGGCAAGGGGGCATAAGGCTGATGGAGAAGAGATCGCATCCATCGAAGCTACGATTGTTGTGTTTGATGACTTACCCACTGGCAGCATGAACGATGTGCTTGTCACGCAACAAAACATTGCAGGCCAACTAAACAGTTTTCTAGGAGGGAGCCAGGCGAATACGGAGCAGGCGGTCAGTCAACTGGCACAATGGCTGGAGACACAGCCAGGAGTTGAAAACGTAAATCATACCGGCCCCACTTCCGTAGAAATTGTTTATGACTCGGGCATTCGTGGCGGAGCCATCATTAGCAAGCAGGACGAACATGGTACCACGATTACCCGCGGGGGAGGCACCACAAGTCCTGATGAATTCAGCCAAAGACGCAGCCAAACGCCTGTTGTTCCATTGGAAAAGCAAACTCGTGGCATCAGTGTTGATGAAAGCACTTTAAAGTCAACTTTCGACGCCAATGCGATAGGAAACAGGAATGTTTTTATCTATGCCCCATTTGAATGGGAGTTTGCCCCCTGGAATGAAAGACAGCATATTATCAATATTCTCGACAGTGTGGCATGCGGCGAATTTTCTGTGACTTCCTATGTAAATCAGCAAGCTACTGTTGAACGGCTTTATGAAATGGTCAATTATGGCAGTGTGGTCATTGCCACACATGGTGCTGATGGCAATCTGATCATGACAGGCGAAGTGGTGGATACCACCGCGACGGTTTATAAGAGCTATGTGCCACTCATGCAGG
>PWNO01000105.1 GCA_003557765.1 Bacteroidales bacterium
CACAGGCGGCTCGGTAAACATCGTGATGCGTGGACATACCTCACTCACTCAGAACAACCAGGCACTGATCGTGGTGGATGGAGTTCCCTACAACAACGACATGAACAACTCGTCGGGACAGATAGCTGGCCGCTATGGATTTGACTATGGAACGGCTGCTTCCGACCTCAACGCATTCGACATCGAATCGGCCACCGTACTGAAGGGTGCTGCTGCCACCGCATTATATGGTGCCCGGGCAGCCAACGGGGTGCTGATCATCACCACAAAAAAGGGGGAAAGAGCCGAGGCCGGCACCAAGTCCTGGGAGGTAAACCTGAACCATAACCTTTCAGTGGGATTTGCAGACAGATCGACCTTCCCTCGCTACCAGCGGGAATATGGAGCCGGTTATGGCCCATACTACGGAGAGTATCCCTTTGCCGGTTTTGAAAAAATATGGGACGTGAATGGAGATGGACAGCTTGACTATACCGTGCCTTCCACCGAAGATGCATCGATGGGACAGGCGTTTGACCCTGACTTCTATCTCTTTCAGTGGGATGCATACGATCCGGCCTCACCCAACTATATGACCAAAACCCCCTGGATTGCCGCAAATCATGGTCCTGCATACATGCTGACAAATCCCCTGAAACTGAACACCAGCATCGACATATCGGGCGGAAGTGAGCGGGGAACGCTGCGCACCTCATTCACTAATATTGACCAGGAAGACCTCCTGCCCAACAGCTCTCTGAAAAGGAATGCCTTCTTTGTCGCGGGCACCTATGAGTTGCTCGACCAGATGAGCATCAGGGCCCAGGCAAGCTATGTGAACACCCGGGGGCGGGGTCGCAATACCACGGGGTACAGCGACAACATCCTGTCGTCGTTCAGGCAATGGAAACAAACCAATGTGGATTTCCAGATGCTGAAGTACCTCTACCACAAAACCGGACGCAACATCACCTGGAACCCCAATTCCCCCTTCAACCCCAGCCCGGTTTACTGGGACAACCCCTATTTCAACCGCTACGAAAACTACCAGACCGATGAGCGCAACCGGCTGGTGTCGCAGCTCCAGGCCGACTGGCAAGTGAGTCCGGCATTAAGTTTCATGGGACGGGCGGCCATTGATACATACCACAGCCTGCACGAGGAAAGAAAAGCCATCGGCTCTGCATCGGAAGCCTTTGGCGTTGGGCTGCCCCACATCACCTCTGGCTACGCCCGCTTCAACAAAAGCTTCCTGGAAACCAATTTTGACTTCCTGGCACGCTACCAGCGCAATTTCAACCCGGATGTTAGCCTCCACGCGCTTGTTGGCACCAATTACCGCTATACGCGCGATGATATGTTCTATGCTTCCACCGACGGAGGACTCATCGTTCCGGGACTGTATACTTTGTCCAATAGCGTAAACCCCCAGCGCAACCCCGAAGAGAGACTCACGGAGGTGGCCGTGATCGGCCTGTTCACCAATGTTTCATTGGGATACAGGGACATGGTCTACCTGGAGGGCAGCCTCCGCAGAGACCGCTCTTCAACCCTGCCCACCGACAACAACACCTATTACTATCCCTCCCTTTCTGCCAGCTGGCTCTTTTCGAACCACCTTAACACCAGGCAGCTGCAGCTGGCCAAGCTACGCCTTGCCTATGCAAGGGTGGGAATGGATGCCCCCTGGGGAAGCATCAATCATACCTATACACAAAATCCGGGGTTCGGGGGGATCCCCCTGTTTTCACTCCCGGAAGTAAAACCAAATACCGGACTCAGACCGGAAATAACCTCCAGCGTGGAAGCGGGACTGGAGCTCATTTCATTCAACAGCAGGCTTTTTTTTGACCTGGCCGTATACAGGAACATGACCAGGGACCAGATCATGCCCATGGCCGTCTCCAGCACCACGGGCTATTCGGCTAAGTTTGTAAATGCCGGCGAAATAGAAAACAAAGGGATTGAGCTGATGGTATCAGGTCTGACCATAGCGCAAACGCATTTTAGCTGGGAAGTCGGACTGAACTGGTCGGCTAACCGCAACCAGGTGAAAAGGCTTGCCGAAGGGGTAGACAACCTGCAGCTGGTGTCGCTACAGGGGGGCGTTACCATCAATGCACGCGTGGGCGAGCCATACGGCACGATACACGGCACTGACTACATCTATACCAATGGACAAAAGACAGTGGGAGAAAACGGCTACTACCTGCGTACCGGTACCTCCGACAACGTACTGGGAAATGTGCAACCCGACTGGACCAGCGGGATACAGAACACCTTCAGCTACAAAAACTGGTCGGCCGGGTTCCTGGTCAACTGGCAGCAGGGAGGCAGCGTATATTCGCTCGACATGCACTATGGACTGGGTACAGGTATTTACAAGGAAACGGTGTTTCTCAACGACCTGGGCAATCCGGTACGTGACCCCGTTTCTGAAGGAGGCGGACTGATCCTGGATGGAGTGTATGCCGACGGGACACCCAATACCACAAGGGTAGAAGGAGGCGATTACCGGGTATTTGGATGGGTAAGCAATCCCAATATGGCTTTTGTGTATAATGCCACCTTTATCAAGCTCCGCGAGGCCTACATCACATACACCTTCGGTGAGGGCCTGCTGGGCAGGATGGGATGGATACAGTCTGCCAGCATCAGCATAACAGGCTCAAACCTCTGGATCATTCACAAAAAACTGCCCCATGCCGATCCGGAGGCAGGACATACGGGAGGCAACATCACGGGATGGCAATCGGGTGTGATGCCCACAACGAGAAATGTGGGGGTGAGCCTGAGGCTTCAGTTTTAGGGGAAAGCGCCGGGATTATTCACCGGTGGGACAGCATGCAAAACACCGGGCATATTCACCGGTGATACGGCATGAAAAGCGCCAGTGACATTCAGCGGTGACCAGCATATTAAGCGCCGGAATCATTTGCCGGTGGGACGGGATTGCTAAGCGACGGCGCCATTCACCGGCAACCAGCAGGAAAGGTGAACATGCATTGGTTTAATGGGATGGTGCAACTTGCTTTAATGAATAAACCGATTAACACAAAATATCTATGAAGCATCCTGTGTATGCGTTTTTGTTGATGATATTGATGTTCTTTGCATGCACCAAGGACTTTGAATCATTCAACGTCGACGAAAAAAGTGCCACGGAGGTGCCTGCTGCATTTTTGTTTTCAATGGCACAAAAGGCTTTGGCCGATCAGTATTCCAGCACCTCGCGCGACCAGAACAACTGGAAGCTTTTTGCCCAGTACTGGACACAGACCACCTATATCGATGAGTCCAATTATGACGTGGTAGTGCGTGATGTGGGCAGCAATATGTTCACCACCTATTACCAGGAGGTTTTGGCGAATCTTCATGAAGCAAAGCGGCTCACGGAGATGGAGGAGGCACTGGATGAGGATGCAATGATGGTTAAGAACAACAAACTGAAAACCATTGAGCTGCTCGAAGTATATACCTGGCAGCAGCTTGTGGATATTTTCGGGGACGTACCATATAGTGAGTCGCTGGACATCAACAACATCATACCGGTATACGACGATGCGTTCGCCATATACACAGACCTGCTCACCAGAGCTTCCACCGCAGTGGAAGGGCTCAACGAAGACTATGATGGTTTTGGAACGCACGACCTGATGCTGCAAGGACACACAGGCTTGTGGAAAAAATTCGGACATACGCTGATCATCAGGATGGCCATCAACCTGGTCGAGGTGGACGAGCAAATGGCCAGGAGCTATATTGAGCAATCATTTGATTATGGATTTGATTACGGAAGCCGCTGTGAGTTTGCCTATCCCGGTGCCGGCAATGCCAATCCGCTCTACCTGGCGCTGGTGCAGAGCGGACGGCGTGACTTTCTTCCAGCCAATACCATCGTTGACCTCATGAACCTGCGGGAAGATCCCAGGAGGCTCAAATACTTTGAGATCAATGGAGACACTTACCGTGGAGGCATTTACGGGGCGAGCAACCCCTATTTCCAGTTCTCCCACATCAGCGATCGCCTGCATCAGTCCGACTATGCTTCTGTGATGCTGGATTATACCGAGATGGCCTTTTACCTGGCTGAGGCCGCAGAACGAGGCTTCGACGTGGGTCTGCCGGCAGCCAGGTGGTATGAGCTTGGAATAACGTCGTCAATGGAATATTGGGGTGTGAAACAGGAGAAAATTGATGCCTACCTCCTGCGGCCCGATGTGGCCTATGAGAACCATAATGGCAGGTGGAGGCAGAGAATCGGTGAACAGCTTTGGCTGGCTATGTATGTAAGGGGACTGGAGGGGTGGACCGCTTACCGGAGGTTGGGTCATCCCGAAATGAACCCTCCACCCTCCCCTGCCGAATCGGCTGACGGGGCAGTACCCCGGCGACATACCTATCCCATCAGTGAGCAAACACTGAATGCAGCAAATTACCAGCAGGCGAGCCAGAAAATTGGAGGAGACCGGCTCAGTACGCCATTATTTTGGGATATGCAACCAAAATGAAGGGTTTGCCTCCTTCCTAAAAAAAATAACTATCTTGCAGTCAATTAGGCAAAAACATTCATCATCAGATGGCAAAAAGCTCCATTCGCCAAACTCTGTTGCTCATTGCTCTCCTGGGCATGTCATACAAGGCTGCTGAAGCACAAACAGACAGGATTATTCTTACAGAAGAAGAGTCTGCCTACCTTGAACAACCGGGTCCGGCAAGCATGTGTGTTGATCCCGATTGGCGTCCATTTGAGTACCTGGACGATAACGGAAATTTTGCCGGAATTGCCGCTGATCTGTTACAGATCATTTCAGACAGGTCAGGGGTAGAATTCAGGCTAATACCAACGGCCAACTGGGATGAAAGTCTGGTGCGCTCACAACAGGGCGACTGTATCGTTCTGCCATTCCTGAATCAAACGCCCGACCGTGATCAATGGCTGTTGTTTACAGAGCCTTATTTTACTGATTTCAACGTGTTTATCACGCGCGAAGAGCACGACTACATCCCCGACCCGGGACTGCTTATTGACAAAACAGTTGTACTGCCCACAGGTACAAGCATCGAAGAAAGGATCAGGAGAAATTACCCCAACCTGAAAATCATGCTTGTAGAATCTGAAACCGATGCCCTTTATGCCGTAAGCAATAGAGATGCCGACATGACATTGCGCTCCCTCACCATGGCCGCCTACGTTATTAAAAATGAAGGATGGTTTAACCTGAAAATTGCAGGGCAACTCCCTGATTTTACCAATAAGCTCAGAATTGGCGTGGCAAAAGAGCACCCATTGCTGGTGGATATCCTTAACAAAGCAATTGCAACGATAACCCCCCAGGAAGTGCAGCAAGCCGTAAACAACCACGTTGCCATTACAATTGTTACGGATGCTGATTATACCTGGGTTTACAGAATACTCACCGGACTGGCGATTATGGTTGCGATCGGCCTGGTCTGGAATTACCAGCTCAGAAGACTCAATAAAAAACTATCAACAAGTCAAAAAGAACTCCTTCAGCTCAGCAACCGGTTAAAGCTCGACATTGCTGCAAGAGAGAAGGTTGAAGCAAAACTCAAAAATCGTGAACGGCAGCTGTCAAGTCTGGTAGCCAATTTGCCCGGTTTCGTTTACCAATGCCTCAACGACGAACATTATACAATGAAGTTCATCAGCACGGGATGCACCGAGATCACCGGCTATATGCCTGAAGATTTTATTGACAATAAAAACAAGGCCTTTGCAGACGTAATTTTCCCGGCAGATATGCAGAACATCAATGAGAAATGGGAAGATGCATTGAAAAAACGCGAGCACTTTGAGTTAGAGTACAGGCTTGTACAAAAGGATGGAAGCATACGATGGATATGGGAAAGGGGTCAGGGTCTTTTTGATGATGCCGGCCAGGTCATTGCCCTTGAGGGCTTCATTACCGATGTAACTGCCAGGAGGTTTGCAGAAGAGCAACTTGCCCATCAAAACAGCTTCTACAGACTTATTTCAGAAATATCTGCCGGATTCATCAACAGCAGTCCCGAAAACATTGATGAAAAGATTGATGGCATGCTTCAGAAAACCGGCAATTTCCTGGAGGTTGACAGAACCTTTTTATTCCAGTTCACTGAAGATGAACAATTCATGTCGAACACCCACGAGTGGTGTGCCGAAGGCATCATGCCCGTGAAAGACACCGTACAAAATTACCCGGTAAAGGATGTGCCAATGATCGCGGAGATCGTTCGCAGGAAGGAAATGTTTTTTGTGCCGGATGTGGACGAGCTGCCCGAAGGCAATGACAAGGAAGAGCTAAAGATACAGCAGGTGCAGTCGGTGCTTTGCCTGCCCATCATAAAAGGAAGTGTTTTTTTGGGCTACTATGGCTTTGATTCGGTGAAAAGCAAACGCGACATTGATGAGGTTCAGATTGGGCTTCTGCAGGTCATGGCAAACATTTTGGGGGATGCCCTGATCCGGAACATCATCGAACTTGAGAAGAAAAAAGCTGAG
>PWNO01000295.1 GCA_003557765.1 Bacteroidales bacterium
TCCAATGCATTTATCCCGCACGATGAAGTGCGGATATCTTGGAGAGCCGATGATGGCATCTACCGGGCACTTTTTGAAACAAGCCGTACAGCCGGTGCAGGCATCCACGTCGATGTAATAAATACGCAGGTCTGTACAGATGTTGGCACCGCATTTGCGTTCAAAGATATGTGCATCAAATTCCTGTTTAAAATGCTTCAGGGTGTTCAGTATGGCATTGGGCGATGATTTTCCAAGCGAACAAAGCGATGTTTCACTAATGACCCCAGCCAGGGTCTTCAGCTGCATGACCCCTTTAAACCGTTCCAGTGTTTGAAAAGAGTTGTTTTCACTTGGCCTTCTTGTAGCATTTTCCATAATCTCCAGCATCCTGGCAGTGCCTTCGCGGCAAGGAATACATTTCCCGCAGCTTTCTTTTTTGAAGAAGGCAGTAAAAAAACGGGCAAGATCCACCATACACACCCCGGTGTCAAGCACGACAAAGGCTCCGCTACCCAATGCGCCACCGATATTTTTCAGTTCTTCAAAGTCGACACGGGTATCCAGGGTTTCCTTTGTGATATAACTGCCACTGTTAATGCCAAGGACAATGGCTTTAAAATCCCGCTTGCTTTTCAGGCCACCACCGATATCATACACGATGTCACGGAATGGGGTTCCCATAGGCACTTCCACTGTGCCGTAATTTTTAAGCCTTCCTGACAACGTAAACACTTTGGTGCCCTTGCTTTTTTCTGTTCCTGTGGTACGAAACCATTCCGCACCGTTTTTCATGATCAGAGGTACATTGTATAGTGTTTCGACGTTGTTGACAATGGTGGGGTGTTGCCAGAGTCCCTGTTCAGCCGGATAGGGTGGCTTGGAGGTTGGCATGGCCCTTTTGCCCTCAATGCTGTTATTCAATGCTGTTTCTTCGCCACAAACAAAAGCACGGGCGCCTTTTTTAATCACCACCTCGATATTTACCCCCGAATCAAAGATATGGTGACCGGTGATGCCATAATCACGGGCTTGTTTCAGGGCTTCTTCCAGTCTGGCAATTGCAAGGGAAAACTCTTCACGGATAAAGATGAACGACTTGCTTGCGCCAATGGCATAGGATGCGATCAGGGCAGCTTCTATGAGCCTATGCGGGTTGCTTTCGATAATGGCCCGGTTCATGTAGCTTCCAGGATCACTTTCTACGGCATTGCATACCATGTATTTATTGTCACTTGCTGCCTCCAGGGCTGCCAGCCACTTTTTTCCTGCCGGGAATCCGCCTCCGCCCCTTCCTGACAACCCGCTGTCGGTAATGATATCGCATACCTGGGCCGGGGTATTGCTGGAAATGGTATCGGTAAAAGCCCAATATCCGCCTTTGGCAATATAACTGTCGATGGAAACGGGATCTATCACACCACAATGCTCCATAAGCAGGCGTTGCTGGCCACTGAAAAAGGGGTGTTCCTGAAAGGATGAAATGCCCTCCCATTTTTGCAGGATGGGATTTGGGTATTGCCACTGTGGTTGCTTTGTGTCGGGAAGGTTGTCATTAAGGATGTCATCCAGGAGTGATTGTACCTCGTCATGGTAAACACGACCAAAAGATAAGCGGGCTTTCCCTGGAAGTTGAATGTCCACAATGGGCTCTTCCTTACATAATCCCACGCAACCCCCCTCCACGAGTGTAACATTAGCCTCCTCCTGGTTCTCAAGGTAGTCCTTTATGGCGTGGAAGGTCTTTTCTGCTCCCGCAATTCTCCCGCAAGTGCCCATTCCCACGTATATCAGCGTGTTATTCACGCGTTCTCCGGAAATGTAAGACAATGATTTACGTATTCCGGCATCCTCATCCCGCCGGGGATCAAGCAACACCTTATTAGTCAGAAACTGACGCGTATTCTGCATGATTTCCACACTCATAGGGTTTCATTTTCTTTCTCCCTGATCATCCGCACAAGCTCCTTCAAAGACTCAAGGGTGATGTTCGTATAAAAGTTATCGTTCACCTCCACCAGGGGTGCCAGTCCACAAGCCCCAACACAACTGGCAATTTCAAGGCTGAACAGTCCTGATTTATCCGTTTCCCCGGCATGGACCTTCAGCAGTTTTTCCAGCTCTTTTTGCAAGGTGCTTGCCCCTGCAACATGGCATGCAGTGCCCTGGCACAAACGAAAGTGGTATCTGCCAACAGGACCAAACCGGAAGTTGTCATAGAAGGTGGCCACACCGTAGATTTTGTTTGTGCTGATTCCAAGATATCTTCCCACTGCATCGATGGTTTCTTCCGAAATAAACCCCTTCTCATCCTGAATGGCTTGTAAAATAGGAATCAAGTCTTCCCTTTTCCCATTGGGAAAATTTGTAAAAATATGTTCCAAATCGGATTTCATTGGTTTTGAAGCGTTGATATTTAGTTCACAATATAAAAAAATTTATTATTATAAGCTTAAACCTCTTTATATCAATCTCATATAATCACTAATGCCCATAGAGCAAAGATAATTAAAAAAATGGCACTGCTGTAATGAATAGAAATAAATGGGTGCATATCGCGAATTAATGTTATTTAGATTAAATCTTAAGTAAGTCATTTGTTATAAGATGTGAAGAAATTAACTGATTATTCTGAAAGCTTTCCTTAATTTTGTATGTTTTGAAGGGAGAAAGGATCATATGACCAAGGAAAAATCAGAAATTGTCATCTGCATGGGAAGCAGTTGCTTTTCCAGGGGTAACAAAATGACTGTGGGCATGATCAAGAATTATCTTGAAACCCGCGATCTTGAAGACAAGGTGGTGTTTAGGGGCTCCCACTGCTTTGGCGAGTGCGAAAATGGGCCTGTACTGATGTTGGGTAAAAAAAAACATACCCGGGTGTCATCCGATGAGTTAACCGACCTGCTGGACGCATATTTCTCTGAAGAACAAGGTTAAAGTTAAGGCTGAGGCTGAGGTTAAGGAGTTAAAGGGTTTGAGGTTTGAAGTTTGAGGTTGCCTGAGGTGTTTGTGAAGGGTTGTGTGTGTTGACTGGTTTTTGGGTTAAGGGGTTCGGGTTTGCGGGCAACCTTAAAAACAATGCATTTTCGGACATTTCGACTTTTAGACATTTTGACTTTAAGACATTTTGTCCTTTCGACATTTTGACATAATATAATCACATGAAAATCATCGAAATAGATCACAAGCGCTGCACCCAATCCTATGCCTGCATCAGATCCTGTCCGGTTAAAGCCATTACGGCACGTAACAAGGACGGCATGCCTGTTGTCAATCACAACCGCTGCATAGGCTGTGGTAGTTGTTTGTATGTATGCGCCTCTGATGCCGTCAGTCACTACAGCGAACTGGATCAGGCCATTGCGCTCCTGGAGTCTGACGATAAGATTGCTGCAATAGTTGACCCGACCATTAGCGGGGAATTTCCAGACATCACAGATTACAGGAAGTTTGTGGAAATGATCCGCACCCTGGGTTTTGACTATGTAAATGAAGTATCTTTTGCTGTAGATTTAGTGGCACAGAAATACCAGGAGCTTCTTGCCAATTTCAAGGGAAAATATTATTTGATGGCCAATTGCCCGACACTTGTTGCATATGTGGAAAAATACGCGCCTGAGCTTACCGACAACCTGGCCCCCATTGTCACGCCCATGACAGCGGCTGCAAAAACGGTGCGCAGAAATTTCGGCAATGACCTTAAGGTGGTCTTCATAGGCCCCTGTCTTTCGGCCAAACATGAGGCACGATTGCACAAGAAAGACGGCCATGTGGACCTGGTGCTGACGTTTAAGGAGCTGCGCGAACTATTCAACAAGTTTAAGGTGAAGGAATCGAAAGTGGAGTATTCCGACTTTGATGCCCCAATCGGCTACCAGGGGTCACTGTACCCCATCAGCAAAGGCATTGTGGAGGCAGCAGGGATCGATGACTCTCTCCTGGAAGGCAAGGTGATCACCGTAGAAGAAAAACTAAACATGATGGATGCCGTGGATGAGTTCAACGACCACACCGAATCCCTCAAAAAGCACTTCAACATCTTCTATCATGCAGGATGCCTCATGGGCCCAGGCACCACGGATCAGTCGAACAAGTATTTGCGACGCACCATGGTGCTGGATTATGTACACAAAAGGCTGAAAGACTTTAACAAGGAACAATGGCAAAAGGACATGGGCAAACACCTTGACATGGACCTGAGCCGCACTTTCATAAATGATGATCAGCGTTTGGCGCAACCGGATGAAGAGCAGCTTGAGGAGATCCTGAAAAGCTTCGGAAAAAGCATGTCTGAAAGCGCTGCATGCAATGCCTGCGGATTCAGGAGTTGTCGTGATTTTGCTGCCAGTATCAGCCAGGGCCTCTCAAAACCCGAGATGTGCCTGAATTACAGCATCAAAAACAAACAGGATTATATCAAAACCCTGAAAACCAATAATGACAAGTTGAAGGAGCAGCAAGAAGGCCTGATCGAAAAGGAGAAATCCTTGCTTGAAGAAAACCAAAAGCTGAAACAGCGTACCGATACTACCTCAGCCCTGTTGAAAAACCTGCCATCGGCTGCAGTGATCGTAGACGAACAGCTGAAGGTCATTGAATCGAATGAAAGCTTCATCCGCGTCCTGGGCGAGGATGCGGAAATGATCAATGAAGTGATCCCTGGTTTGGCAGGTGCTGATTTGAAGACCCTTTTGCCGTACAACCTGTATAACCTGTTTACCTATGTGCTGGAAAACGATGAAAACATCACCGGCAAGGATGTACAGCACGATGACCGGTTGCTTAACGTAAGCATATACTCATTAAAGCCAAACAAGATCGTGGGCGGTGTATTCCGCGACATGTATGTGGCAGAAGTGCGCCAGGAGGAGATCATCAACAGGGTCAGTGAGGTGATTGACGAAAACCTGAAGATGGTACAGCAGATCGCTTTCTCCCTTGGGGAGGGTGCAAGCACCACGGAGAAGATGCTGAACAGCATCATAGAAACCTACAAGAAAACCAGCAAGGACTGAGGCGGCCACAACGCAGAAACATGGAAAACAGTTTTTATATAGAGGTAGGTTCTTCGCAGCGCAACCATTTGGGAGAGCGGATTTGCGGAGACATGTTTTTGTCGGAGAAGGTAAAGGAAGAAGGCCGCACGGTGGTGGTACTCTCCGATGGGATGGGACATGGCGTAAAGGCTAACTTGCTGGCTACCCTCACGGCCACCATGGCGATCAACTTTACGAAGGAGCACAGGGATGCGCACAAGATCGCTGAGATCATCATGAACACGCTACCTGTATGTTCCGAACGAAAAATCAGCTATGCGACCTTTACGATTGTCGATATCGATAAAGATGGGCAATGTACCATTCTGAATTATGACAACCCGGATTCCATGGTATTTCGTGAGAAGGAGTTGCTGGAACCGGAATGGCAGACCATCAGGCTGGAGGCTGATGACCGGTCGGAAAGAGAGCTTCGTGCATGTACCTTCAAGGCACAGAAAGAGGATCGCATCTTGCTCATGACCGATGGCATCACGCAGTCGGGTCTGGGGAAAGGAAAATATTTGCTGGGCTGGGGATACGACAATGTGCGTGAACACATGCTGTCGCTTGTGGGTGACAAGCCCCGCATCTCCGCCGGCAAGATGGCATCCCTGCTAGTGAATAAGGCACATGCCAATGATGGATACCAGGCAAAGGATGACACCAGTGCTGCCGTCATCTATTTCCGTGAACCACGACACCTGCTGATCTGCAGCGGACCACCTTACGAAAAGGAAAAAGACAGGGAACTCGCAGAGCTGGTGAAAAATTTTCAGGGGCGCAAGATCCTTAGTGGCGGCACCACTGCCGATATTGTGTCCCGCGAACTGGACATTCCCATCAAGGACACCCTGGAGTTTGACGACCCCGACCTGCCCCCGCTGTCCTTCATGGATGGCATCGACCTCGTGACTGAAGGTATCCTGACACTCAGCAAGACTGCAGAGCTGCTCAACAAGTATGGTCCACGCACCGAGTTGGGGAAAGGCCCGGCCGACCTGATCGTCAAACATATACTGGAAAGCGACGCCATTCACCTGGTGACAGGCACGGCCATCAATGTGGCACATCAGGACCCCAACCTGCCTGTTGAACTGGAAATCCGTCGTTCGGTCATGAAAAAGATCGCAGGCATTTTGGAGGAAAAGTTTTTAAAGGAAGTCTCATTAAAGTATATCTAAGTTTAAGATTGAGGTTAAGATTAAGATTGAGGTCAAGATTAAGATTGAGTTTAAGGTTGAGGTTGAGGTTTGAACACGCTGCGCATAAGGATGGATAGATATGCAAACGGATGAATTATATATGCAACGCTGCATCGACCTTGCCCGAGGGGGGCTGGGCCGTGTAGCACCCAATCCTCTGGTGGGTGCGGTGGTGGTGCATAGCAATATGATTATCGGCGAGGGCTATCACCAGGTCTATGGTGGTGCACACGCCGAAGTGCATGCAATAGCTTCGGTGAAGGATGAATGGAAGCTGCGTGAGGCGACCATATATGTTAACCTGGAGCCCTGCTGTCACCAGGGAAAGACGCCACCTTGCACAGACCTGATTCTGGAAAATAATATCCCGCGTGTGGTGGTTGGCGCTGTTGACCCTTTTGATGAAGTGGCTGGCAAAGGCATTGCCCGTCTTCGCTCACGAGGCTGTGAGGTGCAGGTCGGTGTACTTAAAGAGGCCTGCAGGGAGCTTAACAAGCGCTTTTTTACCTTTCATGAGAAAAAACGTCCCTACATCATCCTGAAATGGGCGCAAACGACGGATGGATTCATTGATATGGACCGGATGCCAGGTGCCATTAACCGGCCCACCTGGATCACGAGCGAAAAGCTACGCATGCTGGTCCACAAGTGGCGAACGCAAGAGCCAGTGATCATGGTGGGCACGCAAACAGCACTGAAAGACAATCCAAAACTTAATGTGCGCGACTGGCACGGGGAAAACCCATTGCGCATAGTGCTTGATCAGGACCTGGCCTTACCCGCAAATCTGGCCCTGTTGGATAACAGGCAGAAGACGATCATTATCAATGAAAAAACAGAGAAAACCCAGGGAGATACGCAATACTGGAAGATAAACTTTGATGACCTCCTTCTGGATAAACTCCTGGGTCGCTTATACCAGGAAAACTACCAATCGGTGATCGTGGAAGGCGGACGTCAGCTGTTGCAAAGTTTCATCGACAAGCAGTTGTGGGACGAGGCAAGGATTTTTACAGGCTCCCACTTTTTTGGCAAAGGGACTGAAGCACCACGCATTGTTAATCCCGGGAAAATGAGAGAAGCTCATATCGGCCAGGAGTGTTTTTACTACTTCAGGAACAATGGCGGGCATCCAATAGTTTGACTGCCCTGCATGCAAAATTCAAAATCCTGCAGCAAACCCACTGCTTTTTCATTTCTCCCTTTTGTCATTTTTTCCTTTCATTATTTCAGCACGTAAAACCAAATGACAGACACATATAAAACGATCAAAAGAGAATCACAAGGTTTATATAAGGAAAAAGGCAGCAAGTTCGTTGCGCTGGCCTTCCCTGTCAGGGATGAGCAACAGATCAGGGAAATACTTGCAGGGGTAAAAAAAGATTATTACGATGCGCAGCACCATTGCTACGCCTGGGTGTTGGGTTATGACCAGGCGCATCATAAGTTTAACGATGATGGCGAGCCGTCCGGCACGGCTGGGAAACCGATTTGGGGACAATTGCGATCCCATGATATATGCAATGCGCTGATCATCGTGGTGCGCTACTTTGGAGGTACCAAGCTTGGCGTGCGTGGTCTGATTGATGCTTACAAGGGAGCAGCACGCGATGCCCTGGAAAACAATAATGTGGTAACCAGGACCATTCGTGATTACTACAGCATCGATTTTGATTACCCGGCCATGAACGATGTGATGCGGATTATGAAGGAGTTTGATCTGCCCCAACATACACATGACTTTGGCATACGTTGCCGCATTGAATTCTCCATACGGCAAAAAGATACAGAAAAAGTGTTGAATCATTTTAAATTACTTCGGGAAACAAATTTATCTTTTATGTATACCCTCTGATTTATAAACTGTTGTTTTGAACTCATATTCCAAATAAGTTTTTTTCAGTTTTTGCCTATTGCATATATAAGGAATTAGCCTTAATATTGCTATTCATTAATTCCACCAAACGTACGAATGTCATGTTCAGGCACCGAAATTCCTTAATCGGTATCACCTTTCCTATACTCCTGCTTTTTGCTTCCTGCGGGGTGCCTGAGCCGCCTGTGCGCATTGAAGGAGAATTGATTCCAGTCGACCAGGAACACATTGGAGAAAAAGACCGGGCGGTGGATTCCATTATTGCCATTTACAGGGAGGCGCTGGAAGAGGAAATGGAAGTGGTGCTTGCCTATTCTGCACAACGGCTTGAGCGAGGTACACCCGAGGGCTTGCTGAACAACTTCGTGGCAGACCTGATCATGCAGCAAGGGCAAGACCTATATATTCATAAGGATGGCCGGCCCATAGATTTTACACTGCTGAATTATGGTGGGTTGCGCGCACCATTGCCGGAAGGGCCGGTTACCCGCGCCAACATCTTTGAGCTGATGCCTTTTGAGAATGAAATGATGGTGCTTACCCTCACCCCCGAAAGTACGAGGGAAGCATTTGAGTACCTGGCAAACGCCAATGTGGGCATGCCGGTAAGCGGCATTGAATTGGTGGTTGCGGATAATCAAGTCGAAGAAGTCTACATACAGGGAAAGCCTTTTGACAGCACGCGGCAATACAAAGTATTAACCTCAGACTACCTGGCGGGTGGTGGAGACGACATGCACTTTTTTCTTGATGCGATACATGAAGAAGTGTTGGGAAAAAGAATACGGGATGCCATCATCGCCCATGCCATTAAGCTAGATGAGCGCAGAGAAAAAATAAACAGTGAACTGGACGGTCGCATAAGAATCAAATAAAGATGCATAGCATTGACAGACGCAGGTTTTTAAAAACTGTTGGAATAGCGGGTGCAGCGTCGCTTGCCGGATTGCCTGCACTGGCTTTGCGCAATGCCGGAATCAGTAAGATCGCCATCATTCACACCAACGACCTTCACAGTCGCCTGGATGCTTACCCGGAAGATGATGTGGATTATCCCGGAATGGGTGGGTTTGCACGAATAGCAGCATTGATCAACAAAACCAGGGAAGAAAATCAGCATGTGCTTGTGCTGGATGCGGGTGATGTGTTTCAGGGAACCCCCTACTTCAATATGTATGGAGGTAAACCTGAGCTGAAACTGATGAGTAAAATGGGTTATGATGCTGTGGCGTTTGGAAACCACGAATTTGACAATGGCAAGGATGGCTTCCTGGAAGTTTTGCCTTATGCTGACTTTCCCTTCCTGGCTGCCAATTATGACTTCAGTGATACCATCCTGGCCGGCAAGGTCAGGGATTACAATATACTCAACCGGGGTGATCTGAAAATAGGCGTATATGGCCTTGGTATTGAAATGGAAGGATTGGTCAGCCGTAATCTTTATGGAAATACGGTATATTTGGATCCGGTCGACGTGGCCCTGGAAATGGAAGACACGCTCCACAATAAATATGGCTGCGACCTGATCATCTGCTTATCACATTTGGGTTACAAATATGAAGATGATAAAATCAGTGATACCCGGATTGCGCAAGAAACCCGCCTTACCCATCTTATCATAGGCGGTCATACGCACACCCTGCTTGACCCGCCAGCTTTGGTAAAAAATAAGGCTGGAAAGAAGGTATGGATTGCCCAGGCTGGCTATGGAGGAACTTATGCTGGAAGACTGAATGTATATATCGACCAACAGGCTGGAGACCTTTTCGTCGAATCATATACAATTAAATTAGGACATAAACAAGGGTAAAAACATTTTTTTATTCACTTTTTTTAAGCAATTTTTGTTAATAACTTAATAGGCCCATGGACCTGTACTGAGTGCTTGATTATCAAGATCGAAGCTTTTGACCACTGAATTCCACTGAAACCAAAACACGGCATGGAGCAAACGTACGAAAAGGTATGGTCAGAATGTTTGGCTGTCATTAAGGACAACATCAGTCCTAGTGCCTTTAAGACTTGGTTTGCGCCCATTAAACCGGTTCGACTGAATAAGAATGTACTTACCCTTCAGGTTCCCAGTCAGTTTTTTTATGAGTGGCTGGAAGAACATTACATCGACTTGCTCAAAAAAACCATCAAAAAGGAACTTGGACAGGATGGCAGGCTGGAATACAGCATCATCATGGACAATACCAAGTCCAAACAACACAATCAGCCTTTCACGGTGCACGCACCCACCCTGAATAAAAAAGCCCTGAAGAATCCACCCATCAATATTCCGATTGACCTGAACAAGGATTCGGTTGAAGCCAGGACGGTGCCCAACCCATTTGTGATTCCCGGATTAAAAAAGCTGAACATTCATCCCCAGCTGATCGATTCCTACAATTTTGAAAATTTCATCCAGGGTGATTGCAACCGCCTGGCGCGAAGTGCCGGCCTGGCTGTGGGACAAAATCCGGGTAAAACTTCCTTTAATCCGCTACTCATTTACAGTGGAAACGGCCTGGGCAAAACGCACCTGGCGCATGCCATAGGCATCGAAGTGAAAAGCCATTATCCCGAAAAAACTGTGTTGTATGTGACCGCCGAACAGTTTACAAACCAGTTTATTGATTCGATCAGGAACAACAACCAAAACGACTTTGTCCATTTTTACCAGATGATCGATGTGCTGATTGCAGATGATATCCATTGCCTTGCCGGCAAGCCTAAAACGCAGGATGTATTTTTTCACCTGTTTAACTACCTCCATCAGAGTGGCAAGCAAATTGTGATCACCAGCGATCAGCCGCCAGTGGAGATGAGTGGCATAGAACCCCGTTTACTGTCCAGGTTTAAGTGGGGTTTGTCGGCCGATCTGCAGCTTCCTGATTTTGAAACCCGCATGGCTATTCTGCAAAAGAAGATCCTCAATGACGGTGTTGAAATGCCCACAGAGGTGCTGGAGCTTATCAGCTCAAAGATCAACACCAATGTCCGCGAAATGGAGGGTGCACTAATCTCCATCCTGGCACAGTCATCCATGAACAAAAAGGACATTAACCTGAAACTGGCTGCCCATGTGATTGACAAATTCGTAAAGCATACTCCCCAGGAGATTACCATTGATTATATCCAGAAGACCGTTTGCCAATATTTTGACATCCCCCTGGAAAAGCTCAAGTCGAAAAGCCGAAAACGCGAAACGGTGCAAGCCAGGCAACTCGCCATGTACTTTTCCAAAGTTTATACGAAATCCTCCCTCGCGGTGATTGGAAATAAATGTGGCAATAAGGACCATGCTACCGTTTTGCATGCTTGTAAAACGGTGCGCAACCTTATAGATACCGATAAGCGTTTTAAACGCTACGTGGATGACCTTGAAAACATCATCAGGATTACCTGATCCATCCTGCAACAATATGCATCTGCATTCCTCATCCCATATGATTGCATTCCGTTAATTTGGTTATTTTTGCCAGCGAGTGAACGGGCATGCCTGCAGATACTTTGATTCCCGCAAGCCATAATGTCTGATTATGGCAACAGAAATTTCATAGTAACGCTGCAACCTTGCCCCTGTTTTTGCGGCATAGCAAAAAAAATAAAGTTTTTTGTCGACGAGCTTGCCATGCATTAAGCATCTTCCTCCGTAAAACAGTTTTTGCATGGCTTGGATAATAAACATTAACGTTCTATATACTGGATTATGCGCATTTTAATGGTTTGTTTGGGAAACATTTGCCGGTCGCCACTGGCAGAAGGGGTCATGAGAGAAAAAGCCAGGGAGTCAGGACTCGACATTTCTGTGGATTCGGCCGGCACGGCAGCATATCATGTGGGTGAACCACCGGATAAGCGATCACAGGAAGTGGCCAGAAAACACGGTATCGACATCTCCGATCAGCGTGCAAGGCAGTTTGAAGTGCGGGATTTCGATCAGTTTGACAAGATCTATGTCATGGATCGCCAAAACTATGAAGATGTCATTGCCCTTGCTTCGGATCAAGCACAAGCACAAAAAGTTGACTTTATCCTGAATGAATTGTATCCAGGCGAAAACAGGCGCGTACCCGATCCTTATTACGGAGGAAAGGACGGTTTCGATCGTGTATATGAGATGCTGGAAGGCAGCTGCAGTAAAGTGATTCAAAAACTTCTTGATCGGGCTTGATGCTTACGGCTATTCACCCCGGTCGAAGCGAAGGGACAAATAGATTACAGGTTGAACGCAGTAAATGCCATGCGATATTGGCGACTATTAGGAATTGTTGCCATATGAAGGGCATATTGCATGAGCTGGTATTTGCAATTCGTTTTTTTGAAAGATACAATGAATGGTTGAAATAGGGCAACACATACCTGATAAGAAAATGCTTCTGGATGCCCGCGAGGTCATAGCTCCTTACGTGCATCGAACGCCGGTACTGACTTGTTCAACACTGGATCGGATGTTTGGTGCCACACTGTATTTTAAATGTGAAAACTTTCAGAAAGGCGGTGCATTCAAGTTTCGGGGAGCCAGTCATGCCGTGATGACACTCCCGCAGGATCAGTTATCCAAAGGGGTGGCCACCCACTCCTCGGGAAATCACGCCCAGGCCTTGTCCCTTGCTGCGCGCATGCGCGGCATACAGGCCCACGTCGTGATGCCTGAGCATGCACCCCGGATCAAGGTGGCAGCGGTGGAACAATATGGTGGAAACATCCGTTTCTGCGCCCCTACCCTTCCCGACCGGGAAGCCACCCTGGAAAAGGTCGTCAGGGAAACCGGAGCCGCGGAGATCCATCCATACAATGATTACCGGATCATTGCCGGGCAGGCTTCCGTGGCAGCGGAAATATATGAAGAAGTGAGCTGCCCGGACATCCTGCTGGTACCTGTTGGAGGTGGCGGTTTATTGAGCGGCAGCATTCTCAGCACCAGGTACTTTTCTCCTGGCACCAGGGTATATGCAGCCGAACCGGAAAAGGCTGATGATGCGCACCAAAGCTTCAGACAGGGTCGTTTCATTCCGTCAGATAAGCCGCAAACTATTGCTGACGGACTGCGCACCTCCCTGGGCAGCAAAACATATCCCATCATCATGGAAGGCGTAACAGACATCCTCACGGCCAGTGAAGATAGTATTGCCAGCGCCATGCGCCTGATCTGGGAGCGCATGAAGATTGTGGTTGAACCCAGCGCGGCCGTGCCACTCGCCTGTATCATAGACAACCCGGTGCCGTTTCGGAATAGGCGCATAGCCATTATCATCTCAGGTGGAAATGCAGACTTGATGAACCTCCCATGGATGAATCAAGCGGCCAGCATACATTAATTTTAGTGAAGAATGAAGAAGGTGATGATCCGGGGTAATGCCGAATTTGGCAGGCCCCGATGATTATCCGGAAGAGACCTGCAGAGACAGCACCAGGGTTGTCGGTTGAATGCAATGCAAAACAAGCCAATATGAAGGATTCATCGTCAAAGATTACCGGCACGTTATACCTTATTCCTTCTTCGCTTGGGGAGAGGGACCTGTCATCAGTCTGGCCAGAGGGTAACCGTTTGGTGATCCTTTCGCTGGATGCCTTCATCGTGGAAAACCTGCGCACCGCCCGCCGTTTTTTACGCAGGGCTGGCTATGACAAAAATTTTGATACGGTCAGTTTTTATTTGCTAAACAAGCATACAGCCCATGGCGAGTTACAGGCATTTTTAGCTCCCTGTAAGGAAGGACGCTCCATCGGATTGTTATCTGAAGCTGGTGTGCCGTGCATTGCGGATCCGGGTCAGGTCATCGTGGCTGAAGCGCACCGAAGCAATATTCCCGTAAAACCATTAACGGGTCCAAGTTCCATCCTGTTGGCCCTGATGGCTTCCGGTATGAACGGACAGGCGTTTTGCTTTCACGGATACCTTCCGATCCAGCAGGACGGGCGCATCCGGAAAATCAAAAGCCTGGACAAAATTGCGAAACAAAGTGGAGCAACACAGATCTTTATGGAAACACCTTACAGGAACAACACCCTGCTGAAGGACTTGCTGGCCCATACGCAACCACACACCCGGCTCTGTATCGCTGCAGACTTGTGCATGCCCACCGAATTTGTCCATACGAAGACCATATCCGAATGGCAATCCCATGGATACCCGGATCTGCATAAACGCCCGGCGATCTATCTTCTTGGGCAATAGCCTGTCCTTATTTCTTTTTATAACCCTCGTGGCCAAATTACTTTGGCTGATGAATAATCTCTTTAATGCTTCATTTGTTGAATAATGGAATAAATGTTATTATGATTGTGTTACGTTGCCATAAAATGATTGGCTTAAAAGTTATAATCCTCTCAAATACTGGTATGAATGAGCTTTATCTGTTTGATAATTCATAATTCTTTATTATGTTTGCAGGCTATTCAAAAATCACCTAACAATATATGCCAGCCCATCACTCAACCAGAAATCCTGGCCATGATTCCGGCAGCAGGTCGGCTTATTTCGAGCACCTTTTTCAGAGCGTGCCCGCTGGTGTGGTATTGTTAGACAGGGACGACCGTGTAATTGATTTCAACAAGTGGTTTGCCGATCAATTTGGTTACACGATTGAAGAAGCGGAAGGCCAGAAAATTAACGACCTGATTGTACCTGATCATTTTAAGCAAGAGGGAGAACAGGCGACCAGGGATGTGGCTAAAGGCCAACCCATATTTCTTGAAACCATTCGCCAGAACAAGGCCGGGCAATTGTTTCATGTATCCATATCCGGACAGCCGATCTCATTCGATCAGGGAGAAATTGCCGTAATTGGGGTATATCATGATATTACTGATCGAAAGCGCACAGAAGAAGCGCTGCGCGAAAGTGAAGAAAAACTCCGTACGATTTTTCAGCATGCCAACATCGGCTTTACCATCACAGACCCATCCGGAAAGTTTATCCTAAACAATAAATGGCACGCTGATTTTCTGGGATATCCCCAAGCAGAGCTTCAGCAGAAAACGATCCGGGACATAACGCACCCAGAAGATTATGCCGAAACCCAGGATTATTTTTCTAAGCTTATTCAGAACAGATTAACAAGCTATCGGCTTGAAAAAAGATTTATTTGCAAGGATGGAACGACCGTTTGGGGTGATGTGTCGATATCTGCAACAAAAGACGATGCAGGCCAGGTAAAGATGGTCATTGGCATGATCAAAGACATTACTGAAAAAAAGCAGGCTGAACACAGGCTGAAAAAAAGCGAGCAGAACCTGCGGGAGCTCAATGCCACAAAAGATACCTTGATATCCATCCTCTCCCATGACCTTCGAAGTCCATTTACCGCCATCATGGGGTTTGCAGAATTGTTGCTGGATGATATTGCAGATGCGGACAGGGAGACGCTGCGTGAGCAAGTGAAGGTAATCAGGGATCAGGCTGACAATACACTGACTTTATTGAATGACATTTTATCCTGGGCAAGGCTGCAGTCAGGCAAAGCCCAGGCAAGACCCGTTCCAGTCTTGTTTACTGAGGCATGCATGCCCGTAATTCATGGGCTCATGCCGCAGGCTGCAGAAAAAGACATACAGGTAGAATGCGCTGGGGCAACTGACATCACTTTGCTTGCCGACATGAACATGCTTCAGGCTGTTTTGCGCAACCTGATTGCCAACGCCATCAAGTTCACTCCTTACGGAGGAAGGATACAAATCAAGGCCGCGAAAGACAAAGGTTTTGCCAGGATCACGGTAGCAGACAAGGGTGTTGGGATTGAAGCAAATAATATCCCTAAGTTATGGGATCTGGGCAGCATGTATTCAACCGAAGGCACTGCAGGGGAAAAAGGTACAGGCTATGGCCTGGTGCTTTGCAAGGAGCTTGTAGAGCAGCAGGAAGGCAAAATTTGGGTAGAAAGTAACCCTGGCGAGGGCAGCGACTTCATTTTTACCCTACCGCTCGCATAAAACGCATCTCTGTGTACAACCCGCCATTTTAACCTGTATTATTCATGCTTTTAATCCAGGTTAGATGCAAGGCATCGAAAGCCTGTGGCTTCCTATTTTTTTTTACTAAAATATTTTGATTGGTTGTTTTTAGTATTAAACGGTTGAAGTATGCGTTTTGACGTAGGCTCAGGTTCCCTAAAACTCAGGCAAGATTTACGTCAAGTTTTTTTCAAAACATACCCATTGGGAAACCAAAGAATTATATGCCTATGAACAGCTAAAAATGCATATATTTGTACACTTTTGTCGAAATAAACATACATCATGCCGAGATTATCCGCATCCTTTATTTGCTTCCTTTTGATGGTGCTTGTCTTGCCCTGTCATCATGCTACCGTCTTCGCCAATGATTATGTACAAACTTTCCGCGGCGAGGTCATTGATGCACTAACTGAGGTGCCATTGCCTGGAGCCACGGTGATCATCCCAGAGAGCGATCCACTAAAAGGTACTGCAACGGATCTGGAAGGCAGGTTTCGCTTGGAGAACGTCCCTGTAGGACGTATTGACGTGCAAGTGAGCATGGTAGGCTATGAAACACAGCAAGTCAGCAACCTGTTGGTGACAAGCGGTCGTGAGCTTGTGATCACCGTTCGGATGGAAGAAACGGTTACCCAGTTAAGCGATGTGGAGGTCAGGCCGGATGCGCGGAAAGACCAGCCCATCAATGAGCTTGCATTGGTAAGTGCACGCTCATTTACCATAGAAGAAACGGAGCGTTTTGCCGGCAGCCTCGGAGACCCATCCCGGATGGCCTCCAACTACGCAGGGATTAGCGCTCCATCCGACCAAAGAAACGACATCGTGATCAGGGGCAACTCGCCTTCCGGCCTGCTCTGGCGACTGGAAGGCATAGACATCCCTAATCCCAACCACTTCGGCTCGATGGGCTCCACCGGTGGACCTGTGAGCATGCTGAACAACAACCTGCTCACCAACTCCGACTTTTACACCGGGGCATTCCCGGCAGAATTTGGCAACGCCCTTGCCGGTGCCTTTGATCTGCGGATGCGCAACGGCAACAATGAACAGCACGAATACATGGGACAGGTAGGATTTAATGGTTTTGAGCTTGGAGCAGAAGGCCCGTTTTCCGCAAACAGCCGCTCTTCTTACCTGGTCAACGCGCGCTACAGCACCATGGAGGCTCTGCACGCCTTCGGAATGAGCTTCGGAACAGGAACTGCCATCCCGGAATACAAAGACCTTTCCTTTAAATTCAACTTTCCGACTAGCAGCGGACGCATTACTTTTTTCGGGCTGGGGGGTGACAGCTATATTGAAATGCTTGACAGCGAAGGGGATGATGCCCAATACGGGTTCTCAGGTACCGACCTTTATTTTGGTGCCAGGACAGGTGTGGCCGGCCTCAGCCACCTGCATTTTCTCTCAGAGGATGCCAGAATTACCACAACCCTCGCTATTACTGGCATACAGAACAAAGCCGATATCTATGACCTGTCGATAAGTCCCGATGAGAAACAAATCATCGAACGGGGACATGAAATAAAGCAAACCTTGTCGATGAAATATGCAAATCGCCTTAACTCCAGAAACTTCATCCAGGCCGGGTTTGTATATGACTATTATGACGTCAAATTTGTGGGCGAGGAATACGCACAAGCGCAGGATGCGCATTTCTATTACATGAACACCGAGGGCAACTTTCACATGGCCCGCATGCATTTCAACTGGCAGCATCGCTTTTCCAACGACGTAAGTCTGAACACCGGGGTACATGCCTCACGCCTTTTCCTGAACGACAGCCGTGCCCTTGAACCACGCCTGGGGCTCAAATGGAGTTTCAGAGAAGGGCAATCCATAAACCTGGGCGCAGGACTGCACAGTCAAATGCATGGGATCTACTTCATGGAAGAATTGATCGATACGGTACAGGAAATTTACCGGCAAACCAACAGGGACTTGGATTTCTCCAGGAGCCTTCACCTGGTTGGTGGATACGACCGGTTGCTGGGCGAAGGACACCGATTAAAGGCTGATATTTATTATCAGCGTTTATATGACATCCCCGTATCTCACCGGCAGCCCGAATATTCATTGCTCAGCCAGGGTGGCGGGTTTACTTTGCATGTATTCCATGAGATGGTTAATGAGGGTACGGGAGAGAACAAAGGCGTCGAGATGACGCTTGAAAAATTCCTGCAAGACGGTTTTTATTACCTGTTCACAGCTTCGGTCTTCGATGCAAAATACAGGGGCTATGACGGAGTGCGGCGCAATTCAGTTTTCAACAACAACTTTGTTTTTAACCTCCTGGGTGGATATGAATGGCAGCTTGGGAAGCGGTCGCTGCTATCCATCGACGCCAACCTGGTGTACGCGGGTGGCAACCGATACCTTCCCATCGACGCAGAGGCCTCAGCTGAGCAAGAGGGTGTTGTGTACCGCTGGTCAAACGCATATGAAAACAGGCACCCCGACTATTTCAGGCTGAATACCCGGATTACCTTCCGGCTTAACGGACAACACATCAACCAGGAATGGGGACTTGATCTGCAAAACCTCACAAACCAGCAAAACATCTTCACCAGGAACTGGAACAATGCAGAATCAGAGGTGACCACGGCTTACCAGATGGGGTTTATGCCTATGATGACGTATAGGATCTATTTTTAGCTATTTATGTTTAACCCCAGGGTTGTCTGTTCCGCGTTAGCATTCTTTTGTATGGGTAACCAGCGTTATTCATGTGCATGCATAATCATTTAACACACAGCCTTTGTCAAAATAAAAAAAATATTTATTTTCACCTGCTCTTTTATGGGATTCTGATCCTTGGAACATTTGGTCATTTCTCATAATAGTGTAGAGGTCAAGAAAGCATAGCAGCTATTGAGCACCTGCCTCAAATCATGAAAACCATATATCTGAAACATATTATCCTGATTTTTCTGAGCCTGCTTTTTGTTGACGCTAAGGCCCAGATCAAGGACATTGGTTTGCCTTCCATTATCAACCATCCCACGCATGAATACGATGCCAGCACACAAAACTGGGCTGTTACACAAAGCCGCCGGGGTTTTATGTACTTTGGCAACAACGATGGGGTCCTGGAATACAATGGAACAAGTTGGAGCACCTACCCGATGCCCAACGGCTCCATTGTACGGTCTGTATTGGCTGTGGGTGATACCATATATGCCGGTGCTTATGAAGAGATTGGCTTCCTTGCACCCAATAAAAAGGGGGAGCTTGCCTGGCACTCCCTCAACCACCTCATTCCCTCCGAATATGATGATTTTGATGAGATATGGAATATTTACCAGGATGATCAGGGGCGCATCATCTTTCAATCTTTCTCCTACATTTTTATACTTAAAAATGATCAATTGCATGTCATTTCCCCTGAAAACGAATTCGGGTTCATGCAAAAGGCGCATGGAGCATTTTATTTGGTTGAACGGGATAGTGGCCTGATGCTCCTTGAAAATGACAGCTTGTATCTGGTTACCGACCATCCGGTATTATTACAACAAGAAATTGCCTGCATCATACCTCACAGCAGCACTGATTTGCTTATTGGTACTGCCAGTGAAGGGTTTTTCCTGTGGGACGGTAAGGTACTCAAGCCTTGGGAAAACCAGATAAACCAGAAGCTTAAGCATTATAATACCTATTCAGGGATAAGGCTTTCCGATAACAATTTGGCCATTGGGACCATCAGCAACGGGGTTTTCATTACTGACCAGGAAGGGAATTTATTACAGCACATAAACCGGTCAAAAGGATTGCAGAACAATACGGTGCTGGCATTATTCGAAGACCGGAAAAATAATTTGTGGATGGCGCTGGATAATGGCATAGATTACATAGAGGTCAATTCGCCTTTCTCCATACTCAATCATAATTTTCACATTGAAAGTGTCTATGCTACTGTCGTGCATAAGGATATTTTATATGTAGGCACTAACCAGGGGCTCTTTGGTCTCAGGCTGGAAGAGCTCAGCAAGCAACAGTATGATCTTCCGGAGTTTCAGCTGATCAGAGGCACTGAAGGTCAGGTATGGAGCCTCGAAGTCATTGATGACGCCTTACTTTGTGGACACAATTATGGCAGTTTTCAAATCGATGACTTCCATGCCCATCAGATAGCTGACATAAGAGGATTTTGGTCTTTTCTAAAGGTTCCCGGCCATGAAGACCTTGTCATTGCCGGAACTTTTTCTGGTCTGGTGAGGCTTCAGAAAATTGGCAACAGATGGCATTTTCTGGATGAGGTTAAAGGCTTCAGGGAGTCGAGCAGACACGTGTTTATGGACAACCAGGACCTGATTTGGGTGTCACATGGATACAAAGGACTGTTCAGACTTGAAGCTTCTGCTGATTTTTCAGAAATCACAAAGGTGGATTTTTTCAGTGGCGATGCGGGCTTGCCGGAAGCATTACCTTATAACCTGCACGAGGTAAATGGGGAAATGGTGGTTTCCTCGCATGATGGTTTTTTCACATACAATCACGGCCAGGGTACATTTGATACCGATCCGGAAATAAATCGCTTATTTGAGAATAAAGGTTTTATTGACAAAGTACACCAGGACACGCGTGGAAACCTGTGGTATTACACCTATGAATTCATGGGACTCCTCAGAAGACTTGAAGATGGCACATTCCGGGACATTACCGCTCCTTTCAAGCGGATCAATGCCTTTTTACTTCCAGCTTTTCAAAACATCTTCATTCTTGACGCCAACAACGTATTCATCGGATCGCAGCTTGGGCTGATCCATTATGACCCGACCATCATCAATGAATACCACCGTACGGAAAAAGTCAGTTTCGAACAGGTTTCTTTTTATGGAAGACAGGAGGGCCTGTCATTTTTTGCATACAGTGATGAAATCTTGGAAAACCGCGCGCAGATGCTTGAGCTGCCTTTTGGTGCAAACTCCGTAAGCCTGGTATTTACAGCCCCCATGTATGAGAACCCCAACATCATAAGTTTTTCTTACAAGCTCGAGGGATTTGATCCCGAGTGGTCAGATTGGAGCGAATTAAATTTCAAGGAATATACTAACCTGCGTGAAGGGGATTACGTGTTCCGGGTAAAAGCCAGGAATGCCTTTGGCGTGGAAAGCAGCATCAGCAGTTTTCACTTTACCATCAACCCACCACTCTACCGATCCAAGACCGCATTTGCATTTTATGCCCTGCTCATCATTGCTACAGTTACTGCCAATGCCTATTATATAAGGCGTAGAATACTCAGGATAAGGCAACGGGAAAAGATCAGGCACGAGAAAAGGCTGGCGCGAAGGGAACAGATTTTTAAGGAACAGACCGCCCTCAGCGAAAAAGAGATCATGGAGCTGCGCAACGAAAGCCTGGCCAGCGAAATGCAACACAAGAACAAGGAGCTGGCCAACGCCACCATGCACCTGATCCAGAAAAACAAGACCCTCACCACCCTGAAAAACGACCTGAGCAAGCTGCTGCAGAGTATCCCTGCTGACCACCCTGAAAAAATGAACATCCAGGCCCTGCTAAAGAAGGTAAACAGGGAATTAAAGAACGAAAAGCACTGGGAACTGTTCAATAGCTATTTTGATGAAGTGCACCAGGATTTCATCACAAGGCTTAAAAACAGTTACGAAACCCTTTCACCAAAGGAATTGCGCCTGTGTGCCTATCTGCGAATGAACCTCTCAACCAAGGAAATTGCACCATTGATGAATATTTCCATACGAGGTGTTGAGATCAGTCGCTACAGGCTTAGAAAAAAAATGCAACTTGACCAGGAAACGAACCTTACCGAATTCCTAATGACTTTTTAGTGATAATATATTCACTAAAATCCTACAATCTATTCAATAAGGAGGTGGATTTTTCACTGATTTTTTGCTTCGCACCGAGAATTATTTCTGCCGCACAGGCCTTTGTACAAAGTTTCGCCTGAACATAACCAATCCCAAATATTTTGGGTTTTCAAGTTAGAATATACCTTTTCCAGGCAGCCTTCCTGAACAAAAACACCTTATGTCATAAAGAGTTAAAAAAAGCCAGTGAGAAACCTGCTTATTCTGATATTTTATTATATTATATTAAAATACAGATGCTTGTAATTCCTTTGATGTAGTTATGATGTATGGTGTTTTTAAAATGTTGCAACCATGTTGTAGTTAAATATTTGTTAAATGATTGGCGACTTCCTTTCTTTGGTTTCAGAAATCAGCCAATGGCTATCATTACAATTTTTATCAACCAAAAAACAACCATTTTTATGAAAAACTTAAAA
>PWNO01000313.1 GCA_003557765.1 Bacteroidales bacterium
CAGACAGAATGTTCGCTGCCCGCATGTTCCTGCCCGACATTGAAGCACCAGCCACAGCCCCGGCGGTGGCAGCCCTGCCAAGGTTCCGCAATGCCTGCCCCGAGGATGTCAAGGCAATATACCATGCCCTGGGTGCTCTCGTCATTGACGAGGCAAACACCAGCTGGGTGGAAGCAAGAGTAAGCCAGGATACGGTAAAGCTCCGCGAGCGGGAATATATTGAAAACCTGGTGCCCAACGTGGAGGGGATGGGCATACGCGATGCGATGTACATACTGGAAAATGCCGGACTCAGGGTTTTGTACAGGGGAAGGGGCACGGTGAGCAGGCAACACCCACGGGCTGGCTCCCGAATAAAGGAAGGAAGTATCATAGAGATTGAATTGTCATGAAAAAAACATTGGCAGACGTTTTATATAAAACAGGTATCAGAAAAACCACTGGCGACCTGCAACGAGATATCCGTGCAGTCACGGATAACAGTCGCAATGTCGCCCGGAAGTCGCTTTTTGTCGCTGTGAAAGGGCTTACCCAAGATGGTCATCAGTATATTGACCAGGCCGTCGAAAAGGGTGCCACTGCCATAGTCTGCCAAGAAACACCTTCAGTGACCAATCCTGATGTCACTTATGTGGAGGTTGAAGACAGCCGGAAGGCGCTTGGGTGGATCGCTTCCAACTTTTACGACCAACCCACGGAAAAGCTCCAGGTGGTTGGCGTTACCGGCACAAATGGGAAAACCACCGTGGCTTTTTTACTCTATGAGGTCTTCACCAAATTAGGTCACCCCTGCGGACTGATATCCACAATAGGTAATCGCATTGGTGCAAAAATGCTGGACACAAGCTACACCACTCCGGATCCTGTAACACTCAACAGTCTTCTGCACCAAATGGCCGGTGAAGGCTGCGAATATGTTTTCATGGAGGTGAGTTCACATGCCCTTGATCAGGCCAGGACTGAAGGTATGCGATTCGCTGGAGCCATTTTCACCAACATCACACACGACCATCTGGATTACCATCAGGGGTTCAAGGAGTATCTGCAAGCCAAGCAGCGCCTTTTCCAATCGCTTGAAAAAAATGCTTTTGCACTCACCAACCTGGATGACAAAAACGGCATGATCATCATGCAAAACAGCAAAGTGAAGCCAGTCACATATAGCTTAAGGGCCATTGCAGACTATAAGGGTAAGCTGCTTGAAAACACCTTTGCAGGCCTTCATCTGATGATAGACGGCCACGAGGTGTGGTGTAAGCTTACCGGAACATTTAATGCATATAACATATTGGCTGTTTACGGATCTGGCCGTATACTCGGCAAGGCGCCAGATGAATTGCTGGCAGCCATCTCAGGTTGTGAAGCCCCTGAAGGCCGTTTCGATTTTTTTGTGGGAAAAGACAGCATCATTGGCATCGTCGATTATGCACATACACCTGATGCCTTGCAAAATGTCCTGAAAAACATACAGGACTTGCGCGGCACACATGAAAAAATAATCACGGTAATTGGTTGTGGCGGAGATCGTGACAAGGCCAAACGCGCTCCGATGGCCACCATCGCTGCCCGATACAGTGATCAGGTAATCTTTACAAGCGACAATCCCCGCTTTGAAGATCCGGAAGCCATCATCCAGGACATGATCAAAGGCCTGGAGCTTGACCCTGCAATGAAAAATAAATATGTGACCATCATCAACCGGAAAGAAGCCATGAAAATCGCCAGGGTGATGGCCAGAAAAAATGACATCGTGCTGGTGGCAGGAAAAGGACACGAGAAATACCAGGACATCAAGGGTAAACGAATACCCTTTGATGACAAAGCTGTTTTACAGGAACTGTTAAATAAGTAATCATGCTGTACCCGCTTTTTGAATACCTGGACAAGGTATATGATATTCCCGGAACCGGGGTGTTTCAATACATCTCGTTCAGGGCCGGCATGGCCGTAATCGTCTCTCTGATTGTCACCATGATCACTGGCAGAAGCATTATTGATTATTTACAGAAAAAACAGGTTGGAGAAACCATACGCGACCTCGGATTGGAAGGACAGCAAAGTAAAGCAGGCACACCTACCATGGGTGGACTGATCATTATTGCCGCCATCGTCATCCCTACATTGCTCTTTGCCAGGCTGAATAACATTTATATTATCCTGATGCTCATTTCCACCTTATGGCTTGGCATCATCGGCTTCATTGATGATTACATCAAAGTGTTCAGAAAAGATAAAAAAGGCCTGCATGGCCGATTTAAAATCATTGGACAGATCACCCTGGGGATCATCGTGGGCTCCACATTATACTTCCATGAGGGGGTTGTGATCAGGGAAAAAGCTGAGTTCCCTGCAGAATACGCCACCACTGATGAATTGCTGGAACTGGATGGCTTTGTCAGACCTGACTCCCCGTTTCCCATGGAATCAGAGAAATCAACAAAGACAACAATTCCATTTTTTAAGGATAATGAATTTGATTATGCAAGATTGATCGCATTTTTGGGGGATGGGTACGAAAGATGGGCCTTCCTGGTGTTCATTCCCATCGTGATCCTGATCATCACTGCCGTTTCGAATGGCGCCAACATTACAGACGGACTTGACGGCCTGGCTACCGGCACATCAGCCATCATTGGGGTAACACTGGGAGTACTGGCCTATGTGAGTGGTAACGTGCTGTTTGCAGACTACCTCAACATCATGTATATCCCCCATACGGGTGAGTTGGTAGTTTTTATCGCTGCTTTTGTGGGAGCCTGCATCGGCTTTCTATGGTACAACTCCTACCCTGCACAGGTATTCATGGGTGATACAGGCAGCCTGTCCCTCGGGGGCATCATCGCAGTGTTCGCCATAGTCATCAGAAAGGAATTGCTGATTCCGATATTATGCGGGATCTTTTTCATAGAAAGCTTGTCCGTAATCATCCAGGTGACCTGGTTTAAGATTACCAAGCGAAGGTTTGGTGAGGGGAGGCGGATTTTTAAAATGGCTCCCATACATCATCACTTTCAGATAAAAGGATTGCATGAAGCTAAAATAGTGCAGCGTTTTTTTATTGTGGGTATCATGCTGGCGATTTTTTCAGTGATAACACTGAAGCTTAGATAGATTGGATGCGGTCGGGATGACTTGAGCACCGATACTTCATCATACCGAACGCAGGGAGGAATTCACTGGTTACCGTTTTTGAGCGGTAAAGAGTGCAACCGGATTACCAGGGATGAAGGGCTGATAGAATTACGTGTTGATAAGATGTGCAGGTGAGTTACAAGGAAGAATGAACATTCATGCTTACAACTACTAAGACAGGAATAGGATATGGATCTTTTGGAAAAGACATTGAAAGAAAGCGGGGGCAATTATGCCGGAATGGCAAAGACCATTGCCTCCAGGTTGTTCGATGTGCGCAAGACGGGAATCAAAAACAGCTTAAATGGATTTCAGAATCAGGCACACCGGCTGGAGGATGTGGCCTGCATAAGAGGCGTCCGATATATTAACGACAGCAAGGCAACGAATGTAAACGCAGCCTGGTTTGCCCTTGAAAGCCAAGACAAGCCAGTGATCTGGATTGCCGGTGGCAGGGATTCAGGTCATGATTATTCATCCCTCCTGCCACTTGTAGCAAAAAAGGTTAAGACACTGATATGCTTGTCAGCAGATGGTACAAACCTGATCAGTCAAATGCAGAAAGTCATGGTATCCATTTATCAAACCAGGAGCATGGAGAGAGCTGTGAATATGGCATATGGGTTGGGAGATCCGGGAGACACCGTTTTGCTCTCACCAGCATGCCCGAGTTTTGATTTGTTTGAAAACTTTGCTGACAGAGGAAATCAATTCAAATCAAATGTATATGCATTATAATAAGCCACATGGCTGGTCAAAAGCATGCTGACCAGCAGGCTGCAAATCCGGACAATAAGCAATGCAGAAAATATGGACACATTTTAAGGGTGATCGCACCATCTGGGTGATGGTAGGGTTCTTGTATATCATATCCATTCTTGCGGTTTACAGTTCAACAGGGTCACTGGCTTATCGGCTTCAGGCCGGTAATGCGGAGTATTATCTGATCAAACATGCCATCATCATCGGTTTTGGGCTTGCTTTGATGTATCTTGCACACAAAGTCAGGTATCCATATTACTCACGCATTTCACAACTTGCCTTGTTTATAGCCATCCCCCTGCTTATATTTACCTTGTTCAGGGGCACAAATATCCATGAAGCATACCGTTGGATCACACTGCCAGTGATTAACATCACGTTTCAGAGTTCTGATTTTGCCAAATTCGCACTGGTGGTATACCTTGCGCGTATCCTCACACGCAAGCAGGATTACATTAAAGACTTTCGGGGCGCGTTTATGCCCGCCGTAATACCCGTACTGCTGGTGTGTTCCTTGATTTTACCTGCCAACTTTTCCACAGCCGCCATCCTATTCACCACCTGTATCGTACTGATGTTTATTGCCAGGGTCAGGTTTCGCTACATCATGTCACTGATTGGTATCGGTGTAGTGGGAGCTGCACTTTTTATTGCCATCATGATGGCTCTGCCTGAAAAAGGCCGGACACTGACCTGGCAAAACAGGGTCAATACATTTATTAACCAGGAACAAGGCGATACTTATCAGGCTGACCAGGCAAAGATCGCCATAGCCACCGGTGGAATCATCGGTAAGTTGCCGGGTAATTCTACCCAAAGAAACTATTTGCCCCAGGCGTATTCTGATTTTATTTATGCCATCATCATCGAAGAGTATGGACTGATAGGTGGTTTTATGGTGTTACTGTTTTACCTGGTTATTCTATACCGTGGGATAAAGATTGCACACAAAAGCCCTGGCACGTTCGGGGCATTGCTGGCTGCAGGACTCAGTTTTGGCCTGGTATTCCAGGCCATGGTCAACATGGCGGTGGCAGTGAACCTTTTACCCATTACAGGACAACCCCTTCCCCTGGTCAGCATGGGAGGAACATCCTTGTGGTTTACCAGTCTGTCACTGGGTATCATCCTAAGCGTAAGCCGGGCATCTGCAAATGAAGAAGCAGGAAATCAGGAGATCCCTGATATGCCACACGAATCTGTTCAGGAACAACTGTCGCAGCAAAACTAAATCCATAACCAGGATAATCGGCATGCAACATATAAAAGGCACATACAAGAATCTCAGGGTGATCATAGCCGGCGGTGGTACCGGCGGCCATGTATTTCCAGCGATTGCGATAGGTTCTGCACTGAAAAGGCAGGTTTACCAGGTGCAAATCCTGTTTGTTGGTGCAAAAAACCGCATGGAGATGCAAAAAGTGCCTGCTGCAGGCTTTCATATACTCGGACTCGACATTTCAGGCATTCAGCGTAAGTTAAGCTGGAAAAACCTTTTACTCCCCATGAAGATAATCCGCAGCCTTGCGGCATCAAAGCAGATCGTCAAACGATTCAGGCCTGATGTGGTCATTGGGGTGGGAGGTTATGCCAGCGGTCCACTTTTATGGGCAGCGGCAAACCAAAAAGTCCCGGTACTTATACAGGAGCAGAACTCCTACCCGGGCATCACCAACAGGATCCTCGCAAAGAAAGCCCGTAAGATTTGCGTAGCTTTTGGCAACATGGAAAAATATTTCCCGAAGGAAAAAATCTTTATCACTGGAAACCCTGTGCGACAGGATGTAATCAAGACCGAAGGAAAATTTGAGGAGGCCATGCATTATTTTGGACTATCCGGCAACAAGCCGGTATTGTTTGTCACTGGTGGCAGCCTGGGTGCCGGAAGTATTAATGACGCCGTAGCCAGACATATCCGGCTGTTCCTTGAAAGCGGGATTCAGGTCATCTGGCAAACCGGCGCTGCATACCTGGAGGAAGCCAGGAAGGCTATTGCCGGGACAGATGCCAGTCAGCTATATATAAGCGCGTTTATCGACAGGATGGATTACGCTTTTGCTGCTGCAGACGTTGTCGTAAGCAGGGCTGGAGCCATTGCGGTGTCGGAGATTTGCGCGGTGCGTAAACCTGCCGTCCTCATTCCTTCGCCCAATGTGGCGGAAGACCATCAAACAAAAAATGCTATGGCACTGGTTAACCATCATGCGGCAATCCTGCTTGAGGATGAACGGGTAAAATCCGAGCTGGGTCAGGTTATTCTTGACCTGATCAATGACGAAGACAAAAAGCAGCAGCTTAAAGTAAGGATTGCCGGGATGGCATACCGCGATGCGGCAGAGACCATTGCCGGTGTAGCACTTAGTCTGGTAAATAAAAACAACAAAACACAGATAAACAGCAGGTTGAAATAATAAAAACGGCACAAATCGTCATGACACACAGATGATTAAAAACGCAACACATATTTTTTTCCTTGGTATAGGCGGCATTGGAATGAGTGCCCTGGCACGCTATTTCCATGACCGTGGCGTGCAGGTGTGTGGTTATGACAAACAGCCGTCGGTAATTACGGATCAGCTTGGAAAAGAAGGCATCTTCATAACCCACAGTGACGATCCCGTCACCATCAGCACCAACCCGCAACTGGTGGTATACACCCCTGCAGTGCCCAAAGACACCGCATTATACCGTCACTTTGCCAAAGAAAACATTCCTTTATACAAGAGATCAGAGGTACTGGGACTGCTTTCGGAAGAATTGCCCACCATTGCAGTTGCAGGCACGCATGGCAAAACGACCATCACGGCCATGGTTACCCATATCATGAAGAGTGCAGGTGTTCCCTGTATGGCATTTCTTGGTGGGATATCCACAAATTACAACACCAATTATATAGGAGATACTAATGCTGCGTGGCTGATAGCAGAAGCGGATGAATTTGATCGCTCTTTTCTTAAGCTTTCACCCCAGATAGCCCTGATTAGCTCAATGGATGCAGACCACCTCGACATTTACGGCAGCCGGAATAAATTGCTGGAGTCCTTTCGCCTCTTTGCAGAACGGCTTCCGGATGATGGTACGCTGATCACCAACAAAAAGCTGACAAACACCAAGGGCTGGCACGGCAATGAGCTGTATTACCATTTGAGTGAAGAAGCCGATTATTACTTGGAAAACCACACGATCAGCGACGGACGATACCAGGCCAGGATATGCGGCAGGATATATGCTGAGGGGCTTAAGATACAGCATCCAGGATACCACAACCTGGAAAATGCCCTGGCAGCTGCTGCTTTAGCACATCAGGCAGGCGTTGAGGCATCCGGTATCATCAAGGCCCTGAACAGCTTTACCGGAGTAAAAAGACGTTTCGAGATATGCTTCCAGAATGCAAGCACCGTGTATGTTGACGACTATGCCCATCACCCGGAGGAGATCAAAGCTACCATAGAAGCAGCCAGGGAGATGTGGCCAGGGAAAAAGATTACAGGGGTCTTTCAGCCCCACCTATATTCAAGAACAAGAGACCTGGCTGATGAATTTGCAGAAAGCCTGAAGGCACTTGATGAACTGATTCTTATGGATATTTATCCGGCACGCGAGACGCCCATGCCCGGAATCAATGCCGGCATGTTGCTCAAAAAGATCAACATGCCAAAAGCAACATATTGCAAAGCAGAAGATTTGCTGAATGCAATCCGGGAAAGGAGCCCGGAGGTATTAATTACAATGGGTGCAGGAAATATTGACCGTTTTACTGCGTCCATCACCGAATTGTTTAAGAAAAAGACAGCCAGGTGAAAAAAAAAACAGGCACTCCAACATGAGTTGCTACAAAAAATGAGAACCAGCAGGATCATGAAGAAAAAAATCATTGAAAGCATAGCAGGCGGCGCAGTGTTGACATGCATTATTCTGCTGTTGGGCTTTTCCGCCTCAAGCAACATGCAAAAAACCACCGAAAAGCTTTTTATTCGTGTAGAAAGCAGGAATGGCCAGTATTTCATAACACCGGAGCAAGTGCGCCATATCATTGTGGAAGAAATGGATAGTCTGGAAGGCCGGATTATAGATCAGAAAAACCTTCAACAGATCCATGAGCTCGTAAGCAATATTCCGTGGGTAGACCATGCAGCTGTATACCGCACCATTGACGCATCTGTCCATGTGGACATTACGCTGCTTGAACCCATGGTGCGGATAGTCAACAACCAAAATCAGAGTTTTTACATCGGCTTTGAAGGAAAGATCTTCCCATTGTCCGATAAATACACTGCACGCGTAATGCTGGCAAGCGGAGACATCAGCCTGGCGCCAGATGGCACTGATGCTCACCTGCAAACGGCCATTGCGCGGGATACACATATGGGGAAACGCATACAAGGCCTTTATGATCTGGCGCAATATATATCAGGTGACAAGTTTTGGAGTGCCTTTATTGATCACATCTATGTTCGCCGGGACGGACAATTTGAACTCACACCAAAGGATGGTGCACACATCATCGAATTTGGTGAGGCTATTGACATCGAGAAAAAATTCAATAAGCTCAGGCATTTTTATACCGGTGGAATCTCACAAGTTGGATGGCATTATTATAACCGGATAAATATTGCCTATGCAAACCAGGTCATTTGTACAAAATAGGTATTGTGATGAACCAAACCATATCAACGAATTGACAAACAAGATCATGATTATGTCATGGCGAGCTCCATGTGACCATAATATTAAAATGATTAGCACATGAACCGAGCCATGCCAAACAACACGAACACAAAAAACAAAAATCATTGCATGGCGAGCTCCATGTGACCAAAATATTAAAATTTTTACCACATGAACCGAGCCATGCCAAACAACACGAACACAAAAGACAAAAATCATTGCATGGCGAGCTCCATGTGACCATAATATTAAAATGATTAACACATGAACTCTTCTGAAATCATTGTAGGATTGGATATCGGATCAACAAAAATAGCCTGTATCGTGGGCAGCAGAAACGAATATGGCAAGGTCGAAATTCTTGGAATGGGAAAAACCGATTCGCTTGGCGTAAACAGGGGTGTTGTTGAAAACATACAACATACGGTGAACTCCATAGAAAAAGCCGTTTCTGATGCCGGACAAGCGTCTGGGGTGGAAATCAAAGTTGTCAATGTAGGCATTGCAGGACAGCATATCCGGAGTTTGCAGCATCGGGGAAGCATTATGCGCAACGATATTGAGGAGGAAATCATTTCTGATGACATCAACGGCCTGATCGACAACATGTACAAACTGGCTTTGCCTCCGGGTGAGGACATCATTCATGTGATTCCGCAGGAGTACATCATTGACGGGCAACAGGGTATTCGCGAACCAATCGGGATGGCCGGCAATTGTCTTGAAGCAAATTTTCATATTATCACAGGCAAGATTGCTGCGGCAAAAAACATCAAAAAGTGTGTAAAGAAAGCTGGCCTGGAGGTGACAGATCTGATTTTGGAGCCCCTGGCATCGGCCGAGGCGGTACTTAGCCAGCAGGAGAAAGAAGCCGGTGTCGTACTTGTTGACATAGGTGGTGGCACAACGGATATGGCCATTTTTCAGGATGAGATCATCCGGCATACTGCGGTGATTCCTCTCGGTGGCAATACCATCACAGAAGACATCAAGGAGGGCTGTGCTATCATCCGCAACCAGGCCGAAGCATTGAAAAAAAGCTTTGGCTCTGCGCTGGCAAGTGAGAACAAAGATGAGGAGATTGTATCTATTCCGGGATTAAAGGGTCGCGAGCCCAAAGAGATCTCCTTGCGCAACCTGGCGAGCATTATCCAGGCACGCATGGAAGAGATCATTGAGCATGTTTATTATGAGGTGAAAACCAGCGGTTATGAGAAAAAGCTTATTGCCGGAATCGTACTTACCGGAGGTGGCAGCCAGTTAAAGCATGCGGCACAGCTTACGGAGTTCATCACAGGTATGGATACCAGGATCGGTTACCCGAACGAGCACCTGGCTAAATCACTGAGCGGAGAGACGGGCAGTCCGATGCATGCAACAGGCATCGGCTTGGTGATCAAAGGATTTGATGCCATTGAAAAGAGCAAAATGCAAAAACAAGCACCTGATAAAAAAAGTCCTCAGCGGGAAAGTTTTCTGGACAGGATCTTTTCCAAAGGGAAGGACTTTTTTGAAAAAGACGTTGATGACTAACCTGTATTGTTCATGCCTTTAATGAGCATACAGACTAAACTTGAATTCAATAAACACCAGTTAAATCATATTAAACACCGATTAGCTATGACAAAAGACATGATCAATTTTGACCTACCCAAAAACCAAAGCTCCATCATCAAAGTGATGGGTGTGGGCGGTGGTGGCAGCAACGCTGTCAACCACATGTTTCGTCAAGGCATAGAGGGTGTAGACTTTTTTGTTTGCAACACCGATGCGCAGGCATTGGAAGCGAGTCCGGTTCCAAGTAAGATCCAGCTCGGTGTAAGCCTCACTGAAGGCCGTGGTGCCGGAAGCATACCCGAAGTTGGACGCAAAGCTGCCATCGAAGACATCGACAGGATCAAAGAGGTCCTTGGGACCAATACGAAAATGCTATTTATCACAGCAGGTATGGGCGGAGGCACAGGTACAGGAGCTACGCCGATCATCGCCAGGGCATCCAAAGATATGGGTATTCTTACCGTGGCCATTGTCACCATCCCATTTTCATTTGAAGGCAGGAAGAGGAAGCAGCAGGCAGAAGAGGGGATCAAAGAATTATCTGAAGGTGTTGACACCCTCCTGGTCATATGCAATGACAGGTTGCGGGAACTTTACGGAAACCTGTCCATTTCAGAGGCATTTGCCAAAGCAGACAATGTGCTGACTACCGGCGCCAAAGGCATCGCAGAGATCATCACGCTGACAGGCAACATCAATGTCGACTTTGCAGATGTCAGTACTGTGATGCATGACAGTGGTGTAGCCATTATGGGAAGTGGAAATGCAGAAGGGAATGACAGGTCAATAAAAGCAGTTGAATCAGCGCTTTCATCACCATTGCTCAATGATAATCAAATCAAAGGGGCTACAAACATCCTGCTCAACATTACCAGCGGCAAAGAGGAAATCCTGATGGATGAAATATCTGAGATCACAGATTTCATTCAGGCGGAAGCCGGCTCATCGGCAGAAATCATATGGGGCCTTAGCAAGGATGAAAGCCTGGAGTCTAAGATTAGTGTCACAATCGTAGCTACTGGTTTTGATGCAAGAAACAAACTGGGTGATGAGGAAAAAGAAAAGAAGGTGATGGTGCTTGATGAAAATGTGGAGTCAAATACCATGGAATGGAATGGTCCTTTTGATAAAGCAAAAGAAGAAACCCTACCGGCAGGAATGAAGTTGCGCGTAAAAAAGACTGAACAAAAAAGCAAGCCCAAATCGGATAAACAGTGGCATGCTGAACCCAAAACCGCAACTGCCGACGCGGCCGATAAATTTAAAGAGAACCTGTTGACGCAGGCCAAAAAAGTCCATAAGGGCACCGAACAAGACAGCCATATATCTGAAGAAGACTTGCAACAGCAGATCAGGGAGCGGGAAGAACGTCTAAAAAGCCTTAGCATACAGCTTAAAACGCCCGAAGGCCTTGCTGACCTGGAAAAACAACCGGCCTATGTCCGGCGCAATGTCCATCTGAACCCCATACCTCCGAGCAATGAAAGTCAGATATCACGTTTTACGCTTAACGATACAGGTGATAAAAAAACGCAAATCAAATCAAATAATTCATTCCTGCATGACAATGTAGACTGATGGCTTATTCTCATTGCGTAAAATGTGCTTCTTTGCTTCTTGAAAACAAGCTTTTTATGAAGGTTTAACCAAGCCTTAACCATATTTTTATTAATTTTGTATTGTGCATTTGACCTGGATGCTGCACATCGCAAACAATTAGCACGTTGACAGCCAATGGTTCTTTCTCTGCCTGATCAGACAGATCCCATTGCTTGTTTGCTTCTTGTTAATCATCCAGAAATTATATGGTTGAGACATTTATGATAAGAACAAGTTCCATATCCACAAAAACAATCTTGCTGATAGTCTGCATGCCCTTTCTTTTGCTTGTAAATGTTGCATGCGACATTGAAAGTGACTCAGAGAGAGCCGAAATCGACCGCAATAAAATACTGGATTACCTCCAGGAAAACCAAATAGAGGGCTATTATGAGCTTGAATCGGGCGTATTTGTTTACATAGATAAACCCGGAAGCGGAGAACAACGGCCACATGAGCAAAGCAGAGTGCAAATGATTCATACAGGCTATTTTCTTAACGGAGAATTCTTTCACAACCCTGGCGTTCCAGAAAATGTAAATTTATCAAGCGTGGTCAGGGGGCTCAAATATGGTGTCATGGAATTCCGGCGTGGCGGTACTGGTACAATCTTTGTCCCATCTGCACTGGGCTTCGGAAGACAAACAATTGGAGACATCCCGAGAAATTCAGTGCTCATTTTTGATGTGGAAATCATCGATTTTTAGTAACTTTATCTTACATTTTAATAACTCAGAGTCATGGCAAGCAAAAAAAACCTGAAAAAAGACATCAACTATTTGATAGATGAGGTGATTGGGACAAGTCTGATGCATCAATCCAGCAAAGATGAAAAAATCCAGGCCCAGATGGACAAATTAATCAAAGAAATGCTGGTATTCAGGGAAGAGCTGGTCGAAAAAGTCAACCAGCCGGATGTAGATCCCCCAAAAGGCAAAAAACTCAAGGCCTATTACCGGGACCTTTACAGTGAGCTGCTGACCAGGGTGAATGATGCTTTTGAGCAATTAAACAAACTGGTGGAATAAAACTACCTTAGTCAACGTTATAAAGGCGCAGCAGCGCCTTTTTTTATTTCAGACAATCCTTATCACCTCCATTACAACGGTCATGAAAAACAGAATCCAACGCCATTCGAGCAAACCAAAAAAAAACACCAGGCCAATCAGGCAACCAAAAAAGGGTGTTGTTGAAGCGGATGATCACATGCGACTCAATAAATTCATTGCGAACGCAGGTGTTTGTTCCAGGCGGGAAGCCGATGAATTGATCAGCAAAGGCAAGATCAAGGTGAATGGTGAAGTGGTGACTGCACTGGGGACAAAAGTGAAACCGCATGACACCGTAAGCTATGGTGGAAAAAAGCTTACACACGAAGAAAAGGTTTATGTTTTGCTCAACAAACCCAAAGACTACATCACCACGGCAGATGATCCGCAGCAACGCAAAACAGTGCTCGACCTGCTTGGCAACCATTTCAGGGAGCGCCTTTATCCCGTGGGCCGGCTCGACAGAAACACCACAGGCCTCCTCCTGCTTACCAATGATGGTGAACTCACTAAAAAGCTGAGTCATCCACGGTATGGGATCAGAAAAATATACCACGTTCACCTTGATCGCCCCCTGGCCAAGACCGATCTTGAAAATATTGCCAAAGGCGTGAGCATTGACGGAAAAATGCTTCGTCCCGACAAGATCGACTACGCCAATCCGGATGATAAGCGAGAAGTTGGGATCGAACTGCATTCCGGCCAGAACCGTGTGGTCAGAAGGATTTTTGAGCAATATGCCTATGGCGTGGTAAAACTCGACAGGGTGGTCTTTGCCGGTCTCACAAAAAAAAACTTGCCAAGGGGCAAATGGCGCAGACTTTCACAGAAAGAGATCAGTTACCTTAAAATGCTTTCCTGAACAATACCATGAATAGCCCTAAACCCCAATTCATCACAAGCATCTTGCTAAAGTTAAAATCCTATGTGCTGGGGATCGCCTTGTTTCTCTTAGCTGCCATGGCCACTTTTTCCGTGATGCTTTCCACGGATGAAGAAAAAATTAAGGGCATGCTCATGGCAGAAATAAACCGGCGACTGGATGCTGAAATTGCGGCAGGTGATCTTCATTTCAGTGTGTTAAAAACCTTCCCCATGGCCACATTCCGCTTTGAGGATGTACTTGTCATGGAACCATCCTATTGGTCGAAACCGGATACGTTGGCTTACGCATCATCGATTGCCCTGAGCTTTAATATGCTGGATTTTTTCAATGGTGAATATAAAATCCGACGGCTCATCATAACGGATGGGGTGGCCTTTCCAAAAACTGATGAAGATGGGTTGACAAACTACCACCTTTGGCAGAGAGGCTCAGATGACTATCATGCTGACATCCAGTTTGACATTCAGCGTATCGATCTGAAAAATATACGCGCCACATACCAGCACAAGTCAATGAATCAATTCCTGGATATAACGGTGCAAGACATGCGCTTGCGCACCAATCCAAACTACCATAATCTGCAGTTTACTGCCGACGGGTCATTTACAGCCCATAAAATCCAGGCAAACGACCATTGGTTTCCAGAGAACATAGCCATTGAAACAAAACTGGAAGCATCCATGGGAGCTAAAACCGATCTCAGCATATCGGAAAGCCAAATAATCGTTTTCGGTCATCATCTGCAGATGAATGGGAGCATGCAACTAAGCCAGGGAGAGGTCATGGCTGACATTCATGTCAGCGCCAGGGATCTGCAATTAGAAACGCTACTTAGGGATTTGCCCGCAAGCTGGAAAGTACAACTAAATCCTTATGAACCCGCCGGTCGGCTTCACACCGACTTACGCATCAAAGGTCTTCTTTCAGACCCGACAGGCCCTGAGTTTAGTGCCAGTTATCGCATTAGCCAGGGAAGAATCAGCCTGCCAGTAAAACATATATCTGCTGAAATTATTGAATTGGAGGGCAGCTTTATCAAACATGCACATCGCCCTTTTTCCCAGGCAAAAATTGATATTCACCAACTGAAAGCAACTTCAGCAGATGCTGATCTGCAAGGGAGTCTAAGCCTCAACAGGCTGAAGAGGCCAGAGATTTCTTTTGAACTCATGGCGCTGGTATCTCCAGAAAAACTGGTGAGTTTGTTTCCGCGTGAATCACTGAGTCAATCCACCGGACAAGTCATGATGGACATCGCATTTACGGGTACCATGAGCCACGATGATCAATTTACGCGCGAAGACCTCCTTGCATCACGGTTATCGGGCAAAATTGCCCTCGAAGATGTCAGTTTCATTGTCAACGACAATCAACTGCTTCCCTACCACCAGATCCATGCAAACCTAATGTTTAAAGACAATAACCTGCACATGAACAGCCTAAGCGGCAAGGCCGGTTCAAGTGACTTCACCGTTTCGGGTGTAATGCATAACGTATTGCCCTATCTTTTCCTGGATGATGAAAAAGCCGTGATACAAGCGCAACTGAACTCGAGCCACATCAACATGGACGAGATCCTGCAACTGCAAACCCATGAATCGGATACCACTTATCGCTTGCGTGTGCCATCCCATATAAGGCTCCGGATGCAGGCCGCAGTTGGGGATTTTGCTTTCCGTGAATTCCGTGCAAGCAACCTGCACGGCCAGGCGAGGATATCTGACGGGCAGTTTTTTGCTGACCACCTCGAATTTGAGGCCATGGATGGCAAAGTGACGTTGGAAGGCTTGGTTGACGCAAGGCCGGAAGATCTTATACACATTAGCTGCCAGGCAAGCTTGACAAACGTGGACATTCACCAACTGTTTTTTCAAACAGGCAATTTTGGTCAAAATGGCATCCGTCACGACCATATTTATGGCCGGATGACTGCCGACCTGCATTTTTCCTCCACGTGGAGCCCGGAGCTTGACATTGATTGGAACAGCATGCAAACCAACGCCAAACTGACCATTGAAAACGGCAGGCTGATCGATTACAAACCCCTGATCGCGCTGGGAAGGTATATTCGCACCAGCGACCTGTCAAATGTAAGCTTCTCAACACTGGAGAATGAAATACAAATACAGAATCGGGAGATTACCATTCCCAGGATGGGAATTTCCAGTAGTGCACTGAACCTGCAACTTTCAGGAAAGCATACCTTTGACAACGAAATTGATTACCGCCTGCAGGTACTTCTGTCAGACATCCTTGCCCGGGAGCACCGTAAACATCGCAACCCACAGGAACAATACGGGGATATTATTGATGATGGACTGCATACCACACTCTTTTTGCAGCTCTCCGGCGACTTTAACAACCCGCGGTTCAGATACGATCACCGGGGTGCCAGGGAGCAATTAAAGGATAACCTTCGTGCAGAAAGAGAAAACCTGTGGAAAATTCTCCGTGAAGAGTTCCGTTTTCTGTCTCGTGATACGCAGGGAAACACCTATGAACAAAACAAAACAAATGATCGCCTGGAAAAACAGGAATCAGGTGGATTTATCATTGAATGGGAAGAGCTTGAATAGCACCCATAAGCCTCTATGCAACAGCTAAACAACTAAGGATGATCACCTTCCCGCATGGCAAAATCAACCTGGGTCTTCATATCACCGGCATCTGGAAAGCCGGTGATAACAGCACATCCGATAAAGATTTCAGAAGCAAAAAAGAAAGACCCAATGATAGGAAGATGCCTGAAAGCGCACCATTTCCCGCACGTTACGATGGATATCATACCATTGAAAGTGTGCTTGTTGCGATTAACTTATGTGATGTCCTCGAAGTGACCGAATCAGGTGACGACCACACCCGGATATCTATCAGCGGATTACCCATTGAAGGAAATCCTTATGAGAACCTCTGTATTAAAGCCTACCAATTGCTTTCAGCAGAAATTGGCGGACTTCCCCCGATATCCATATACCTGCATAAAATGATCCCGCCAGGAGCAGGTCTTGGCGGTGGAAGTGCCGATGCTGCATTCATGTTGCGATTGCTCAACAGCTATTTTAAGCTAAACCTGGGACATGCCAATCTTTTTCGTCTGGCAGTGCGCCTGGGTAGCGACTGCCCATTCTTCCTTTATGATGAGCCCATGCTTGCCACTGGCACAGGACACATTCTGGAGAAAACGGTACTTGAACAACTGCAGGGCAAGCACCTGGTCATCGTAGTGCCACCCATACATATCAGCACAGCCTGGGCATATCATCAAACAAATGTTGATCCATGCGCAGCTAACGCACGTAGATCGCTCCAAAGCCTTTGCCAGCAAGACATCACCACATGGCAAGACCAGGTTCAAAATGATTTTGAACCAATTGTAAGCACACATTATCCGATGCTAAAACAAATTAAGAAGTCCCTGCAAAACTCAGGGGCATTATATGCTTCTCTTACGGGCACGGGATCAGGGGTCTATGGCATATTCCATACATGCCCTCCCCTAAACGAGATGCAGCAAATCTTTCCCGGGTGTCATGTTTATCTGACACAACCCGCTGTTTGTTAAAAATCATTATTTTTGTGGCCATCTGATCCCAAAAATGTTGAATTACAAACCAAAACCCAAAACCATGCGTAAAATTACCCTGTTAATCATCATGCTCTGGTTGATTGCACCGATGGCAAAAGCCGATGATGTGCTCACAACGCACAATATGTTTGATCTCAAATCGGTAGTGGAAGTCGCCATGTCTCCCGACCAGGATTACATCGCTTTCACCGTGAATGTGCCGAGGCCATTCACACACGCTGCAGGACGGGACTATCGTGAACTATATGTCTATGACATAGAAAATGACGAGATCCTGCCTTTCATGACAGGCAAGCGTCAGGTATTTAGTATTGGCTGGACGCCCGATGGCGGTGCTGTAAGCTTCCGGGCCAACCTGCCTGACAACCCCTATGTACAAGTCTATGCCATGAGCTTACGCGGCGGTGAGCCCTATTCGCTCACATCGCATACCTCCTCGGTAATGAGTTATGCCTTCATGGATGATGAAACACTGGCCATTGTAGCCACCGGTGACCAGGACCCCATGCGTGGCGAATTCCGTGACAAAGGCATTGAAATCGAAGTGTATGAGGAAGAGTGGGTACATCGCAACCTGTATGTATATGATATCCACACCCACGATACCCGCCAGGTAACAGAAGACATGACCGTGTTTGATTTTGTGCTGAGCCCCGACAGCCGGCATGCGGCTGCTGCCATTGCCCCTCGCAACCTGGTGGATGACAGCTATATGTTCAAACGCATCCACCTGGTGGACATGGAAACCGGCGAGGTGGAAATGATCATGGAAAACCCAGGCAAACTTGCCAACATGGCGTTCAGCCCGGATGGTACCAAATTGGCATTCCGCGGAGCCAGCAAGCTGGAGGACTCGGTAGAAGGCAGCCTGTTTGTGATGGATGTCGACACAGACAAAACCTTTGAAGAACTCCGGAATTATGTGGAAGGTATGGAGCTGAGCGTGATTGACTTTGCGTGGAAAGACAACAACACCCTGCTGTATGCGGCCGAAGAGCGGAATGACATTGTATTGAGTGAACAAGGGATAGACGAGGAAGAGCGAACCATCCTGATAGCGCCCGAAACTATCGTATTCGGAAGGTTTCAGTACCTGGACGGTATGGTCACCATGGCTGCCAATACCTGGCAACACCCCAATGAATTGTTTACTTTCAACCTTGAAGATGAAATCCTGACGCGCCATACGAACCACAACAAGTGGCTTGAAGACATTCGCCTGGCGGAGCAGAAAACGATTACCTACGATGCACGTGATGGTATGGATATCGACGGTGTGCTTCTTTACCCGGTTGATTATGACGAAAATGAAACCTATCCGATGATCGTTTACATCCACGGTGGCCCTGAAGCTGCGGTGCAGAACGGCTGGGTAACCTCATACGGCACTTGGGGTCAGGTAGCTGCCGCACGTAATTATTTTGTGTTTATGCCAAACTATCGCGCAAGCTCCGGGCGAGGAGTGGATTTCACGATGGCCGGTTATGGTGACCTGGTAGGCGTGGAATACGATGATGTGATCGACGGCATAGACTACCTTATTGACATCGGCTACGTGGATATCGACCGTGTAGGCATAGGTGGTGGCTCCTATGGCGGCTATTTTGCAGCATGGTCGGCCACCAGGCATACGGACCGCTTTGCTGCGTCAGTGATGTTCGTAGGCATCTCCAACCAGGTATCCAAAAGGAACACCACCGACATTCCTTTCGAGGATTATTATGTTCATTGGGGTTACTGGACCCATGAAGACTGGCAGGATGTGTACAGCCGAAGCCCGGTAAAATATGCGCATCAAAGCCTCACCCCCACCCTCATCCTTCATGGCGATGCCGACCCACGGGTACATCCCTCTCAGGGACTTGAAATGTATCGTGCGCTAAAGCTGCATGGCAATGCACCTGTCAGGCTCATCTGGTATGAAAACGAAGGCCACGGCAATGCCAGGAATGTGCATCGCCTGGATTACATCGTCAGGACCATGGACTGGTTTGACTATTATCTGAGGCTGGATAAACCCCGTGATGAGAAACCGGAGAAATATCCCGAATCCGTGTTGGGGTGGTAACCCATGATTTCTAAAGTAACTGATAACTTCTAAACAAAAGATTTGAATGGAACTGAATAAGTTTAAGAAGGGCACAAAGAAAGTTTTCAGAAAGTCACTCGACTGGATTGAGATCATTGGTAACCGCCTGCCGCACCCCGCCACCATATTTGGGATGCTGGCCGGTATTGTACTGATCATTTCCGCCATCAGTTACTGGGCCAATGTGTCGGCCGTACACCCGGTCGACGGTACGGTGGTTACTGTCAAAAACCTGCTTAGCGGGGACGGTATTCGTTGGATTTACACCAACATCCTGGATAACTTTCTGAGGTTTCCGCCGTTAGGTTATGTATTGGTCGTCATGGTGGGCATTGGCCTTGCCGAAGGTACCGGCCTGTTTGCCATCATGATCCGCGCACTGGTACTGGGTGCACCACCTAAACTGATCACTGGTGCCGTAGTTCTGGCCGGTATCATTTCCGGCCTTGCCGTAGAAGCAGGATATGTGATCCTGATACCACTTGGTGCCATGATATTCCACGGCATCGGCCGGCATCCCATGGCAGGACTCGCCGCAGCCTTCTGCGGCGTAAGCGGTGGTTTTGGAGCCAACTTTTTCATAGGCTCCATCGATCCCATCCTGGCCGGGATATCCACCTCTGCCGCCCAGCTTATTGATCCGGAAATGGTGGTTAACCCTGCGGTCAACTACTACTTCATGATCATCTCCAGCTTTGTGGTACTGTTTGTGGGCATCTGGGTGACCGAAAGGATCGTGGAACCCCGTCTGGGAAAATATAACGGCCCCACAGAAAGAATCGCCATCGAACAACTTACCCCGAAGGAAAAGAAGGGACTGCGCTGGGCAGCAATTACCGCGATGGTTTTCCTGGCACTGCTGGCCTACACCGTCATTCCATCCAACGGCATATTCCGCAATCCGGAAACGGGATCTGTCTTGCATTCGCCCTTCTTTGACGGCATCATCATCGGCATCATGCTGTTCTTTTTCTTCCCCGCACTGGTTTATGGAATTGTCGTAGGCACCATCCGCAACGACAAGGATATGATGAAACATATCATCAAATCCATGAGCGGCATGGGAGGTTATATCGTGCTGGTGTTCTTTGCGGCACAGTTTGTTTATTTCTTCAATGAGTCCAACCTGGGCCTGATTATCGCCATCAGGGGAGCCGCCACCCTCAGTGAGGTGGGTTTCACCGGCCCTGTGCTGATTGCTACATTTGTCTTATTATCCGCGTTTATCAACTTGTTTATGGGTAGCGCATCGGCAAAGTGGGCAATTATCGCACCGGTGTTCATCCCCATGCTGATGCTTCTTGAAAATGGTTATCATCCGGGCATCACCCAGGCCGCATTCCGCATCGGCGACAGCCTGACCAACCTGGTGACCCCCATGATGAGCTATTTTGCCCTGATCGTCACCTTTGCCCAAAAATATGACGAAAAGTACGGCATCGGCACCATCATCGCCACCATGCTTCCTTACACCGTCATCCTGGGCATCGTGTGGATTGCCACACTTATGCTATGGGTATGGCTTGGCATCCCATTGGGACCAGACGGACCCATTTACATTAATTAACCGCATATCATGCACATTAGCTGCATGATATAAGTGATCTAATGCATTCATGCAACATAAAAAAGGCCTGGCAGAAATGTCGGGTCTTTTTTTGCCGGATAATATGGCGTAATCAATGAATATCATCTGCATGCAAACAATTAATTTCATATTTTTGATTTATTTCAACCGCATATAATAATCAGCCATGACGCAAACTCACGATGATGTGCCGGTAACAATTTTTTCTGGTATGCTTTGGGAGGCAGAGCTGGTAAAAGCCATGCTGCTCGATGCAGAAATATACGCCTTTCTTTCAGACAAGATATTTGGAGGCGTATTGCCGCCTATATATTCGGCCACTGACACCGGCCAGGTAAAAGTAAAAGTTTCCAGCAGAGATGTAGCGCGGGCCCACGAAATTGTCGCCGAATTTGAAAAGAACAGGAAAGCAGAATAATTGCAATACACTATAGCAGCAGGATTCAAGATGCCAAAGGAAAATCTCCATACCATATCCAATTATCTCACCTGTTACCGGTTTTTATCCGCTCCGGTCATCCTCTATTTCATCTTTTCGGGCAGATCTACGCTTTTTATGGTCTTCATCATCCTGAATCTTATCACAGACGCCCTGGATGGTTTTTTTGCGAGAAGGCTTAATCAGCATACCGATTTCGGAGCACGCATGGATTCCATCGCCGACAAAGTCACTTATACCCTGGCAATTATTGGCTTGTTTGTTTTTAAAATGGAGGAAATGCAGCCTTACCTGGGCAGCTTGCTAACCTTTGTTGGCCTGGGCATCATTGCCCTCACCCACTCATTCATCAAGTTCGGAAAGATGTCGAGTCTGCATACCTATGCGACGAAAGCAGGTGGGTACATGCAGGGCATTTTCTTTTTTGTCCTCTTCACCCATGGCTTTGTACCGGTCCTGTATTACATCATGATCACCTGGGCCATCCTCTCCGTTCTGGAAATGATCGCCATGCAGCTCATCATCCCGGAGATGAAACCGAACTTAAAGGGGCTTTACTGGGTATTAAAGGAAAACAAGCCAGGGAATAAGCATCTGGAGTGAGCGTCTCCCAAAAAATTTGCTGGTTTTACACGGCAACACCTCAGATGCAAGCCCAATCAGACGGCCCCTTGAATGAGCTCATTATCGAGACAGACGGTCCCTGCATAAGCTCCTTATCAAGAGACACGTCCGCAAGGCCTTATCAGCCCACATCCCTGGAGATCTCTTCCAGTGTACGCCCTTTGGTTTCGGTCAGAAAACGCCTTACGATAAAGAAGGCGATAATGCCAAATGCCGCGTAGATGCCATACGAAACACCCAGTCCGATATAGGTAAGCAGAATGGGGAATGTAATGGTAATCAAGAAGTTGGCCCCCCACTGCACCAGTCCGGCCA
>PWNO01000042.1 GCA_003557765.1 Bacteroidales bacterium
GGACAACCATTATCCCCGTACTGGTTATCCCCGTATCACTGATCGGCTCATTCTTCGTGATGTACCTGGCAGACTTCAGCATCAACGTGCTGACCCTCCTGGCCATCGTGCTCGCCATCGGACTGGTGGTGGATGATGCCATCGTAATGATGGAAAACATATATGTAAAGATCGAGAAGGGCATGACCCCAATACAGGCTGGCCTGGCGGGGTCGAAAGAGATATTCTTTGCCATCATTGCCACCACGATTACACTGGTGGCAGTATTCTTCCCCATCGTATTCCTGGAGGGGATGACCGGCAGGTTGTTTAGGGAGTTTAGCATTGTGATCGCCGGGGCAGTACTGATCTCATCATTTGTTGCGCTCAGCTTTACCCCGATGGTCTCCACCAAGATCCTGAAGCAGCGGCGTACTAAAGGGCGTTTTTATCAACGTACAGAAGGTTTTTTCAAAAGCATGAATGACTGGTATAGCAACGCCCTTGGCCGGCTGCTTGCGCGGCGCTGGCTTGCACTGGTCATCCTGGCCGGTGCCGTCGGGATGGTGGTTTTGCTCTATTCCAACATCCCAGGTGAGATGGCGCCCCTCGAAGACAGGTCCATGTTGACCATCAATGCCAGGGCGCCGGAAGGCACCACATATGAGTTTATTCGTGATTACATTGATGAAGTTACCGAGCTCGCCGAAAACCTGGTCCCCGAGAGGGAGTCGATCACCTCTATGGTGTTCGGTGGCTGGTCCAACGTGCGTGTGGTGTTAAAGGACCCTGGTGACAGGCAGGCTTCGCAACAGGAGATCGCGAATCGGCTGTCGGTTGCCTTGCGCGACAAAACACGGGCCGTGGCCTTCGTCAACCAACAATCCACTTTTGGCGGCAGACGCTCCGGACGGCCCGTGCAATACGTGCTGCAAGCCCAGGACATCGAACGCCTGCGCGAAGTGCTCCCGGCATTCATGGAAAAGGCCAACGACAACCCCATCCTGCAGATGGCCGACGTCAACCTGCGCTTCAACCTGCCCGAAATGCAGATCCACATCGATCGCGACAAGGCCAACGCGCTTGGAGTGTCCACGCAAAATATCGGGCAAACCCTGCAGCTCGCGCTCAGCGGACAACGTTTTGGCTACTTCTTCATGCACGGGAAGCAATACCAGGTGCTTGGTGAAATGCGGCGCGAGGACAGGAACACACCCCTGGACCTCCGGTCCTTGTACGTGAGAAGCAACAACGGAAGCATGGTGCAGCTCGATAACCTGGTTACGCTGCAGGAACGTACAGCGCCACCGCAATTGTTCCGTTACAACCGCTTTGTCTCAGCCACGGTGTCAGCAAACCTCGCTCCCGGCTATACGATCAGCGAAGGTATTGCAGAGATGGACAAGATCGCCGATGAAGTCCTGGATGATACGTTCAGGACGGCATTGGCAGGAGACTCCAAGGATTACCAGGAAAGTTCATCCAGCCTGGTCTATGCCTTCGTGCTGGCCATCGTGTTGATTTTCCTGGTGCTCTCTGCGCAGTTTGAGAGTTTCAAGGATCCTTTCATTGTGATGATGACCGTGCCGCTTGCCATCACAGGCGCCCTGGTGTTTATGTGGTATTTCGGTATCACCATGAACATATTCAGCCAGATCGGGATCATCATGCTGATCGGCCTGGTGTCGAAAAACGGCATCCTGTTGGTTGAATTTGCCAACCAGCGCAAACAGGCTGGCATGCAAAAGTTGGAAGCCATTAAATATGCTGCGGCAGCGCGCTTTCGTCCCATCCTGATGACGAGCCTGTCGACCATCCTTGGCGTGATGCCACTTACCCTCGGTCTGGGCGAAGGCGCTGAAGGACGGATGGCTATGGGTGTGGCAGTTATCGGTGGCTTAATCCTTTCTACCTTCCTGACACTCTTTGTGGTGCCGGCAGTGTATACCTACATTTCTACAGATACGAAAAACATAATACATGACGATGAAGATGAGTTTAAGGATTACGTGTAACATCTTCCTGGTTTTGCTTGCGGCCGGCATGCAGGCGCAGCCTCAGCAGATGACCCTGCAGGACGTGATTGCTACCGGGCTGGAAAACAACTACTCCATCCGCATCGCACGTAAGCAGGAACAGGTCAGCATCAACAACTTTACGAGGGGTAATGCGGGTTTTCTGCCATCCCTCGACGTGCGTGGCGGCCATAGTGGCACTTATCGCACGACTGACCGCACAGATTTCGATGGAGAGGAAAGCTCCCTGCGTAACATTCACAATACCGTGACGAATGCCGAGGTCGGCCTGGGTTGGACCCTCTTCGACGGTTTCCGCGTGCAGACCACCTATGACAAGCTAGGGGCTCTGAAGCAAATGGGCGAATTGAACACACGCCTGTCGATAGAGAACCTTGTGGCCAACATTACGGCAGAATATTTTAACCTGATTCAGCAACAGCGGTTGCTTAACAACCTGAAATTCGCTGTGGAACTTTCAAGGGAAAGGATGCGCATTGATGAGGAAAGGTTTTTGCTGGGCTCCGGGTCCAAGCTGCAACTCTTGCAGGCAGAAGTGTTTCTTAATGCTGACAGTTCCCGAATGACCCGCCAGGAAGAAGTGGTCAGGGCATCGCGCATCAAGCTCAACGAAATGATGGCAAAGGATAACCTCCGGTTTAACCTGCAGCCTTCAGATACTATTATTCCCTTAAATGACATCTTGATATACGAAACCCTGGAAGCCTCTGCCATTGATAACAATATTCACATGCAGATGGCCAGGCAAGACATTGACCTCTCAGCATATGACAAAAGAATTGCCCGCTCTGCCGCATATCCTTATGTGCATCTGAGTTCAGCCTGGTCGGCTTCACATAACACCTTCCAGTCGGGAACATTCAGTGAGCAGCAAACCTATGGAATGAACTATGGCATCACTGTGGGCATCAATATTTTTGACGGGTTTAATCAGCGCCGTCGTATGGATAATGCCACCATCGCACTGGATAACAGCAGGCTCCGGCTTGAAGATACCGAAAACAGCTTGATGGCAGATCTGATTGCCACTTATGACGTGTATCTGAATAACTTGCGGTTGGTGGAGATGGAATCGCAAAACTTGAGTGTTGCCTACGAAACACTCGAGATTGCACTGGAAAGATACCGGCTGGGCGAGCTTTCAGGGATTGAACTGCGTGAAGTACAAAAAAACCTGCTGGAGGCCGAAGAGCGACTGGTGTCGATCCAATATCAGACCAAACTTGCCGAGATCTCCCTGAAACATATTTCAGGAAGGATTATGGAATACCTCTAAAAGGGTTATTAGGGTTCAGCGTTTTGAGGTTGTCTGCGTTGGCAAAATTTGCGTAAAACCACAACACATCACATACCCGGATAGCAAAGGGAATTGCTGCCAATCCCTTAGGGCCAAAGCTCTTCCTGCCAGTTTCGGATCACTTGCCAGTTCTTGTTCGTCATGTAACAATGCTTATTTGTCCAGTTCCGTTCAATGGCTCTCCTGTCTGCCAAACTGAGTGGCTGAGATTATTTTCTTCAGAGACCTTCCACGTGCCGGCTACTTGTCCGCGTACTCCCAGGTGACGCCATCCTTTCCATCCTTGATCGCAATGTTGATCTCTTTCAGTCGGTTCCTCATCTTGTCGGCAGTCTCCCAGTCTTTGTTCTTGCGTGCTTCCTGTCGCAACTCGATGATGAGGTTCATCAAACCATTGATGGTATTGTGGCCTTTGTTTCCATCCTGCGCAAAATTGTCGCGCAGACCAAAGATTTCCTCCAAAAAGGTGGTGAAAACCTCTTGAAGCGCCTGCAAGTCTTCCTGGTTAAGCTTTACCTTCCCGTCTTTGGCAGCATTGATGGTTTTCACTGTGTCAAAAAGGTGCGCAATGGCCACCGGGCTGTTGAAGTCGTCGAGGAGGGCGGTGTGGCATTTTTTAGCCAGATCTCCGGGGTCGGTGTCCGATGTATTCGCAGGCTGCAGTTGCTTCAGGGTGTCGTGAGCCTGCAACAGGCGTTTCAGCCCTTTTTCCGCCGCGTCAAGCGCCTCATTACTGAAGTCAAGCGTGCTGCGGTAATGGGCCTGCAAGATGAAAAACCGGATGGTCATGGGGTCATAAGCCCTGTCGAGCGACTGGTGGGTGCCAGCGAAAAACTCCCTTAGGGTGATGAAGTTGCCCAGAGATTTACCCATCTTCTGACCATTGATGGTGATCATGTTGTTATGCATCCAGTAACGGACTGCCTCCTTGCCATATGCGGCATTCGACTGGGCGATCTCGCATTCGTGGTGCGGGAAAAGCAAATCCATGCCACCTCCGTGGATGTCAAATTGATCACCCAGGTATTTGGCGCTCATGGCCGAGCACTCCAGGTGCCAGCCGGGAAACCCTTCACCCCATGGCGAGGGCCAGCGCATGATGTGTTGCGGTGAAGCTTTTTTCCATAAGGCAAAATCGGCCGGATGCCGTTTCTCCCCCTGCCCGTCCAGCTCCCTGCTTCCTGCCTGCATGTCTTCCACGGCACGACCACTAAGCTTGCCATAATGATATGTTTCATTGTATTTCTGTACGTCGAAATACACGGAACCATTCACTTCGTAAGCCAGTCCCGCATCAAGGATGGTCCTGACCAGTTCTATCTGCTCGATAATGTGCCCGGAAGCACGGGGTTCAATGCTGGGCTTAAGCACATTCAGTTGATCCATGTCTTCATGATAACGGGCTGTGTAATACTGGACCACTTCCATGGGTTCAAGCTGCTCCAGGCGCGCCTTTTTGGCGATCTTGTCTTCGCCCTCATCCGCATCGTTTTCCAAATGTCCTACATCGGTGATGTTGCGGACATACCTGACCTTATATCCTAAAAGCTTCAGGTATCGGAAAACCAGGTCAAACGTGACCGCAGGCCTGGCATGACCCAGGTGGGCGTCGCCATATACTGTAGGGCCACACACGTAAAGCCCGGTAAAAGGCGGATTAAGGGGCTCAAAAAGCTCTTTTTTCCGCGAAAGCGTGTTGTGAATGTAAAGCGATGCGTTCATGATTTCAAGTTCAAAAGGACAAAAGGACAAAAGGACAAAAGGACAAAAAGACAAAAGGGCAAAGGTAAAAAAACGTGGCCATTTGGAGGTTATGCAGGTCGGGGGCTCCGGGGAGCTATTGCTTCAACACTTCAAGTGCCTTCTTGTATCCGGCCTCAAACACGGCTTCGGCACTTTTGAGATCCAGGATGCCGTACTTTTGGACTTCCTCGGGCTCAATATACATGTGGCATTGATCTCTCCGGATTTCAGCATGGTTCCGCATGGACAGGTGGAAGGAGCGAATGGCTATGGTGCTCAGCTTTTTGATGTTGTAAGCTTCACCAACCGGGTTGACGTTGATGCCAATGATCTTCTCACAGATGTCAGTAAGGGGTTCTATGGGGAAGTTGTTCACGATGCCACCGTCGAGGTATTGATGTCCGTCGATTTCAACCGGCGGGAAGACCACCGGGATGGACGAGGAGGCCTTGATCGCCTGCACAAGGTCGCCTTTCTCAAAGCGGGTGTATTCTACGGTATTGATGTTGACCGCATGCACAAAGAGCGGTATTTGAAGATCCTCAAAGCGTTTGGCTTTCAGGGTGTTTCTCATCGTGCGTTCAAAGCCGGTCATTTTAAGCAGGCCTTTTTTTGGAAAAATAATGTTAACAAAAGCCAGCAGCTTTTTGCTGATCAGGGTGTCCATGATTTTATCGGGCTCCTGGCCGTCTGCATAAAAAGCCCCGATGATACTGCCTGCACTGACTCCAGAAATAATATCCGGTTTAATCCCATTTTCTTCCAGGGCCTTAATGGCCCCAAGGTGTGCGAATCCGCGGGTGCCGCCGCCACTGAGCACCAGACCGTATTTGTGTTTTTTAGCCATGACTATTAAAAATGTTTAAAAGGATAAAAGGATAAAAATTCCGGGCTTGATAATATTTTGGAAAGTTAGTATATTTGCTTAAATAAAACAAGGATGATGGACCCAAGAAGAACCATTGTGATTTACCTGTTGCTTGCCTTTTTCTTTGGCAGCTTTACGGTTGGGGCGCAGGATGCTTCCCGGTCAGATCTTTTTGGCAATGAAAAAGAATTCCGCCCGGCTTATGACCTGTCCTTCACTGCCGGCACCAGTTTCTCTTCTTTTTCAGGTGCCGGAGGGATGTTTACACAACGCATCGCGCCCAGGTTAAACCTTGATCTCGGCAAAGACTTTCATATGGAAATCGGTACTGTTTTTTCCAGCAGCCGGATCAGTGGCATGCCTTTAGCCATAGCACCGGCAGCGGGAGTAAATCAGTCAGGGGCCATGTTTCAGCAAGCTGATGCGCACTTGTTTTCTTCCACAATATATGCCATTGGCACTTATCAGCTAAACCCAAGACTCAGCATACACGGAGCGACCTGGGTTGAGCGAAACAACCTCGACATGCGGGACATGCCCGTTATGAACCCTTACGCTGTCAGGCAAAACCCCAAAGGCATGATGCTGGGATTCGACTATCAGGTTACCGAGAACTTTCGCTTTGGTGCAGAGGTTAATGTGTCTGCCGGTCATAATCCCTATGCCCCCATGCACTTTCAGCAATCACCCTTTGGCGGCTTCCACCACCCTTCTCCATTCCATCGGCCGGCACACTGGTAAAAATATTTTTGCTTTAAAGTGTTTTTTTTAATATCTTGTGAATCCTGTTATAACCGATTCCGGGATCCATAGGTTTTTGCTGTTTTTGTTCATCGGTTAATGTTGTTTTTGTTGACAGAAAGTAAAAGGAGGCGTTCAATCTGAACACCTCCTTTTACCATTTTATATGCTCTTATGCTCTTAACGCGACTTACCGCATCTGTTGTTTGAAATTGGTGAGGCCCTCTTGCCTGGCAATGCGGACTACCTCGTTGTATTCAGATCGGGTGATTCTGCGGGATATCTCCGGAAAGTCATGTGCCTTGAACATTGGCGTGTATTGAGACATGATGTTGATATAGGTTTCCTTGGGCAGGTTGCTGGCCACCCATTTGATCACCTTATCGCTTCTGATCACATTTTCGGGCATGACGAGGTGTCTGATCATCAGTCCTTTGTTGATAAGTCCGGTGTCCGGGTCAGGATGAGCCACACCCACCTGCCGGTGCATCTCCAGGAGAGCTTTTTTGGTGAGTTCCGGATAGCTTTTGGCACCAGGAGAATATTTGTCAGCCGCTTCTGCATCGGCATACTTGAAGTCGCTCAGGTACACATCCACTATGCCGTCAAGGAAGGCAAGAATATCTGTCTTTTCCCATCCGCTTGTATTGTAAACGAGTGGTATGTGCAAGCCTTCAGGAACAGCCCGGTCGAGCGCCATCAGGATATGTGGAATGTAATGTGTAGGCGTAACGACGTTGATGTTATGGCAGCCATGATTTTGCAATGTAAGCATCATGTTGGCCAGTTGCAGGATGTTATACTTCTGGCCATGTCCCAATTGGCTGATATCATAGTTGATGCAAAACACACATAACAGTGAACAATTGGTAAAGAAAACCGTCCCTGAGCCATTGCGTCCGACCAATTCTTCTTCTTCCCCGAAATGGGCACTGATGGATGACACCTCCAGGTCGCCATTGGCATTGCAGTCGCCCCGCTGTCCGCTCAGCCTGTCCGTTTCACAATCCCGCGGACAAAGTGTACAGCGGCGCATCTTTTCAAAAAGGATCTCGCTCCGCACTTTCAGCTCACCGCTTTCATGCATGTCAATATAACCTGGCCTGTAGCTTGATTTTTTCATTGCTGACCGATGGTGGTTTGCGCCTTCAAGGCTGGTTGGAAAAACGCCCGTGATGAGCATTTTGCTAGCCATCCAGGCCGCAGGAAGGGCAACCATGTTGTGTAAAAATCGCCTTCTGTTTTGTTTATGCATGTCTTTACCCTTTAAATGCGTTATTTACCCCAAAGAGTGCATTGTTCTGGTTTATCCTGCAATCAATCTGACGGAACAATTTCATTGCTTTTTAGATGTACTTTTACTTCAGGCCATCTGCTTCTTTGCGAAGGCCTTGACATAGCTTGATACTATAGCTGCGGTTTTCGACGCCTCGCATATGGACTGAATTAAAAGCATGCATAATGCATTTCAGATCACACCCATAAAGGTAATAAAATTGCGCATAAAAGGCAAAAAGAGGCTTGCCGGATAAACAAAATTGTTGCAAAAAACGTAATATATATATAATTTTAGGCTTTAAATTAAACTAAAGGAGATTATACATATGGCGAAATTATCAACAAACTACATGGGCCTGTCCCTGAAAAATCCCCTGATCACTGGTGCCTGCAACCTGAGCATGGACACAGAGGTGGCTAAAAAAATGGAAGATGCCGGGGTGTCTGCCATTGTCTTCAAGTCTTTGTTTGAAGAGCAGATCAATCTTGAGAGTCTTCAGATGGAAGAGGAATTGAATGAATATGTGGAACGTCATGCTGAGATGATCAGCCTGTTTCCGACAGTGAAACATGCCGGGCCGGAAGAACATATGGAAAAGCTCAGGAAGCTGAAAGAAGCTGTTGGTATTCCTGTGATTGGAAGCCTTAACTGTGTGAATTCCGACACCTGGTCTGCCTATGCGGAAGAGATGGCAAAAACCGGGGTGGATGCACTTGAGCTTAATTTTTATGCCAGCCCCGGCAACTATGATTTAACATCTGCAGCCCTCGAAGACGAACAGGTGCAAATTGTGAAGGATGTAAAGGCAAAAGTAAACATCCCTGTCAGCGTGAAACTGAGTCCTTTTTACACCAATCTCCTGCAATTGATCAGGCGCATGGACGAGGCAGGTGTAGATGGATTCGTATTGTTTAACCGCCTGTTTCAGCCAGACATTGACATGGCGAAGGAAGATCATCACTTTCCTTTCAACCTGAGCCAGCCCATGGACTACCGCTTGCCTTTGCGCTACGCCGGTTTACTCCATAAGGAAATATCCGGAAGCATTTGTAGCAATACGGGCATTTTCTCTGGTGAAGACATGGTAAAGATGCTGTTGGCCGGTGCCGATTGTGTCCAGGTGGTTAGTGCCATCTACAAACACAAAGTGCCGCATATGGGCGTAATGCTTGAGGATTTGGAAAAATGGATGGACGAGAAAGGGTATGTTTCAATCGATGAGTTTCGCGGAAAACTTTCCAAGGCAAATGTTAGTGATCCTTATGCTTACCAGCGGGCACAGTATGTGGATTTGTTAATGAAACCTTTTGAGTTGCTGAAAAAGTACCCACAGGTGTAAGCCGGTTTAGACGGCTGGTCAACGCCGAAGGGCGTGGTCGGATTTTTTGAAATTTTAAAAAAATCCCCGGCAAGTTCTTGCCGGGGATTTTCATTGTCCAGTATCCGGGTTTTATTGCCCGAAAATGCATGCACCATGTGGTGATTGCATTGTGGCAGCATCACTGCAAAACTGCAGCTTGCTTAAATGTCTTCGTTGTTGTCGTGCTGGGTAACTACCCTCAGGGTGTCATGAGCGATGACCAATTCTTCATTAGTCGGCACAACCATCACTTTGACCCTGGAGTTGTGCTTGGTGATCATTTCCAGCTTACCGCGCAGACCGGTATTTCTTTCCACATCGAAGTTAACACCCAGGAATTCAAGGTTTTTGCAGATCTCTTCCCTGGTTTCCGGTCCGTTTTCGCCCACGCCTCCGGTAAACACGATCAGGTCAACACCGCCCATGGCTGCCGCATAGGCACCGATATACTTGGTGATACGATAAAAATACATGTCCAGAGCCAGCTGGGCTCTTTGATGACCTTCTTTCCAGGCCGCATTTTCGACGTCACGCATGTCATACGACAGGCCGCTGACACCCAATACACCGCTTTTCTTGTTGATCAGGCTGTTTGCTTCCTCTACACTTAGGCCTTTCTTGTTCATGATGTACAGCAGGGCACCCAGGTCCAGGTCACCGGTACGTGTTCCCATCAGCAGGCCTTCCACAGGGGTAAGCCCCATGGAGGTGTCAACCGACTTGCCGTTCTTGATGGCTGCTATGGAAGCACCATTCCCAAGATGACAGGTGATGGCCTTGACATGATCCTTACGCATAAACAAGGCATCGCATGCCTGTTCAAACACGTATTTATGACTTGTGCCGTGAAAACCGTAGCGCCTTACCTTATCTTTTTCATACATTTCATAAGGAAGACCGTACATATAGGCGTGTGGTGGTATGGTCTGGTGGAAAGCCGTATCGAATACAGCCACCTGGGGAACTGTGGGCACCAGTTTTTCCATGGATACGATTCCTTTCAGGTTGGCTGGATTATGCAGGGGGGCCAGATCGATCACGTCCTCAATGTTTTTCTTCACTTCATCGGTGATCAGTGCGCTGGCACTGAAATTTTCACCGCCATGTGCCACACGGTGCCCTACGGCAATGATCTCATCCACATTTTCTATGACACCATGGCTTTTGTCCAGCAGTGTTTTCAGGATCAAATTGATGCCAATCTCATGATTCTTGACATCCTGGATGAGCATATAAGGTTCCTTTCCCTTGGGTTGATGCTTGAACTCGCTATCTTTAAGACCTACCCTCTCGAGCAGGCCTTTGGCCAGGAGTTCAGCGTTGTTGGCCATGTCAATCAATTGGTACTTGATGGAAGAGCTTCCGCAATTGAGAACTAGAATTTTCATTTTTTTTAATACGTTTGATTAAATGTTGATACTATATTTAGAGGCTGGGTTAATCATTATGCGAATGGTGGGCCGTGATTAAACCCTATTTGCCTGCTGCCTGGTTTACAGTGATTGCTACCAGGTTAACGATGTCGTCTACTGAACAACCCCTTGAGAGGTCATTGATGGGGGCAGCCATTCCCTGCAGTACGGGCCCAACGGCCTCCGCGCCAGCCAGTCTTTGCACCAGTTTATACCCAATGTTGCCTGACTCAAGGCTGGGAAACACCAGGACGTTTGCCTTGCCGGCGATGGCGCTGTCTGGAGCTTTCTTTTTGCCAATGGCTTCCACAAGCGCAGTGTCTGCCTGCATCTCACCGTCGATAAGCATGTCAGGCTCCTTCTCGCGGGCAATTTTTGTAGCCTCCACCACCTTGTCGACCATGGGGTGTTTGGCACTCCCCTTTGTGGAGAAGCTGAGCATGGCCACCCTGGGCTCAACTCCTGCGATGGCCCTTGTGGTTCTGGCGGTCATCACCGCAATCTCTGCCAACTCCTCTGCATTGGGATCCGGATGAACGGCGCAGTCAGCGAAAACCACAATCCCATCATCGCCCCAATGCTTATCTTTCATGATCATGATAAAGGCACCTGATACTACACTGATGCCAGGCAATGTTTTGATGACCTGAAAAGCCGGGCGTAACACGTCACCGGTGGCGTTCATGGCACCGGCAACCTCACCGTCGGCGACACCGTTTTTGATCAGCAGGGTGGCAAGATACAGCGGATCTTCCACGAGGTTGAGCGCATCATCTTTTGTTAAGCCTTTATGCTTACGTAAGCCGTAAAGCATGTCAGCATAAGCGTCTTTTTCATCAAAATGCACAGGGTCGATGATCGTAGCATGGTCAATGGCCTCCAGGCCATGTTCCCGGGCCAGGTCCTTGACAGAGGCTTCGTTGCCCAGCATGATTATGCGGGCAATCCCTTCTTTCAATATGATGTCTGCTGCTTTTAATGTGCGCTCTTCCAGCGCCTCAGGTAATACGATGGTTTTGTCTTGCGCAATGGCTTTCTGCTTAATGGAATCGAGTAAAAACATGTGATAAAACTGGATTTATGCGGTTGGATATGATTGAAATTCAAAGCGCAACAAAATTAGAATTAATTTGAATTGCACCAAAAGGATTTCTCGTATTTTTTTTACATCCGTAAAGCGGAGGTGTATAAGTTTATTGCAACTTAAAAACCCACATCCGTTGTGCATGGTGATGTTCTGGCAGGACTTTGCCCGCAGGTCTGTGCGGCAAAATTCGTGGCGCGAAGCAAAAATCGTGGCAAAAGCCACCTCCTTCAGGGATGGAAAGTCCTATTTTAGCGAATTTACAGCCGCCGCCGCAAGTGTTTTTGTAACAAAGTGTCATAAGTGCAGAGATGTTCACGTGGACAGAGGGAAGCCAGCAAGCAGTGCAATGCCACGCAAAGGCTTATTGGGTGTCCTGGCACGCATAGAGATGCGTGCAAATCTTTATCTTTGCAAAAAAAGTACATGACGCTACCGGTCAATGTCCGTTTGGGCTTATTTATGTTGCTGTGCATAGCTGTTCCGCTGTTGGCATTCAGTTATGATATGGATGTTGTCAGGGAGGTGGATATCATTCCGGCTGCAAACAGACAAGCTGATAACCCGGCTGCTGAACCTGCAACAGCTGCAGAAGAAACATCCTCGGAAATGCGGAATGAACAAAAAGAAGATGACTCCGGGGAGCCTGTGCAATCGTCTGTGGTGTATTACGACAGTCCGCATTACCTCATACCGGAAAATGATTTGATGGCAAAACTTCGCAGCGAAAAGGCCGGCAACGAATGGATGCTTTATCTGGTGCTGATCTGCTTCTTCATTCTCGCTATAGCAAAGCTTTATTATTCAGGGAGGGTAAGCATGCTGATCCGGTCAGTTTTTAACCTGCGTTTTTTTATCCGGACAGACAAGCACAACATGATCCTCGGCGAAAGGGTAAGTTACCTGCTAAAGCTAAACTACCTGGTTTGTCTATCCCTTTTGATCATGCAAACTTCACTGTTTTTTGAGATCATACCGCCCTGGATGCACCTGCATCCGGTATTGACCCTTGCACTTATTTTACTTGCAATAGCACTGTTTTATGTGTTGAAGCACCTGCTTATCAGTTACATTGGGTGGCTTTTTCATGCCAGAAAAGCAGGAAAGGCCTATTTTAGCAACATCTTCGTTTTTAACCATTTCGTTGGTATCTTGCTTTTGCCACTGGTTTTTTATCAGGCCTTAAATCCCCTGGTATATATCCTGATCGCTGCCTGTGTGCTGCTTGTGGCATTTAATGTCAACAAGGTGATGCGGAGTGTCATCCTTGCTCGCACATACACGGATTTTTCAGTGTATTACATATTTTTGTACCTTTGTGGCGTCGAATTGGCACCTTTGCTAATGCTAGGGAAGGCGGCATCTGTGCTATTATTTAATAAACCAATATGACAGGAGAAGGGCCCTTGAAAGTTAAGAATATCTTAATATCACAACCTCCCCCGGAAAATGACAAATCACCTTATGCCGATATTATCAAACAATATAATCTGAATATCTGTTTCAGAAAATTCATAAAGATTGAAAGTATCGGCGCCAGGGAGTTCAGGAAGCACCGCATTCAGATTCCGGAATATACGGCGATCATTTTTACTTCCAAGAACGCCATTGATCACTTTTTTAGCCTTTGTGAGGAGCTTCGCGTGGAGATCTCAGAGCAGATGAAATATTTTTGCACCTCCGAAGCTATTGCGCTGTATTTGCAAAAATACGTCCAGTTCAGAAAACGCAAGATATTCTTTGGGAAGCACCACTTCGCTGACCTTATGGATGTCATTAAAAAGCATAAAAACGAAAAGTTTCTCTTTCCTTGTGCAGAAAACCACAAAAGGGAAATTCCCCAAATGCTGAAGCAGCAAAAAATCAAATTTTCTGCCGCGCCGATATATCGGTCTGTCCCAGAGGACATTACTGATCTTGATGTTCGCAGCTATGACATGCTGGTGTTCTTCAGTCCTTTTGGTGTCCAGTCTTTATGTCATAACTTTCCGGACTATGAACAGGGTGATACCGTTTTTGCCACTTTTGGGAAAGCAACGCTGAAGGCTGCAGAAAAAGAAGGATTTAATGTCCGGATTAAAGCGCCCACGCCCAATGCACCATCTATGGTCATGGCCATGCAGGAGTTTTTTGAAAACGTGGGCAAATAAAGTGGCTGCCTGACCCGTTTGATGCTGATACCCCGGCGGATATGCATACATTTAAAAAGAATGAGCGGCTTGGAAATTACCGCCTCCGGCAGGTTCTGTTTACCAAGGGAAGGCATTTTTTTTATTATCCCTTCAGGGTGTATTGGTTGTGCTTTCCACGTAAAGAATGCATACAGGTGTTTTCGGATAAGGATGTCCCCGGAAGTGCACGTTTCAGGTATCCGGCAAAATTTCTTGTAAGCGTATCCCGCAGAACCAAGGCCAGCGCGGTAACCAGAAACAGGGTCAAAAGGGTTGTTAAAGAGGCTTATAGAAAAAACAAAAGTAGCTTTTACTCGTTTTTAGATAAAAAACAGGCCTGTTGCCTGCTTGGCATGATATATGTCGGTAAAGAGATGCCGACATATGCGCCTGCGGTGGTTACCCTGCAGGAAATACTAGCTATACTGGCTGAACGAATTGAAAAAGAAGGCCTTGATCATTTGGGCGATGTCCGGCAAATAACTGTGAAATGAAGTGTTTGTGGATTTACCTGGGCAAAGCTTTGGGTTGGTTTTTCATCATGTTGATCCGCTTTTATCAGGGAGCCATTTCACCGTTTTTGCCGCCATCCTGCCGCTATACGCCCACCTGTTCGCAATATGGCATCGAGGCGATAAAAAAGCACGGACCCTTACAGGGCGGCTGGCTCACACTGAAGCGTTTCGCTTCATGCCACCCATGGGGTGGGAGCGGGCATGACCCGGTGCCCTGAGGTATGCAGCCGCCGCACCTGGGTTGCGGAGTAAGAAGTAGGACGTAGAAAGCAGGGCCCAGGTCAGGTCCGACGTGCCCGGCCCCACATGTTTTCATATAAGAAGAGGTAGTGACAGCACTCGGGCTGTCCGATGTTGCCGGGGTGTTTTTATATAACAGTTTGAAGACATTACCAACCCGGACTTTTTGTCCTTTCGAAATTTTGACTTTTGGACTTTTTGTCCTTATAATATTACAAACCAATAACAATGAGTAATATGCGCATCACAAATAAACTAAGCCAGCAAGCAAAACCGGCATCATGGATTGCAATGATGATGCTGGCCATGATCCTGCTCACTGGTGCTGCAAGGCCCGATCAAGGCAGCCAGAACTTTGAGATCAGCAAGAACATGGATATTTTTACCACTTTGTTTAAACAGCTGATTGTAAACTATGTAGATGATGTAAATGTGTCGGAGGTCATGAAGTCGGGCATAGACGGCATGTTGGAACAATTGGATCCTTATACTACCTTTATTCCGGAATCGGAGATCGAAGACGTGCGGTTTATGACCACCGGCCAGTATGGTGGCATTGGTGCTACCATTCAGTCGAGGGGCGATCACGTGATGGTGGTGAAGCCCCACAAAGGCTTTCCGGCATATAAAGCCGGGCTGCTTCCCGGAGACATGATCATAGAAATCAACGGTCAAAGCACCACGGGGCTTGATTCAGACCAGGTGCGTACGTTGTTGCAGGGCCAACCCGGATCCAAGGTCGACCTGGTCATCGAGCGCGATAGCCAGCAGCTCGAAAAGAGCCTGGAGCGCGAAGTGGTCCGTGTGGATAACATTCCCTATTACGGTATGCTGGATGATGTCACCGGCTATATTAAGCTTACCGGTTTCACCAGGAACGCCGGCAGCCAGGTGAGAAGTGCCTTTGAAGACCTTGTGGAACAAGGTGCTGAAGCCATGGTTCTCGATCTTCGCGACAACGGCGGTGGCCTGCTGCATGAGGCAGTCCATATTGCCAACCTTTTCGTGGAGCAAGACGAACTTATCGTCAACACCCAGGGACGTCTGCCCGACAGGACCTCGGTGCATAAAACCAGAAATGAGCCGCTCGACAGTGATATGCCACTTGCAGTGCTCATAAACAGGCAAAGTGCTTCAGCCTCTGAGATTGTCGCTGGTGCGATCCAGGACCTGGACCGGGGCGTGGTGATCGGTCAGCGCAGCTTTGGCAAAGGACTGGTGCAAAATGTGGTGCCCCTCAGCTACAACACCCAGCTCAAGGTGACGGTTGCAGAATATTTTATTCCGAGCGGAAGAAGCATCCAGGCGATCAATTATGCTGAAATGCGTGAAGATGGGAGTGTTTCGGAGATCCCGGATTCCCTTAAGACCCCTCATGAGACCCGGGGTGGCAGAAAAGTATATGAGGGTGGCGGAATTGAACCGGACATCATCGTCGAAAGGCCTGATCCGGGTACATTTATCCGCGGACTTGTAAATCAGCATATGATCTTTGACTTCGCCACACATTTTCAGCGCCTGCATGAGGCCATTGATGAGCCAGGTGAGTTTAAGGTGTCTGCAGAGAAGTACCAGGCGTTTCTTGCCTTTATCACAGATCAGGACTTTTCTTACCAGACCAGGAGTGAACGTGTGCTTGCAGAATTGCAACAAGCTGCCGAAAAAGAGAGCTATTACGAGGCCCTTGAACCTGAAATCACCCGCCTGAAAGCACTGATCGAAGAAGAAAAGGCCAAAGATCCTGAAACCTATCGCAAGGAGGTGAAACAGCTGTTGCTCGAAGAGATTGTGTCCAGGTATTATTACCAGGAAGGACGTGTGATTGTGTCCCTGGACGCAGACCCGGATATCAATGAGGCGCTCCGGGTTTTGGCAGATCAGCATACTTATCAGGATATTCTTGCCGCCGGGCAGCAATAGGGGAAGCGTGCGTTAAACGCCATAACTATTGCTGATCGCCGGTCAGCACTTCAAGCTTTGTTTGTGCATCTTCCCACTCTGCTTCCAGTTGCCGGAGCTGTTTTTTTACCTTATCGTATTCTTGAAACACCTCTCCGCTTTGTATTTTCTCATGGTCCAGGAGGGGATCCGCAATAATTGCTTCAAGCTGTGAAGCACGTGTTTCCAGCTTTTCTATGGCTTCTTCGGCCCGTGTAACCAGCTTTTCAAGTTTTCTGATGTCACGCTCCCTGGCTTTCTTTTCTTCATAGGATGTCTTGGTGGCAGAAGGTCCGGCTGTACTTTTTATTTGTTGCTTCTTTGCAGCTTCCAATTCAGCCAGGGACTCGATGCGCCGATTGGAGATAAAATCGTAGATGTCGCCGATAAACTCACGGATGCGCTTGTTTCTGAATTCAAAGACCTTCTCCGTAAGTCCCTGCAGGAAGTCCCTGTCATGTGATACTACGATGATGGTGCCCCCGAACTGCAGCAGTGCATTTTTAAGGATGTCTTTGGACCGCATATCCAGATGGTTGGTAGGCTCGTCCAACACCAGCAGGTTGACTGGATCCAACAGCATCCTCGCAATGGCCAACCGTGTTTTTTCTCCTCCGGAGAGTACCTTCACCTTCTTATCGATGTCCTCTCCGCTGAAAAGGAATCCGCCAAGGATGTTTCGTACTTGCTTTCGGGCTTCACCGGTGGCCGCCTCATCAAGGATCTCAAACACGGTTTTGTCCGGATCCAGGTATTCTGATTGGTTTTGGGCGAAGTAGCCGATCTTCACCTGGTGTCCAAGCCTGATGCTTCCCTCATGTTGCAGCTCACCCGTAATGATGCGCGCAAGCGTGGTCTTGCCCTCCCCATTGCGTCCAACAAAAGCCACACGTTCACCCCTGGCAAGCAGAAAGCTGAGGTCGCGCAATACCTCGTGGTCGCCATAGCTTTTGCAAACATTGCTGGCCTCGAGGCTCACCTTTCCTGAGGGAGGAGCCTCCGGGAAGCGAAAGTGAATGGCGCTCCTGTCCGTCTCTTCTACCTCCACCTTCTCCATCTTTTCAAGCATTTTTACCTTAGACTGCACCTGCTTGGCCTTGGTGGCCTTGGCGCGGAAACGGGTGATGAAGCGCTCGATTTGGGCGATCTCACGCTGCTGGTTGGTAAAGGCAGCCATCTCCCTCTCCATCCTTTCCTGGCGAAGCATCTCATAGTCTGAGTAGCAAGCCTTGTAGTCATAAATCTTACCAAGGCTGATCTCTATTGTGCGGTTGGTGATGTTGTCGAGGAAGGCCCTGTCGTGCGATACCAGCATCACTGCCCCAGGATAGCTCCCCAGGAAGCCTTCCAGCCATTGAATGGATTCGATGTCCAGGTGGTTCGTTGGTTCGTCGAGTAACAACAGTTCGGGTAGCTGCAGTAACAGCTTGGCAAGCTCCACACGCATTTGCCAGCCACCGCTAAACTCATCCAGCGGCCGGTTCAGATCCTTGCGGTCAAATCCAAGTCCCAGCAGCACCTTCTCAGAGCCGGCCTCCTGCGTGGCACCCCCAAGAAGCTCGTAACGCTCGCTGGCCTCTGCCAGCCGCTGAGTGCATCGCTGATAGTCTTCACTTTCGTAATCGGTGCGACTGGTAATGTCATTGGTAAGCAGACCGATCTCCTTTTCCAGGGCTTGTGCCTCAGTGAAGGCTTGCATGGCTTCAGCAAGTACCGTGGTTTTCGATTGAAAATGAATTTCCTGGGGCAGATAACCGACCTTGCTGCCAGCCGGCTTCGATACGGTGCCAGTCTCGGGAGTGAAATTTCCGGTTATGATGCGCATCAACGTGGTCTTTCCTGCACCGTTCTTGCCAACCAGACCGATGCGGTCACGCCTGTTGATGATGAAGGTGACGTCGTCAAAAAGCACCTCACCGGTGAACTGGACTGACAGGTTATTGACCGAAAACATGGTTGTTTATGCTTAAAAGGACGAAATGACAAAAGGACAAAAAGTCAAAATGTCGAAAAGTCGAAATGTCGAAAGGTCCGGGCTTGCATTGTTTTTAAGGTTTGAAGTTTGAAGTGTCCCGGGAAACCAACAACCCGGTCAGCGCCTATGATGCGGTTTAAGGCCTGAATACCCGCAGGTGTAATTCCTTTAGCTGGTCTTCGTCGATGGTGGAGGGGCTGTCGATCATCACATCACGTCCTGCATTGTTTTTTGGAAATGCAATGTAGTCACGGATGGTTTCTGATCCGCCAAACAAGGCACACCAGCGGTCGAAGCCAAAGGCCACGCCACCATGAGGCGGCGCACCATATTGGAAGGCATCCATCAGGAACCCAAACTGTTTTTTTGCTTCTTCCGGGGTGAAACCCAGGGCATCAAACATTTTTTCCTGGAGTGGCCTGTCGTAGATCCTTATGGATCCACCGCCGATCTCCACACCGTTAATGACCATGTCATAGGCATTGGCACGTACCTTGCCTGGCTCATTTTCCAGCAGCGGGATATCTTCCTTGATGGGGGCAGTGAAAGGGTGGTGCATGGCATAGAAGCGCCGGGTTTCATCGTCCCACTCGAGCAGGGGGAAGTCGGTAACCCAGAGGCAGGCAAAGGTATTGGGATCGCGCAGCTCCAGGCGGTTGCCCATCTCCAGGCGTAGTTCACCAAGGGCCTTCCGTGCGGCATCCGTTTCGCCTGCCAGGATGAGCAACAGGTCTCCAGGCATTGCCTCCATTGCATCGGCCCAGTTTTTTAGCTGATCCTGGTCAAAAAACTTGTCTACGGATGATTTAAAACTGCCGTCTTCATTGTACTTGACATATACGAGGCCTTTGGCACCGATCTGGGGCCGCTGGACCCAATCTGTGAGGGCATCCAACTGCTTGCGGCTGTAATTTCCGCAGCCTTTCGCGCAGATGCCCGCAACAATCTCAGCGTTGTCAAAGACCTTGAAACCCTTGTGCTGCGCCAGGTCGTTGAGCTCTGTGAAGCGCATGCCAAAACGGATGTCGGGCTTGTCTGTACCGTAATATTTCATGGCGTCAGCATAGCTCATTCGGTCAAAATGAATGTTTTGCACGCCTTTGACTGTCCGGAACAGATGTTTGGCCAGACCTTCAAAAGTCTCCAGCACGTCATCGCGGGTCACGAACGACATTTCGCAGTCGATCTGCGTAAATTCGGGCTGGCGGTCGGCGCGGAGGTCCTCGTCGCGGAAGCATTTTACGATCTGAAAATAGCGATCGAGGCCACCTACCATCAGCAGCTGCTTGAAGGTCTGCGGCGACTGTGGCAGGGCATAAAATTCACCGGGGTGCATGCGGGATGGCACCACAAAGTCGCGGGCCCCTTCGGGCGTCGATTTGATCAGCACCGGGGTTTCCACTTCCAAAAAGTGTTTGTCATGAAGGTAATTCCTGGTTTCCAGCGCCATCTTATGTCGCAACTCCAGGTTGCGGCGTACCACATCCCTGCGGATGTCCAGGTAACGATACTTCATACGGAGTTCGTCTCCACCATCGGTCTCTTCCTCTATGGTAAAAGGCGGTGTGTTGGCTTCGTTCAGCACTACGACCTCCGTGGCAACGATCTCGATGTCGCCGGTAGGCATCTTGGGGTTCTTGCTGCTGCGCTCAGTAACCCTGCCCCTGACCTGAAGCACGTATTCACGCCCCAGCTCGCGTGCCTGTGCACAAAGGGCCGCATCGGTTTCCATGTTGAAAGCCAATTGGGTGATCCCATAACGGTCGCGCAGGTCAATGAAGGTCATCCCCCCGAGATCCCTGGATCGTTGTATCCAGCCGCATAATACCACCTCTTTTCCTTTGTCTTCGATGCGGAGTTCGCCGCAATGATGTGTTCTAAGCATAATAATTGGTTTTTTTTACAGGGGGCAAAGGTACAAAAACACAAGGACAAAAGGAGGAAAGGACGAAAAGACGGAAGGACAAAAAGACGAAAGGACAAAAGGACAAAAGGTCGAAAAGTCAAAAGGTCAAAAGGTCGAAAAGTCGGGGTATGCGGCTTATGTGTGAAAAATTTTGATTATATTGGTGAGGTTAGACGATTGCCAACAAACAATTAATAAATCATTGAATTGAGTTAGTTTTAATCAATCATACAGGTTAATAACCTCAAAAAATAAAATCATGGCAGAAAAAACAGTATTGCTCAGCACCAAGGAAGCCAAAGGAAGGCAGGAAATTGCCGATACACTGAAGCACATCGCAGACAAAATTGCTGGTGGCAAGCTTACCCTGAAGGCCGGTCAGGACAGTGTAGATCTTGAGATGCCGGAACAGCTGGTTCTGGAGGTAAAGGTCAGCGACAAGGCGAAGAAATCCAAAGGCACTCAGCACGAGCTTGAGCTCGAGATCAAGTGGTATGACGAGGGTTTACCTGGCGGCACCCTGGAGCTGGAGTAGAAAGACGGCTTTTGGCTTTTGGCGGTTGATGCAAATGGTTAATTGGTCAGTTCGTAACCGTCATCGATGCCTTTCCTTATGGCGGGGATGCCTTCTTCCATCCACACCGGGGTGGGTTTTCCCTTGAGGTAGTGATCGAAGAACTGATACATCCGGATGCTGAGGTCCATCCTGTTGGGCCACCTCCTGAGGTTGTGCGCCTCGTCGTTGTAGTTGAGCATCCATACGGGCTGACCGAGGCGGCGCAGGGCCATGAAATATTCAATGCCCTGGTACCACGGCACGGCGCCGTCGGCATCGTTGTGCATCATCAGCAGGGGCGTGTTGACCCGGTCGGCAAAGAATACCGGGGAGTTTTCCACATAGCGCATGGTTTTATCCCATAGCGTGCCCCCGATGCGGCTTTGCGTTTCCTCGTACTGGTAGATGCGGCTCATTCCGGTAACCCAGCGAATTCCACCGTAAGCGCTGATCATGTTGCTTACCGGGGCACCTGCCATGGCCGCCCTGAAGATGTCCGTGCGGGTGATCAGCCAGGCAATCTGGTACCCGGCCCAGCTTTGTCCCTGGATGCCAATGTTTTCCCTGTCGATGAAATCGTATTGGTTCAGCATGGCCTTGGTGCCGCTTACAATGGCTTCGTAGGCGCTTTGGCCGGGATATCCGATGCGGTAGCGAATGTCGGGGACAAAAACAATGTATCCATTGCTCACGAGGTAGGATCTGTTTACCGTCGAGCGGCTTGGCGAAGGAATCTGGTGCATGTGCTTGCCGTCAGAGGTGCGCTCATAAAAGTATACGATCATCGGGTATTCCTTGTCGGGGTCCATGTCTTCCGGCGTATAAAACAAGCCCTGCAGGGTATCGTTGGCAAAGGATACCCAGTCGACCAGCTTAACCTCTCCCCATCGGTATTCGTCCTGTTGGGGGTTGGCATCCGAAATGCGCAATGGGTTATTAAAATACAGGTCACTCACCCAGAGGTCCGGGAATTTTTTAAATGTGCTTTTCTGCCATAGCAACTTTTCTGCATCCGTGGCTTTTCTTGGAGGGAAGAAAC
>PWNO01000217.1 GCA_003557765.1 Bacteroidales bacterium
AAGATCTTGCCCGAGCTCATCTCCTCCACAGTCTTGTTGGTGGCCGCGATAATACGGATGTCGAAGTCCTGCTCCTTCTGCGTGCCCACCTTGGTGAACTTACGGTCCTCCAGCACGCGGAGCAGCTTGACCTGCAGCGACTGGTCCATCTCTCCAATCTCATCAAAGAACAGGGTCCCCTTGTGGGCCATCTCAAACCAGCCAGCCTTGTCGGCCACCGCACCGGTAAAGCTGCCCTTCTTGTGTCCGAAAAACTCGCTTTCAAAGAGGGTATCGGGCACGGCCGACATGTTTACGGCGCCGAACATCTCCTTGTTGCGGCTGCTCATGTGATGGATGCCGCGCGCCACAAGCTCCTTGCCGGTACCACTCTCACCGAGGATGAGCACCGAGGTGTCGTGCGTTTTGGCTACCTGGTGCATCTGCTTCTTGATCTCTTCCATCGTGGCATCCTTGCCCACGATGTCGTGACCCATGTTTTCGTTGATCACGTTTTGCAGGTATTCGCTGCGGCTCTTGTAGCTGGCCAGGTTGGCGTTGAGCTCGGCATATTTGCGGGTGCGCTCGATGGAGATCCAGATGTCTTCCGCCTTAAAGGGCTTGCGGAAATAATCGACCGCCCCCTGCCGCAGGGCACCAATTACTGTGTCCATGTCGCCCTCGGCGCTGATCATAATCACTTCGATTCCCGGATACTCCTTTTTGACCTTATCAAGGACCTCCAGGCCATTCATCTCCGGCAGCATGAAGTCGGAGATCATCAGGTCGATGTCTTCGTTTTTAAGGATCTCAAAAGCTTTGGAAGGCTTGTCTGCCACATGCAGGTTGGTCTTCTCCTTGAGCATGGAGCGCAGCAAATTGCGTATGATGGGGTCGTCATCCAAAACCAGAATGCACAGCTTCTTTTCTTCCATGGCGATTATAAGTCTGCTTTTGGGAAAGTTAATGTGAAGGCAGTGCCTTTGCCGGGCTTGCTTTCTGCTTCAATCTGACCACCATTTTGCTCTACGAAGGTTTGTACGAGAAGCAGTCCGAGTCCGCTGCCCTTCTCGTCGTTGGTGCCACGCGTGGTGAACTGACCCCGGTCTTCAAAAAGCTTTTTCATGTTTTCCTCGGGAATGCCCACACCGTTATCCACCACCTGGACGATCACCTGCTCACCGTCCTGCTTTCCCCTGATGCGCACCTTTCCGCCTTCATGGGTGAACTTGATGGCATTCACGACCAGGTTCTGGATGACACTCTGCATCATGTTGCGGTCTGCGTGCACCGGCATCGTGTCTTCCATTTCCATCTGCAGGTCAATTTTCTTGTTTTTGGCATTCATTTCAGAAAAACGGAATGCCCTGTCGGTCAGTTCCTTCATATTAAGGATTTCGGGATCTGCTTCCAGGTCTCCGGTTTGCGAGCGGGTCCACTGCAAGAGGTTTTCCAGCAGGGCATAGGTTTCCTGGGTAGATCGGTTGATGCTTTGAAGGATCTCCTCATACTCTTCACTCCCGGGCTCCAGGTAACCTTCAGCGAGGGTGGAAATCAGCATGCTGATGTTGGAAAAGGGCGATTTGATGTCGTGGGCAATGATGGAATAGAGGCGGTCCTTGGTGAGGTTGATCTTTCTGATCTCCTCGGCTTGCTCCTTAATTCGTTTTTTGGCTATGGCCAGCTCAATGTGGTTGTTGACACGGGCGACTAGCTCCTTTTTCTGGAAGGGCTTGGTGATGTAATCCACCCCTCCGGCTTCAAAACCCTCGACCAGGTCGCTGGTGTCCGTTTTTGCAGTCAGGAAAATCACCGGGAGGTCGGCGAAGCGCTCTTCTTTCTTGATTTGTCTGCAAAAAGCAAAGCCATCGATGCCGGGCATCATTACATCAAGCAGGATGAGGTCAATGGGCGTATCCTCCATGATCTTCCCTGCATCGTCCGCGTTGATGGCCAAAGCAATCTTATACCCCTCTTTTTTCAGGAAATTGCTTACGACTTTCAGGTTGTCCTTGTTGTCGTCCACAACGAGCACTGACGAACGCTGCTTGTCCTCTTTTTTCATGCGTTTATAATTTTCATATTTCGGTCACATGAACCGAGCACTTTGCGAGCTCGGCAAAGCCAAACCTCCATTAGATAACCATTCCCCTGTGTGTCAATTTTTTGGCATGGAGGTTTCATCTTTATATAATTTGATTAAATCGGTCACATGGAGCCCGCCATGCAAAATAAATCATCGTGCACGTCAATCTTGGTTGGCATGGCTCGGCGCATCTTAGATTTATGCGTTGTATGAAGAATGCAATATATGGATATAAAATATAACTTACAAATATAAATTTATTTTCCTGTTTTGTGTATCGATCCAATGATTTTGTTGTTCCAGGAAACAAAAAGGCCAAGATTAAGACTTGAAGGGGAAGGGCTTGACCTGTCCAAAGTTTGATCGAAAACAGAAAACCCCCGTTGTGACAACGGGGGTTGGGCATATATCAAATATTGAAGCGAAACTTAGTTTACGTTTTCGAGGACTTTGTCGAGGGATTTTTTTAAGCCCGCATTGAGCTCCTGTGTGTTGAATGGCTTATTCAGAAAGGTGTTTATTGTTTTGCTCCGGGTAAGCTTTTGCCTTTCTGCAGGTGTGTCCACATTGGAAAGTACAATGATTGGTATTTTGCTCCAGCATTTCTTATTCCTGATATTGGAAATGAGCTGGTAACCATCCATTCCGGGCATGATCAGGTCCGTGACGATCACGTCCGGGCTGAATCCGGCTTCAATCATGTCAAGTGCCTTTTCACCATCCTCGGCAGTCACTACCTCGTAACTGCCCGAAAGGATGACTTTCAGCAGCGCGCGGAACTCTTTGATGTCGTCTACCAGAAGGATTTTTTTGCGCATGATTGAAAAACGGTCTGTATGTTTGGTTAGCATATGTGCTGCAATTAGCCCAATACTTCTAACAGGGTTCTATTTGCAACAATTTAATAACAATACACGTGCCGAAAAACCCAATGCCCACATAAACAGACGCATATGTGTTGTCTTGCTTCGTTATTCTGGTGGGATTTTGCTCGTTTTCGCAAAGGTCTTCTTCGCTTTTGAGCATGCAGAAAAGAAGTTGCCGGCCGGTAGTCCAATCAGGGATTTGTCACGGGGATTTACCTGATCAGGGTGATTTTCCTGGAGTCATTATGGTGCAGGGTTTGCAGGCTGATGACATATACCCCGTTGTGTAAATGATCCATTGCATAGGTTGGAAGGGTATGGTGCCCGCTTTCAAACTTTCGGTGTGCCAGTGTGGTCACGTGGCGTCCGTGAAGGTCAAAGACACGGATGTACACGTATTGTTTTTCAGGGATAAAGAATTGCACGGTTGTCAGCGCATTTGTCGGGTTGGGATAGGGCGGGAGCAGGGCTGGTGTGTCCGGAGTATACACCGGGTCTTCATTAAGATTTCCAGGCGAGGCGACCAGGGTAAAGCGGTTGCTGCCTTTATTTTTGGCTTTGGTGGGCACATCAATTCGCCTAACGATGTGATCGGGAAGGGCAAAACCTGCTGCCGTTGTTTTTTTTGCGGGTGTCGTGCTTTGATGGCTGAAATGGTATTCCTGTTGATGTGTAAGCGGTATGGCTTTTTCTTCCTGGTGGTCCATGAGGGTGATGCCCCAGTCTGCATGCCAGTTTGGAGGAAGCCTCCATTGCAGGCTGTAATTGCCCTGTATGGGGTTGCCGTTGCGGAGGCCGCCAACATATAACGGGATACGGAGGTCGTCTTCAAGGTTTTCCGGCAGGTTGTTGATCACCAGGGGAGAAAAAGTGGCCAGGTTTGTTGTATACAGTTCCAGGTAGCTTTGGCTAAGTGGTTCAAGGCGGTAACCGTCGTAGGGATCCCTGCCTTTTTTTCCACTTTCGCTGAATGCCACATATGCCTTGGTCGTCATGCCATCGGCTTTGAGCTGCAACGACAACACGATTGGATCATCATATGCGGGATCGCTTTTGCTTTGCTGATCTTTTTGATGGAAATTGCCCCCGGTAGTCTTGGCATTATGGGAAAAAGCGAGGGTGGGATTTTTGTCGTTTGCCAGCACCCAAAACCCCTGGAAAGGTGCGATCAGTCCATCAGCAAGGGGAGTAAAATCTCCCACATCAGCGATTATGTTGTTCCATGCCTGATAACTCCCATCCGAACCTGCTCCTGTAACCCAAACGTAGAAGGTTTCGTCAATATTTTCGCGTATCCACGCATCACCTTTGCCCCAGTCAAGGCTTGCCGTGGTGGGGTTGCCGATGAGGTTCCAGCCGGCGTCTTCCATGTTGATGTCAAAGAAAGGCTCACCATCATCAGGATCCGGATCATACGTATCGCGTGATGTAAAAGTAATGGGGAAGATAAACCGATCGACTCCATTGTCGTCTTCAAATGCCGGCTCCCTTCCTGTGGCCTTCATGGTAATTGGGAGTTCGTCATCGTAGTTTTCCCCCGGATAGTGAGATGTTGGCAGACCAGCCCCGTCAAACACATAGTGGAAATAGCCCTTTCCGGATTCCAGCTTTTGATTGGCGTGGTCCGGACATCTCCAGCCCATGTTGGTGGTGCCGATCTGGGTTTCATCAAACCACAGTACGTTGGGCTGGAGAAGAGGATAAGCTGATGCAGAGCAATAGGCTGCCCCCTCAAAGCCTTGTGTGACAAAGCCGTCAAAAAACGTATCGTAGCTGATGTCTGTCACCGGTGTGGACACCATGCGCCAGCCTTTCTTTCCGCTGACCTCCTGTTGCATCATCACCTTGCCGTTGCCTGTGACTTCAAAGGTGACCAGGCTGGCGCCTTCTGGCATGGTCAGTATGCCCTCCGTAAGCACCAGTTTTCCGGTTACGATGTGATCCTGTATGGCGGTTACGCCATGTGTGTTGTTTATGGTAAGGTCTTTTACTGTTATCGGCAGCCCGTCACCGGTAACCTGTGCCTCGCTGCCGTTGTATGTATAGTTGGCCGCTTCGTCAAAATGCCGGGTGTTGGTTTGGATGCTTCCCTTATTTGCTGTGCTGGTGATGCCATCCGCATTCGCGGTAATCAGCGTGCCTCCTGCCTCCAGCCGGAATGTGCCAGCCGCTTTAAGGCTGTATGTGCCGGCATCAAGCCCTCCGGTGTCTTTGACGCGCACCAGGCCCTGGGCGGCCACGGGAACGTCACCCTTGAGGGTAACGGTGTGTCCGGCGCCAATCTGCACCTCATCATTTGGCCCGGGCTCCTTTGCCGGGCCTCCATCATGACCATCGTTCGACCAGGTGTCGTCATCTTGCCAGGCGCCATTTTTTCGGCTGTAATAAATGTTGAAAACAACTGGGAAATCAATGGCTTGCAAATATGGATATCCATTGTTTATAATTCCTTGCGGATCCATCGTCCAGATGGCATGAAAATTCCAGGCTTCGTCAAGACCGATTGTCCCTGTGTCTGTGAAAGTCGCCTGGGTCTTCATCTCATCAGTAGTTTTTCCGGTAACTCCTGCCATTGACGGACCTGTGGTGGACCCATATCCCACCTCTGTTCCAGAGGTTTGTAAATCCCAAAAGGAGTTGCTTGAAGAACCCTGCTGATCGCGCCCAATAAGACCGCCATATGGACTGGCGTTGCTATCAATCTTCCCTGTCGCAAAAGTGTTTTCGAGTGTTGCCCCCCACCTCATTTCTCCAACAAGGCCGCCCACACGGTTGTTCCCTGAAACGTCTCCCCGGGCAAAAGAATTTTCAATGCTCCCTTCATCTAATCTGCCCACGAGTCCGCCAACCTGATTGTTTACCCCGGAGACATCTGACAGAGAAAAGCACTTTTTTATGACAGCAGAACCCCACGCGCTAAATCCCACCAGGCCTCCCACATTTGCGTTCCCTTCTACTTTCCCGGAAGAATAAGACCGTGTAATGGTGCCATCATGGTTTCGGCCGGCAAGTCCACCTGTTTCATTGTGGCCTTCTACATCTGATGAGGAGTGAGAGTCTTTTATGGTTCCGGCATTTCTGCCCACCAATCCACCTGTCTGATCATTTCCATTGCTGTTAACGGTTCCTGAGCTTTGCGAATGGGTTATGGTGCCGTTGTTATTCCAACCCACCAGGCCTCCGATGTAAACGCCACTGCCCACAACATCTGCCGCGGCACTGCCATTGTTGATAATGGCGCTCTCCAGTTGACCTGTCAACCCTCCCACCTGAGCAGTCCCTTTCACTGTTCCCGTAAAACTGACATTGCTGGCGTTGCCGGCCAACACGCCAGCCAG
>PWNO01000227.1 GCA_003557765.1 Bacteroidales bacterium
AGTAAGTAAGAAGGAGAAAAAAGCAACAAAGGAGATAAAGATGATCAGGCAAACAGGTATTGTTTTTTTTCTGGTTTTGATGATGTTGACGGGTGCAGCGGATGCACAGGAGCTGATCATCAACGAGGTGATGGCGTCCAACGCCACCACCCTGGCTGATGAGGATGGGGACAATGAAGACTGGATAGAGCTTTATAACTTTGGTCAGGAGCCCATTTCCCTGGAGGGCTATGGGTTGTCTGATGACTATGATGATCCTTTCCGTTGGTATTTCCCTGATATGGAGATTGGGGCCGGGGAGTACCTGCTGGTGTGGGCATCCGGCAAAAACCGTCGAGACCCTGATGAGCCACTGCATACGATTTTTTCCATCAGCTCGGCAGGGGAGGAGGTATTGCTTACTGCACCGGATGGCACCCGGCTCGATGAGCTTGCCCCCACCAACATCCCTACAGATGTTTCGATTGGCCGGCTTCCGGATGATCTCGAGAACTGGTACTTTTTTGATCAACCTACCCCCGGAGCGCCCAATACCACCGAACACTGGCAAGGCATTGCCGATCCGCCCGTGTTTTCGCATACCAGGGGCTTTTATGACACTCCTTTTAACCTGGAACTGGACGGGGGAGATGACCAGGTAAGCATCTATTTCACCCTGGATGGCTCTGAACCGGATCCCGGCAACGTGGGTGGCCACACTTTTCAATACAAAAATGAATATCCGACATATCCGGGTATGGATCCCGGTCCTTTTCTGGATCGTGGCTTTCAGACATATCTTTATTCGGATCCCATCTCCATTGCCGGACAAACTGTTGAGGAGGAAGGCATTCATCAAATTAATACATCCTATGATCCTGAACCATTGACACCACTTGATGAGGTGTTTCAGGGAGTGGTAGTCAGGGCACGGGCCTACCGCGAGGGCTATTTGCCCAGCAAGGTCGAGAGCCACACCTACCTCGTCGGGGAGGGCATCCATGAACGCTTTGATCTGCCCGTGGTATCGGTGACTTTGCCAGACAGCTCTCTGTTCGACTATTATCGTGGGATATATGTAGCTGGCGAGAAATTTGATGATTGGAGGAGTAGTAACCCCACAGCGCCTGTCTGGCCGGGCGTGCCGGGAAACTGGGCCATGCGCGGATTTGAATGGGAGCGGAGGGCGCATGTGGAGTTGTTTGACAGCCAGGGGAACACCGAGCTGACCCAAACCCTTGGGGCCAGGATTCATGGCGGATGGAGCCGTTCCAACGCGAAAAAATCATTTCGGTTTTATGCGCGCAACATTTACGATACGGACAACGAGATCCATTACACCTTCTTCCCGGGAGATGGCCGGGCGCTGGATGACAAGGATACGGATGTGTTTAAGCGCATCATGCTGCGTGCCGGCGGAAACGTGAACAACATCGTGCGGGATGTGGCTGCCCTGGACCTCCTTTGGAATACCAACGTGGGCGTGCAGAGGGGACGCCCGGTGGTGCACTTTGTGAACGGGGTATACTGGGGCATCGTCAATTTTCGCGACAGGCAGGACCGCTATCATATTGCCTGGGAGTATGATATTGACCCGGATAACGTGATTATGCTCGACTCGCCCTGGCGTACGGCTGATGAATCCTGGCTGGAAGAAGGCGTCCCTGAGGATCTTAAGCTATTTAATGAGGTATTTCATTTCATTACGCATAAAGACATGTCGGATGATGATCATTATGCGCAAGTCATGGAGCTGATTGATATCGACAGTTATATTGACTATTATATCAGCTTCCTCTACCTTGGCAATACAGACTGGGATTTCGGCAGAAAGCACTGGCGTTTCTGGAGGGTGCGCGAAACATCGCAAAAGCCTTACCAGGACGGGAAATGGCGGGTACTTGTCTGGGACTTTGACAGCGGCCTGACGCACGCGGACCTGCTGACCCAGCTGATGGAGCACGACGGCCAGTCGTCTGATATGTTTCATGCCTTGATGGCCAGCGAAGACTTTCGGCACCGGTTGATCAATCGGATGGCAGACCTGATGAACTCCCATTTCAAGCCCGACCGTGTATTGGAGGTGCTCAACAGCCGGTATGCCGCCGTGGAGAGTGAACTGGACCACGATCACAGCCGCTGGGACCGCGATCCCGTGCCCTGGTTCCAGGTCTACCTAGATTTTGCCAAAAACAGACCCGCCATACAACGCCAGGAGATGATGGACGCGCTGGAACTTCCAGACACCAGCAAGGTGACCCTGAAGACCAACCCAGCACAAGGCAGGATACGTATCAATACCATAGAGATCAAGGAGTCGCTTCCCGGCGTGGAGGACCCGGGCAACTGGATCGGCACGTATTTTCACGGTGTGCCCATTGAAGTGGAGGCCATTCCCGGACCCGGCATGGTGTTCAGTCACTGGGAAGAGCTGCCTGCCGGCACCCCCGCCCGCACAAGCATTTCACTGGAACATGATACGACCCTCACCGCCGTTTTCTGGGATGGCGTGGTACACTACTGGCACTTTAACTTTTTGCCGGACGAAGATTTTGTGCAAACGGTGAATGCCGATTACAGCCTGTTTCCGGATGATGCGCTGATCAGGCTGACTGGCGAAGGCGATGGCTACCTGCAACGGGAGTTGCCGGGTACCAACCTGAACATACACCTTGGTGCCTTCCCGGGTTATGCCCTTGCGGTCAATCAGCCAGCTGCAGGACAGCAGTTGGTGCTTGAAACGCCAACTGATGGCCATCATGGCCTGCAGTTTGCTTATGCCATCAGATACGCAGATGAGGGCAGGGCCAGACACAGCGTTTGCTATTCTCCGGATAAGGGCCAAAGCTGGTATCCCGTTGGGGAAGACCTGCCGGCAGAGGAGGTCTATACCAAATATTCCCACGACTTGTCAGGCTATGCTGATGCGATAGAAAATCCTGACCTGTGGTTGCGAATCACTTTCAGGGATGATTACGGGGAAGGGCTTCCCGGTCAGGTGTTGCTCGATAACGTGGTGGTCAGGGAGTCGCCACTGGAGCTGGTGGCTGAATTGCCCCCTGGCCAGGAAGGACAGGAATACGCTTATCAGCTTGAGGCACGATATGGCAAGGGCCCACTCCAATTCAGGAAACCAGGTGGCAGGCTGCCGGATGGTCTGAGCTTGTCTCCGGAAGGAAAGATATTGGGCACTCCCACTGAGGAAGGCAGCTTCGAGATTGAAGTGGAGGTTACGGACCAGCGAAATGCCCACGCAACCATAGCGTATGTGCTGACCATCTACCATAGTGCACTCATCCATTACTGGCATTTCAATGCGCTGGCGCACGAGGTGCCCGATACGGTGCTTGCTGATTTTAGTGCTACCAACAAGCAGGCTTACTTGTATTACCACGGTACCGGCGATGGGTATATGGACAGGGTGGCGGACGGAAGCGACCTCAACTCCTGGTCGGGCGTGTTGGCAGGAAGCGGCCTGCGTGTGCGCAATCCTTCGGCAACGCGTGCGTTGCACATTGCAACACCTTCAACGGACTTTGATTATATCCAGTTCTCGTTTGCAGTGCACCGCACCACCAATGGCGCACAGTGGCAGCTGCTGGAGTACTCACCTGATGGTGGCAAAACCTGGCACCATGCTGATGGCCCATACCGGATCACCACCGATTACAACGTCCGTTGTGTAGACCTGCGAGACAAACCGGATGTCGTGGATAATGAAAAGCTGATGTTCCGGATATTCTTCCTCGGGCCCGAAGCCGCCAACACGGCTGGCAACAACAGGTTTGACAATATCGCTCTTAAAGGTATAGTCATCCCGGAAGATCTTCAAGAAAATGAACTGTTTGTGTTTCCCAACCCGGTCACGGATGGTAAGATCAATTTGCTGACAGAAAAAAACATCAGCATTTACGATGCTTACGGACGGCATGTGCTATCTGCTGATCAGGTCAAACAGGTCAGACTTCCTGAATTGGCTTCGGGTGTGTATATCATCTTAACAGATGACGGGCAATATGCAAAAATCATCGTACCCTGATTGTGTAGGTTGATCCGTTTAACATGCTTATTGTGTGACCTGAATGCGTTTTGTGATGATGCCTGTTTCTGTTGTAAGCTGTAAGAAATAAATGCCTTGCAGCAACCCAGAAACTTGTATTTGATGGGTTTTACCCTCCAGGTTTGTTTTATATATCAGGTTGCCAAGCATGTCTGCCATTCTTAGCTCCGTTAAGACGGTATTGGACTCAATGTGTAACATGTCGCTGGCAGGATTAGGATACAGTCTGATTTCGATGTTTTCAAGCTCTGCTATTGACACGTCGTCTGCAATAAATTCCACGATTACGGTAATGTCCTGGTCGAGGCCTTCGTAGGTGTAATAGTGCTCGGTGAGGTTATCAATCACGTCGCCGTTGATTGTCCACTCGTGCACCTGATAACCGTCTTCGGGCATGGCAGTAAACAGCACATCTTTTTCTTCTTCCACCTGGTCGCCTGAATTGATCTCCTTCTGCTCCACTTCGGCTATGATCCCGCCATTATGACCTTCTACGTGAAAGTTGACGACATAGGTTTTCACGACATCTTCGATATGGAAATCTGTCATGACAATCTCAGAAGGTCCTGTTGTGTAAACTGATTGCACTCCGGCGGTATGATCGCCAGCTGGAAGGTCAGTAAAAAAGTATTCGGTTTCTGCGATTTCTTCGGCTACCATGTCGTCGTTTAAAAAGACGTTGAAGCCCAGGAAGGCTTTTTTATCTTTAGTGACTGGTTCGTATACGTAGTCCACTTTACGGTGTAACCCTCTTGCCAGAGTAGGTTTATCAACTGTGAGTGGCTCAGTGGTGGTACGTGATATTGCAGGACCAAAGTATACATTGTCAAGCATGATACCTGCTCCACTGTTCCAATTGTCATCCACATGTTCCCTGAACGCCAAATAGAAAGATTCTCCGGCTTCTACAAAATCAGTAATGTTGTAGGTATACAGCTCCCATTTTTCACTGCTTCCTTCGGTGAATGTGAGTTCTTCAACAATGATATCAAAAGCAGCAACCTCATCCTGATCAGTGGTTGAAATCCTGATATCTACATTGTCGTCATAGCTATCGGGATAATAGCGCAGGTAGAACGAGAACTCAAACCTTTCGGCGGCAATCATTTCCGGAGTAACGAGCCATTGGTCATTATAGACATCTCCTCCTTGCCCCCATGATGTATATGCCATGAAGCCTCCACCATCAGGTGCGGCTATGGCTTCACCAACATTCCAACCAGGTAGGGGCGAAGTGCCTGCTGCAAGTTGAATCCACCCAGTGCCGCCATCGGGGTTGATTTTGTGCCATCCCTGCGGCGGGAACTCGTCTTCAAAGCCTTCAAACAGTTCTTCGGCAAGCAGGTTGTTCCAGCTGAAATGGGCTTCCCCGGGTCCATGTCCTTCTGTTTCCACAATCAGTCCGAAAGGCGCCACGATGTGTTCTATCAGCTCGACATTATAGGTGCGTCCTTCTTCATCGATCTCGATATCGTGTGTTACATAATCTTCAAAGCCTTGAAGTGCGACATGTAAATCATAGGTGCCCATCCATACGGCGGGGAATATCACCTCACCATCAGCACTGGCTGTCATGGTATAGATATGCTCTTCAACTCCAGTCTGGTTTGAAAGGGTGAGCTGTGCACCTTCCGGGCTGTCACCGGAGTTGGTGGTCACGTTCACGGTAAACGTCACTTCCATACCCAGGGCAAGCTCATTGGAAAGGGCCGGGGGTGCCGACACCTCATTAGTATAGACAGCTACTACAGCGTATTTATAGATGCCGGCATCCAGATCAAACCAATCCTCATCCAGGTAGGCCCATTCCTCGATGTCTTTGGCGATCTGTGTCCAGGCGTCCATGTCTCCTTCATCTTCAACCAGGAAGCGCCAGACTTCAAACGTTTCCAATGCTTTTCCATCAGGAAGTGCATTGGAATTTATACTTGATGTATACTCAGGGCTGCCTGCATCAAAGTCCGGCTTGAAGCTTCCGGCAGTCGGTGCAAGACCTGTGGGAGAGGTATTCGCATAATACCTGGCATTTGTTATGGCTGGGCCAAAGTCAAAGCCATAGCCACGCAGCAGGTAGTTTATTTCGAAACCCTCTTCTGAGATACAAAAGAATGCATAATCTGGATCAGAGATGTCATAGACGGCAAGCTGTGTTCCGGGAACAAACTCCCATGGCTCACCCGTTCCATCGTCTGTGGCTAGGCCAAGGAATCCGTCGTAGCTTA
>PWNO01000182.1 GCA_003557765.1 Bacteroidales bacterium
ATAAAATTTACGGCTGCTGTCAGCACACTGGTTGTCTCTATTTTTTACCTTATCCCGCAAATGGTAGGTGCAGGTGACCTTGTGGTCCCCATCCTTGGCCTTCCGCACTGGGCAGGCGTTGTTATTGTAGGGTCTGTGGTGATCTTTATTGTTGCCACGGCAGGAATGACTTCGACTACCTATGTGCAATTTCTGAAAGGCGGCCTCCTGATTATTTTTTCCGTGGTATTAACATTCTATATTCTGAGAAAGGGGTTGGAGACCGATCCTAATCCAGAACATCATCACTATGTTTCGCTCGGAGTGACCAATAACCCTTTCGGGGAAATTATTCTTGAGGATGATTCCCAATATGTAATCAAAGAGGGAATTTCAACAGGCAATGACCGCTTTTATCTTCTTGAAAATGAAGGCATCAGCAACTGGTTCCATCTGGTTGAGAATGAAGAGGGGATGTTTCTTAACGAGATGCTTACAATCGTAACCGATGCTGAGGGAAATATCCTTTACAATGGTGCGCCGCGCACTGAGAGGCTGTTTTACCAGGTAGGGCATGTTTCCAGGGTGATTTCTGACGGAGAGGAGGTCGAAAGCTCCGGCCCCTCCAACCCGTTTAATTTTCTGACACGGATCGAGGATAGTGAGATCGTCCGTTATATCAGGACATCCTTTGATTTCGGCGACAGTTCAGTTGTTGCCTGGTATCCTGAGATCACCTCCGGAACGGATATTATGAAACCGGGATTGTTTTACCGGCTTGAAGGTGCATCACTAATGGAAAAGCTGAACTTTGTTTCGCTGATGCTGGCGCTTTTTTTGGGTACCGCCGCCCTGCCTCATATTCTGATCAGGTATTACACTGTTCCAAGTCCGAGAGATGCCCGCAAATCAACCATAGTTGCAATTGCTGCAATCGGGTCATTTTATATACTTACCCTGTATATGGGCCTCGGCGCCATGGTGAATGGTGTTCTTGACATGGAAAGCAGCAATATGTCCGCTCCGCTGCTGGCCAGGTCTTTCGGACTGGGTATTTTTGCAATGATTTCTGCAGTAGCTTTTGCCACGGTGCTGGGTACTGTCTCGGGACTGATCGTGGCGTCGTCAGGGGCTATAGCCCATGACCTGGTAGATAAGTTCTTTAAGGTTAAAATGGAAGACAGGGTAAAAGTGCGTGCGGGAAAAATTGCTGCTTTCGGTGTGGGTACACTGGGGATCATAATTGGCATCCTCCTCCGGGGAATGAATGTCTCCTTCCTGGTAGGTCTTGCTTTTGCCGTTGCCGCTTCAGCCAACCTGCCTGCCATAATCATGATACTGTTCTGGGATAAAACCACAGGCAGGGGTGTATCTGCGTCAATAGTTATGGGTATTGTGTCATCAGTATTGCTGATACTCCTTTCACCTTCACTGTTTGAGAGGTACGGCCTGGCACGTGAGGCTGCCCTGTTCCCCATGGATAACCCGGGTATAGTTTCCATCCCCCTGTCATTTCTAACCCTTATCCTGGTATCCTTATATACGAGAAAACGGGTGAAGCAGTGATTTTCAGGTATTAAACGGGAATGCATAGAGTATCTATTAGTTATTCTGGTACATTATTAAAGCCATATATGCGTTATATATTTATATTTAATGTAAAGTAGAATAACTATATTTGTAATTTGCATTTCTTCAATTACCTATGCAGAACTGCAGTATGGAGTATATAAAAGTTCAAACCCATCCAGGAATGAGCAGGCATTGATTCAATCTGAAAGAGTTTCAGCGAATTCCCCGGTTGAAAATTGAAAACTGGGTAAATAAGTCAAATCTAAAATAATATGAGACAGATATTATTATTATTATTATTTGCAAGCGCTCTTTTATATGGCTGTAAATCAAATGACTATCATAAGGTTTTTGAATTGGAGGCACGAAATTATGCCCTGATAAATACCCCGGTATATGCCTGGATCGAAGATATGGAATTTGAACATGATGCAATGGTATGTCTTTACCTGGAGGATGAGATCGTACCGGGGCAGGTTGAGATTTTAGATGATTCAAGGCAGCGGGTATGGTGGATTGCCAATCTTGAGACAGGTGATTCTGCCAGCTATGAATTACGACTTAATGACGGATGCAGGGAAGAGGAATATCAGACTGAAAAATATATGTGGGAGAGGATTACAGAGCATTCAACGCGTCTTTTCGTTGGCGGGCTACCGGTAATCCAGTACGAGCACCCTGTGTTTGATGCTGATAATATCGAAGAAACCAAAAAGCCATTTCATCATGTATTTGAGCCGACTGCTAACCGGTTTATTACCAAAGGGCCGGGCGGACTCTATTCGCATCACCGGGGTATTTTTTTCGGATACAATCACGTTTATGTGGGCGACAGTGAAGAAAGGATAGATATCTGGCATGCACGCGACGGTGAAAGAAGCGAGCATGTTGAAATTATCAGGGAATTTGCGGGTCCTGTTATGGGTGGTCATAAAGTGAAGATCCACTGGAAAGATCATGATGGTAAACCATTTATTGAAGAGATCAGGGATATAAGGGTTTTCAGACAACCTTACGGGGAAACACTTATCGATTTTCATTCAGAACTCCGTACTCTGGATCAACCGGTAAGGCTTGACGGGGACAGGCAGCATGCAGGTGTGCAGTTCCGTGCATCACAATATGTGGCAGATAACAGGCATTTTACCAGGTTCATCCGGCCGCCCGAATGGTCGCATCTGGATGGTGGTGAAGAGATTGAGGGACCGGAAATGTATGATCTGCCGTGGAATGCCATGCATTTCATTATTGATGAGAGACCATTTACAGTATCCTACCTGAGCCATCCCTCCAACCCTCAGAATGCTGAAATGTCGGAGCGGTTATACGGCCGGTTCGGTGAGTTTTTTCCATACAGGGTGACAGATGGGGATCCCCTTACCGTAAAATACAGGTTCTGGGTTACTGAAGGGAAGGTACCTTCTGTGGAAAGCATCGATTTAAGGTATCATGCATTTGCAAGCCCCTCTTTTGCAATTGAAACCAGAAAATGACCCGGTATTCCATTAAGGTGTATTTGCCGTGACAGATGATCTGTGGTCATTCCCCTGAACATCAACTAAGAGTAGTATCAGGAAATATGCCCAATTAAAGGGTATCATGAAAAAATGCAGGGGAAACCTGAACCTTTTTTCCCCTGCATACCTATTAAGTATATGCCTGGTCTCAGTAATGAAAGACTTTTCCACCAGCCATCACCTCCTGTTTCTCATCGTCAAATGTGACGAACTGCCCGGTACGTAATGCGGCTGTAACCATAATGTTTGCAACTGAATGATCATAACCCGATTTTACGGGTGCATTAGGCTGTTTGCGGCTTCTTACACACTCCATCCAGTTTCTCATATGGTTTACCGTCATGTTGTCGGTTCCGGTGTCTGCTGCGGTTACGACCGCGGCGGCGGGAAGGTCCATTTCAGGCAGCAGGTTGGGCTCCATATTCATACTTCTGGCGTGGTTTTCAGTAAGCCCGCCGTGAGGGGTGATCCTGTTGGTGTCAAGGTTGAGCATTCCTCCGTTGGAATAATAGAGTTCCTTTACTCCACCTGCCGAGTTGGTGAAGCGGGAGGAATAAACTACCTGGAATCCTTTCGATGGATCATCCTTTGGTCCGTAATCAAATACGGCAGTCATGGTGTCAAAGTTTTCCCTGCCGTCTTTCCACAGGTATATTCCGCCATTTGCAGCAACGCTTCTTGGATGGTCGTAACCGCTGAACCAGTGAACGGTGTCTATCTGGTGCGCCATCCATTGTCCGGGAATTCCCGAAGAGTAGGGCCAGAACAGCCGGTACTCAAGATATTTTCTGGGGTCCCACGGTTCATAAGGCCTGTTCATAAGGTACCTTTTCCAGTCCGTGTCCCGCTCCCTTATCTCCGCAACAAGTCCCGGCCTTCTCCACCTGCCGGGTTGATTCACATTCCAGGTCATTTCCACCATTACAATATCACCAAACCGGCCTGACCTGATAAATTCATTGGCAGCATGATAGTTGGCTCCGCTTCTTCTCTGGGAACCAATGGTCACTATTTTGCCGGTTCGCTCCACTGCAGCCCGCCCCTTGCGATTATCTTCCATTGTTTCAGCAAATGGCTTTTCAACAAAAACATCTTTCCCGGCCTCCACTGCTTCTATGGTGTGAAGTGCATGCTGGAAATCGGCAGTTCCGATTATAACGGCATCCACATTGCTCTTTTCATAAAGCTCTTCATTGTTGCGGTAAAGATCAACGCTTATGCCTCTTTGGGCCAGAGCAGCCTTTGCCTCGTCACGCCTGCGGCTCCATATGTCGGAAACAGCGGTGAAAGCAAAATTAAGATCTTTTGCCTGGCTTAGCATTGCATTAACAAGTGAGCCTCTTGTACGGTCTGAATAACCAATGATTCCTACATTGACGCGGTCATTGGAACCGATTATGTTTCCGTAGGATTTTGCACTCAGGCCAAGCCCTCCCATGGTTATCCCGGCAGTGCCGAGTGCAACTTTTTTAACAAATTCCCTTCTGGTGTTTTGCATGATATGTGATTTTAATTTATAAATTGGTTATAATGATGACCATCAGAATAATCGTCATGTTAATAAATTGATAGTGTGTATATTATCATTGTGTAATGACGGGTTTTGGTACTATTGCTGTCGCGGGTCAATTATTTGTAAATATATAAATTTTTATAGTTTTTTAAGGTATGATAAATTTACGCGCCGAATCTGTTTATAGCCTCTTCCATTATTGCAGCCGTAGCGGTGGCGCCGCATCTGGAGCAGCCTGCCTCCCTCACTTCCAGCAGTTGGTCAAGTGTCCTTATGCCCCCCGCGGCCTTAACCTTTACTTCCGGTCCGCTGTGTTGCCTCATAAGCTTCAGATCAGGAACAGTGGCTCCGGTATAATAGAACCTGCCATCCTTGTCCTTTACAAAGCCGAAACCTGATGAAGTTTTGACGTAATCGGCACCAACACTTGTGCAGATTTCGCACAGCCTTATCTTGTCTTCGTCACGGGTCACATAGTCGGTTTCAAAGATCACCTTCACAATCGCTCCGTTTTTATGGCAGGCTTTTGTTACAGCATCAATCTCTTTTTCAATATATTCCCATTCCCCCGAAAGGACCTTACCAACATTAATCACCATATCTATTTCCACTGCGCCGTCTCTGCAGGCAGTCCCGGTTTCAAACACCTTGACTTCAATGGTGGAATTTCCAGCAGGGAAGCCTATTACACATCCCACCATCACATCTGTCCCCTTGAGGTATTCTGCGGCCTCCTTTACCATATAGGGTTTTACGCATACCGAGGCGACATCGTATTTAACCGCTACCTGGCACTCCCTTAACAGATCCTTGTCTGTCTTTGTAGGGTGAAGGATAGAGTGGTCAATCATTTTTGCAAGTTCCTTGATCATATTGTTGGGTTTTTATTTATAATGCACAGTTAGTCCTCAGAGAGCAGGAAGTCTTCATAAAAATAGGAAATCAAGCTTGTACCTCCAAGTTTAATGCTTTATTTTTGATAAGATGATTTTAACCTCTTACCCGGTTGAACCTAAACCGGGCAAGAATAATAAAAAAAAATGACAAACCTAAAACTCACCTGGTTATGAAAAAATCACTTTTTTGTCTGCTTGCTGCATTTTTAACCGTTGCTGCTTTTGTTTTATCCGCTCAGGATGAACCTGAAGTGTCTGATGAAATTCTTCTGGAACTGTATGACGGCGCCAGAGTGGCTGATGTTGTTGATGGCCTTGCTACTGTTGGTTATATCGGTGTAGGTGTTATGGATCCGGTTATTGCCCCTTTATGGAAGGATGTTAAGGATATGAGCCACCGTTTTTCAGGTATTGCTGTTACAGTAAGGTACGGTCCTACCAACCGTCCCTGGCATCCGGGTGCAGACCTTACCAAACCTGGGAATTATGAAGTGTACCGCCAATGGAGGGGTATGTGGTATTCACAGCTTTCAACGGAGCCTTTCCAGGAATATATAAAACCAGGCACTGTAATTGTGATGGACAATAAGGATGATAATGATACCGGATCGACCGGGTCTAACAATATAATGAGCTGGCAGGATCGTGGAGCTGTTGGACTCGTTACGGCGGGAGGGATAAGGGATATCGATGAGATTATTCTGCAAAGAAACCCTGTTTATACCAAC
>PWNO01000074.1 GCA_003557765.1 Bacteroidales bacterium
CCGGGAGTGGCAGATGCCGTCCATCTGATCAGGGAGGCGCGAGGGAGGGTGATCGTCAGCGGCATGGGCAAGTCGGGTCACGTGGGGCGCAAGATCGCCGCCACGCTCGCCTCGACCGGAACGCCGGCGCAGTTCGTGCATCCTGCCGAAGCGAGCCACGGCGATCTGGGCATGATCACCAGCCAGGATGTGTGTCTGCTCTTGTCCAACTCCGGTGAAACCGCCGAATTGGCGGATCTGGTTGCCTACGCCAAGCGCTTCGCGATTCCGATGATCGGCATGACACGGAATCCAGCCAGCAGCCTCGCGCAACAGTGCGACGTCGTGCTTGACGTACCCGACGTTCCGGAAGCCTGCACCGTGGGAATGGCCCCAACCACATCGACGACGCTGATGATGGCGCTCGGCGATGCCATGGCCGTGGCTCTGATGCGTCTCCGCGGCTTTGAGCGGGAGCACTTTGCCGCATTTCATCCCGGCGGAAAGCTCGGTTCCCAGCTCCTGAAAGTCTCCGCGCTGATGCACACCGGCGACGAAATGCCGATTGTGTCTCCTGAGACTCCGATGGGCGAGACGCTCGTGACCATGACAGCGAAAGGACTCGGACTAGCCGCCGTCATCTCGGAACGGGTTTTGATTGGCGTAATTACGGACGGGGATTTGCGCCGCAACCTCTCTCAGCTAATGCAGAGAACGGCCGGCGAGGGTTGTACGCGCAACCCGCGGACCATTCACGAGGACCAGTTGGCGTCCGAGGCGTTAGGCATCATTAATGGCTCCCGCATCACCTCCTTGTGTGTCGTGGGTGCACAGAGCGAGATAGTCGGTATATTGCATATTCATGATTGCCTTCGTGCCGGAATCGTCTGAGCAACCTGGAGCGCACCATGTTCGACTGGCTGGCTTGGTTCCGGGCTGAGGGCTGGGACGGACTGAACGAGAAGCAGCGCTCGGGGCGTCCGCGCGAGCTGACGGGGGCGCAGATCCAGTGGGTCTACGACTGCATCACCCCGGGGAACACGCAACAGTTCCAGTTCGCGTATTGCCTGTGGACGTTGAAGATCCTGCGCGACCTGATCGCCCGCCGACTGAAGGTGCAGGTAAGTACGAGTTCGCTGAGCCGGCTGCTGCGCAAGCTGGGGCTGAGCCCGCAAGTACCGCTGTATCAGGCCTACCGCAAGGACCCGGAGCGGGCGAACGCTTATCTGACCGCCACGCTCCCAGAGGCGGTCGCGAAGGCCAAACAGTTGCACGCCCCGATGTTGTTCGTCGTGGAATCGTGTGCGTAGTTTCTACCGGTTACCCGACACGCGATACGTCATCGACGCATTGAAGTAACATGCGGAGACTCTTGCATGACTTGAGGCAAGAAATGACACCTAAACATGTTTCGCGAATTATACTAAGGGCAGTCCGAGTTAAAAGCAAAAAAAGACTGTTCTGGTGGCGTGGCCCTCCATACAATTTCGGGGACTGGATAGGGCCCTATCTCTTTCAACGCTTGTGCGGCTATGAACCCCAATACGCTCTACCAAGTAACCGATCCTTGCGAACGTGCTTCGTTACAGTGGGTAGCATAGCTCATCGGTTCCGGCAAGACTCTATAGTTTGGGGTTCAGGGATGATCAAAAGAAATCAGCAGTTCTGGGAGCCGTACGAAACGTTAGCAGTACGAGGACCCTACACTTACGAGCGATTCAGGCATCTTGGATATTCTTGCCCTGAGATTTACGGTGACCCAGCCATCTTGCTCCCGCTATTCTTTAGTCCAGCCGTCGATAAAAAATATCGTGTTGGCGTTATTCCTCATTATGTCCATTTCGAAGAAGCTAAGGCTCTATTCGCGAAAGAATCCGATATTTTGATCATTGATGTCCGCAGCAAGTTAGAGACCGTGATAAGCCAGATTTGTTCGTGTGAGCGGACCCTCTCTAGTTCACTTCATGGGCTAATAGTCTCTCACAGCTACAAGATTCCAAGCGCTTGGGCGGACTTCTCTAAAGGCATTTCTGGTGATCAAGTCAAGTTTCTTGATTATTTTGCGTCTGCGTCTATCGATAAACCGCCGGACCCGATCATGGTAACGGGAAGAATAACAACCAGCGAAATTGAGGCATGGATAGATTCAATGCCGCAGCCTGATTTGGAAGGCTTGCGTAAGCCCTTGCTGGAGGTGTGCCCGTATAAGATCAATGCTGATGAGGCATAAAATGATAAAGGTCCCTGCCGCATTTTCTGAGTGGCCTGTGGTGGTCATCAGCTTGAATGATGCGCACCATCGCCGTGCCGCTTTGGAGAAATCGCTCAGTGAGATTGAGGTATGTTACGAGGTGTTTCCGGCTGTTGATGGCAGATGGGGTTTGGAAGAAAAATATGAAAATTTGATAGACCGAGCAGCAGCTCAATCAAGGTTGGGGCGCGAGATGACTGACCCGGAGTTTGGCTGCGCGCTAAGCCATCTTTCTGTATATGAAATTCTTTTGTCCGAGGGTTGGCCTGGGGCGATAGTTCTCGAAGATGATGCAATTGTCGGTTCCCTTTTCAAAGAATTTGTATCATCCAAGGCTTATCTGAGCTATGGATTTGTTCAATTAGATTATAACTGGGCGCGGGTCTGGCGCTTCGGTTATGGTACAAGCAGGGTGACTCAGCGGATTGTCTTGAGAAGGCTAATCTATAACGCAGGTTGCGCCGTTGGCTATGCCATCTCCTCCGCTGCTGCAAGCTTTATTTTGAACTGCTCGAGGCCTGTATCCATGATTGCCGACTGGCCATGTGATCTTGCCCCAATAAGACCATATGTGACCGATCCGCAGGTCGTTCGTCATCGGCCGAAAGACGATAAGGATTCGTACCTTGCCGGGGGCAGAAAGGAGTCGATTGCAAAGGCAAAGATGCTCAAATTGACTAAGGGCGGGTCTTGCCGAAACCCCAAGCCGAGGCATTATAACTGTTTCGGCCGGTTTTTTTCATATTTCCTTCCTAATCAAGGCTCGAGTTAGTCTGAATAGCCTCGCCGCAGAATTCATGAGTCAGTGAGGCGCGATGGAAGGCGTTGCCAATGAGAATCCTGGCTCATTCTCTGAGACGACGAAAATGTCAGGGCCATATCCACCGAAAGCAAGAAGGCGAGAGACAGCTCCGGTCCGGCATTAATGGGATCAGAGGTTCAACTGGTTGGTGAATACCAATGTGTATGAGGTGTTGCAAAGGTGCTCGCATTTGATATTTTATTTTGATGAGCGAAATCGACGCGGGCAATCAAAAGCGTCGCGACGTGGTCGCGGCACAAGGCACGTGGCGCCAGATGGATATAGTCTTGAGTGGCGTGATCCGATCCGAATCGCAAAGGCAAAATGCACCCGCGGTGTTAGTGCTTCGGCGGCGGGCGATGAAAGGTGAGGCCAGGCTAAACCCGGGTGCCAGGATTCTACTCAGAACCCGGCGCCGTCTGGGCGTGTTCCGTCGGATGATGCAGGAGGCATTGATGGTGAGCGGTGTCTCGCCCGCGCGTCTCGTCATGGCGCGCGGCGGGCACAAGTTCGAACAGGTGAAGGCGGAGCTGGTCGGTGCAGGGGCCGATACCAGCGACCTGATCTTCATGGGGGATCGAGGAAGAAGAAGTCTCCGAAGCCTGATGGAACTTCCGGGGCTGTTCTTCAAGCTACTCGCGCTTTGGGTGATCCTCTCCTGGCGGACCCGGGGCCGGTTGTCGGCGTACCGCGAGGTGATTTGTCTGCACGCGGTCTTCGCGCGGGAGTTGGAGAAGAAGCCGAAAACCCACTGGCTGTTCATTGGGGACCTGAGTCCGGTTCAGATCGCACTGGCGGGAGCCGCCCGACGCTCGGGCCACGGGGTGATCTCGTGGCAGTGGGATTATCTGGACTTCAAGCGCTTTCCAGTCAAGCCGGACTTTGCGGCGGTATTGAACGAGACTGGAATCCGCCTTGCCCACATGAGCGATCACGATCGCGACGAGGGTCGAGTGCTTTGGCGGCCCGGTTTGCCGCAGAAGCCGCTCGATTTGGGTAGAATCCATGCGGGGCCCGTCGGGGTGCTCCTGAACGCTTTCGCGGACACATCGGCGCTGGAGATTCTTTCAGAGGTGCAGGCAGCGCTCGGCCGGCCCTTGTTGCTGCGCCTGCACCCGAACTCACGGCTCTGGGAAATGCCACTGCACAGAAACATGACGAAGCAGGAGCGCGGCGCACCGATGGAGGCATTTTTCGCTTCGGTCGGCATGGTGTTGGCTGGCAACACCCAGACGCAATTCAATGCCCTCTGTCACGGCCTGCCCGTCATCCAGCTCGCCAAGCTGGATCCGCTCGTATTCGACCACCACGGCTATGTACGCAGGGGAATCGTCTTCGGGGTGCGGGAGATCTCTGATCTCGATCTGGCGGAAGTCGTCCGCTTCTACTCAGCCGACCACTTCGCCACCGAGATGAGAACCCTTCTGGGCCCGCGCCCGGAGGATCGGTTGCCGCCTCTCTCCGCATTGCTCGAATCGGTATGAGCATTGGGGTCGGACTCCGTTGCGGCGGGTATTCGGGCAAGGCGGCACGGGTTATCGATTGTGCTGCTCGCAGTCCCTGGATGGCCTCACCGACCCGTGCGCGCAAATAGCCAAATGGCAATCTTTCTGAGGTGGCTGTGAATCGACGAGCGATCGCCCCGGTTTTCGCCTCGTTGATTGTGCCCCCAATCCTGCTTTTGGCGGCCTGGCGATCGCGCAGTCTGCGCTACAAGCACTGGATGCTAACGCTGTTTGTGACCCTGTATGGGGCAACGATGGCGATTGCCTTGGACCCGTACGGGGCAGGACCCGATGGGGTCCGTCATCTCCTCGCTGTGTATACGCATTACGTGGGCCTGGGTTTCGGGCAGTTTCTTAACGAACTCTGGCAGATTCTTACGTTTCAGGTCAGCGATGCGCCGAGCAGGGATGTTTACAAGCATGTCCTCTCATACCTCACGGGCGGCGTCTTGGGGATGCCCGTCCTGTTTTTCCCGATCGTCGCCTTCGTGTACGGGTACTTTTTCACGGGCTCGATGCTTCATGTCTTCCGGCACTTCGGCGCAACCAAGCTGACCTATGTGTTTCTCGGCTTTGCTGTCCTTTTTTTCCTGGTCAAGAACATCGAGGGTGTGAACACGGTCCGCACTTGGACCGGGATGTGGGTGCTGGTGTACGCCTGCCTCAAATACTACGAGACGAAGAAAATCCGCTATGCGCTCCTGATGTTTGCGCCCCCGTTAATCCACTACGGCTACTTCATTATGGCGATTCCGGCCTGGTTGGTCTTGGTGGTGGGAAACAGGCCGCGGGTGTTCGCCATCTTGTTCATTCTTTCGAGCTTCACGACATTCTTCAATCCCGGAACGGTGACCGAATTGATTGCGGTGACCGAGGTGGGGGAATCCAGTGTGCGTGGATATTTTCGAGAGGAGGGCGCGACCAGTGAGCAGATTCTCACATCGGCACAAGAGCGAGGGCAGCGCATTTGGCGGACGCTGGAGCAGATCGGGATACAGAAATGGGCGCTGAATGCTTTCGTATTCACCTTGTTACTCACGGGCGTCTATTTTTCGGTGATGGACCGGTTTCAGAAAACACTGTTTTCGATCGGGCTACTGACGATCACACTGTCCAATGCCACGTGGTATCTTTATGCCGTATCTAACCGTAGCTGGATCGTGGGTACGGTGTTTCTTCTGGCAGCCTTTCTGATGGCACGGCAGGATCCTACGACTTCTGCGCGCTTACCCAATTCCAGCCTTGTTTACAATATTGGTCTGCGTCTAAGTCTGGCACTATTTGTTCCATACTTGGCTTACAATCTTTCGGTGCTTCTGGATTTTCCCAGTGTGTTTATTTTTAGCATGCCATTCATGGTATGGGTCTTTCCGGAAATGAATATTTCCATAAAGGAAGCACTTCGGTATTTGGTGGGGGTCGTGCGGTGACGGTCCCAAGCGCAGCCCGGAGCAAGTGGTTTCGTATCCTGTTTGTGCTGACTCCAGCGTTTGCCCCGAATCGGGGTGGAGTCCAGATGTCGACGCATAAAATGGGGGAACACTTCGCGCAACAGGGGCATCGGGTTGGCGTGTTTTCGTTTGAATCCGAAGGACACGTGGAGCAGGGGTTCGCCGAACTCTTTCCAGCCCTGGA
>PWNO01000265.1 GCA_003557765.1 Bacteroidales bacterium
CCTGGTGCTGATGCTGATCTTCCCGGGGCCGTGGAAGCATAAGCTTTGGTTCATCCCGGCCGGACTGATCATCACCCACCTGGTTAACATCATCCGAATCAGCGGACTGGCGGCAGTGTTCATGTCGCAACCGCAACACTTCGACTTTTACCACGACTGGATCTTCCGCCCCTTTTTCTACCTGGTCCTCTTCCTGATGTGGGTACTCTGGGTGGAGGTTTTTTATAATAGGAAGTTGTGAGTGAGTAAAAAAAGCTCGAAGCTGGAAGCTCGAAGCTCGAAGGAAGATGTTGGAGGTTAGTAGTAATGACCCCTCTGACTTCTGACCTCCGACCTCAGATATCAACAATTAAACAATTCAACAATTGAGTAATTTCTCGTATTTTTGTTTGCTGTAATTTGCTAAATAATGCGTGAAAATATTAGACGTGTGATACTTCGTTACTCCAGGAGTTTTGCGTCTCCGTGGACTATTTTGGTTATTGACCTGTTTCTGGTGCTATGCGCCTTTGTTGGTGCTTATTTTCTGCGATTCAACTTTTTCCTTAGCCAGGGTCAGCTCGATATGATGTTCCGCCAGATGGCGGTTTATGGACTTTTTCACCTGTTTGGATTTCTGTTATTTAAAACCCACCGGGGCATTGTGAGGCATACGGGCTTCCGCGACCTGATCAAAATATTCCTGGCTGTTAGCTTTTCATCAATCGGTCTGTGGTTGACCTTTCTATTCCTCAATGCGATGATTGGTTTTACGCACCTGGTTTTTGCCGCATCCATTTTGCTGATCGCATACATGGCAAATCTAATGTTGCTGGTTCTGTTACGGCTCAGCATCAAGCTGCTTTATATCAACATCACCCGCATTGCAGGACAACGTGAAAATGCACTGATTTTTGGTGCTGGTGAGATGGGTGTTGCCACACTGAACACCGTTCTTTCTACCACCAACGCACCCTATCGTGTAATTGGGTTTCTCGACGACAACCGGGCAATTCATGGAAAAAACATCGTGGGTGTCCCGATATACAGTCCTTGTCAATTAAACACAGACTTTGTTAAGAAGAATCATTTGAAGCATGTGATCCTGGCAGTGCAGAATATTGCCAATGTCAGACGCAAGCAGATTATTGAGCAATGCCTGGATCTGGAGGTCAGGCTTCATACTGTGCCAGGTTATAAGGATTGGCGTGACGGGCGGCTTATGTTCGGACAGATTCGCAAGGTAAAGATCAATGAGCTTTTGCAGCGCTCCCCCATACAACTTAAGAACGATCTGGTTGCCAAAGACATTTATTCGAAGGTGGTGTTGGTTACCGGTGCGGCCGGAAGCATTGGCAGTGAGCTGTGCCGCCAGATTCTCAGCATGCAGCCAAAAGAGCTTGTTATGGTTGACAATGCTGAAACGCCGCTCTTCCTTCTTGAACAGGAGCTGAAAACAGAAAAAACAGACACCTTAATGCGTTTCGTGCTGGGCGACATTGGACAGAATGATTACATGCGCAAGGTATTTAAGAAGCATCCGCCACACACTGTCTTCCATGCAGCAGCTTACAAACATGTTCCCATGATTGAAAGCAATCCCTACGAAGCGCTTCGGGTGAATGTTTTCGGCACCCGAAACATTGCCATGCTTGCATACGAATTTGGGGCCGCAACCTTTGTGTTGATCTCTACCGACAAAGTGGTCAACCCTACCAGCTTCATGGGTGTTAGCAAGCGCCTTGCAGAGATCTTTGTGCAGAGCATGGGGATATACACACAGAATAACACCCGTTTTATCACCACACGGTTTGGCAATGTGCTGGGATCAAATGGTTCGGTCATACCGATTTTTGAAAAACAGATCGCACAAGGGGGGCCGATAACGGTCACACACCCCGATATCAAGCGTTTTTTCATGACCATCCCGGAGGCGTGTGAGCTGGTTCTGGAGGCCAGCGTCATGGGGAAAGGTGGTGAAATCCTGGTGTTTGACATGGGCGAACAGGTACGCATCCTCGACGTGGCAAACAAGATGATTAAGCTGTCGGGGCTGGAGCCAGGCAAGGACATTGAGGTCGTGTTCAGCGGATTACGTCCGGGCGAAAAGCTCTATGAAGAACTGTTTAGCATCCACGAAGAGAGCCTCCCCACGCATCATCCAAAGATTATGATCGCGAAAATGATGGCGTTGGATTACAGTTTTGTAACGCAAAAGCTGACACAAATTGAGTCAATGGTGGGAAAACGCTCCTTCGATCAAATCCTTTCCCTGGTTTATGATCTTGTGCCCGACTACAACCCAAAACCGAAAAAAAACAACAAACAGGAGGTTTCCAGCCTATGAAAACCTTTACCTGGGCCGTTTCTTTTTCACAGCTGCTTCTTGTATTTTTGTTTTCAGGTCCTTTAAGGGCGGATATGTTGCCTTTTGTGGTGGAGACTTCCCTCACCACCATGGTTTCTGACGGCCGGCATGCCCCTTTTTGGTTGCTTTCAAACCGCGAAGGTCGGTTTTTGCCTGAGCACCATGCTGCAGCGCTCGACCTGGCGCTGTTTTCGCGACCCGACACCACCGGAAACATCCGTTATGGCTATGGGCTGGAGCTGTTTGGCCGCTTGTCGGACAGCAGCAGCGTGCATATCCACCAGGCTTTTGCATTCGTACAATGGAAGGATTTGTTGCAGTTCCGTGCCGGCAGGTGGACTGACGTGGTGGGCAGCTCCGAACCCCTGCTGTCGACAGGATCGATCATCTGGTCAGCAAATGCCCGTCCGATGACGCAGCTGGAGATCCGCACGCCCGACTACATCAACGTGCCATACACCCGTGGCTACCTGGAGGTGAAAGGGCGATTGTCGCACGGCTGGTTTGAAAGGGACAGATACGTGGAGGGCGTTTGGATGCACCACAAAAACATCTATTTCCGCCTTGGAGGCAACCTGCCGGTAAACCTCACCTATGGGTTTAATCATTATGCACAGTGGGCCGGCCAGTCACCCGATTATGACAAGCCTTTCCCTTCAGACCTGGATGCTTTTTATCGTATCTTTTTTAACCGTGCCGGCGATGATGACGACCCTGCCACACCGCCGGGGTGGGCTATCAATAAATTCGGCAACACGCTGGGTTCGCGCAGCTATGGTGTTGATGTAACTCTAAATAACAGTGTGACAGGGGTCTGCATGCAGGATGTTTTCGATGATGGCTCCGGGCTGCGCAGACAAAACTTTCCCGATGGCTTGTGGGGAGCATACCTGCGTTTCGATGGTGAAAAGCGCCTGGTGCAAGCCATCGTATACGAGTTTCTGCACACCAAGGACCAGAGCGGCCCCACCCACAACGACCCGGATGGGAACGTGGTGGGGGGAAACGACAACTATTTCAATCACGGTCAGTATCGGTCGGGCTGGACGCTCTATGGTTTCACAATCGGCACGCCGCTGATTACATCTCCCATTTTAAACGATCCCCCCTCCCGCCGATTTGCCAACAACAGGGTGCTGGCGCATCACGTCGGTCTGGAAGGCCATTTGGCGAATCACCTCACCTACCGTGGGTTATTCACCTATTCGCGGAACTACGGTCGGCACAGCATCCCTTTTGATCAACCCATCGACCAGCTCAGCATGATGCTTGAATTGGCCCGTCCAATCCCCGGGCACAACCTTGAGGCAGGCATCACACTTGCCGCCGACGCTGGCAGGATGTACGGCGATAACCTCGGCCTGTTGCTCTCCCTCCGCAAACACTGGCCATAACCTCCATCCTCTCTGCCAAATCAATCAATTGGTCCCGATTGTTCCCAGGTCGTAACAGCTGTCTTTGAAAACAATGAATGTACTGTTTCTTCATACAATTGGTAAAAACCGGTTCGGTGGCGGTGAACAATGGGTCGTAAACACCGCCAGGGGACTGATAAAGAATGGTCACGAAGCGGTAGTTGCCGGTTTGCCCCGTTCCATCTTGCTGAACACAGCAAAGGAAAACGGGACTCCTTGTGTCGAAATGAACTTTTTTAGTGATATTAACCCATTGCATATCCTGGCATTAAGACGTTATTTGAATAAAAACCCGACAGATGTGATCATCACCCGTGTAACAGACCTTTTTATTGCAGGAACAGCGGCACGAATGGTATCAGAAAATGGCAAACGCCCCCTTGTGGTGGTAAGACACGGATTGGCGTTACGCTATCAGGTCAGAAAGCATATCCTGCTCCACAACAAACTTGCTGACGGCATCATAACCAACGCCAAGAGCATTAAAGACACCTATGAAAAGAGGGGTTACTTTGCTTCCGGATTCATAACCTTGATCCACAATGGCACAGAAATTCCCGGAAATGTTGCCCCTTATAACTTTGACAGTCTTTTCCCGGGAAAAAGGATCGTGCTGTCAGCAGGCAGGCTCGCACGTCAAAAAGGGTTTGAGCATCTGATAGATGCCATCACATTATTACCCGAACGGCATGCAGATGTGGTCTTTTATGTACTTGGAACAGGTAAGCGGCTGCGAAGTTTACAACGGCGGGCTGAACAAAAAAACATCGCCCACCGGATCTGGTTTCCCGGCTTCAGAAAAGACATAAAACCTTACCTGGCCGGATGCGATCTTTTTGTTTTACCATCTCTTTACGAAGGGATGCCCAATGCGGCAATGGAAGCGATGGCCATGGGGAAACCCGTCCTGGCAACAGATGTGAACGGCACCTCAGAGCTTATCAAAAATCTAAGCACCGGCATGCTGGTTCCTCCGGGTCAGCCTGAAGCACTCGCCAAAGCGATCACCACCTTAATGGATAACCCAACACTTCGCCAAAAGCTGGGAAATGCTGCGGCAAAACACATTTCTATGGGTTTTACAACAGACATGCATCTGCAAAACCTGCTGCGCTACCTGTCGGAAAAAACAAACGACAAAAGCAAAAAGTCTTAAAAGTAAATCCCTCGTACGATGTATATTTGTATTTTTGAGTTTATTTTTTATCACACCCCTTGCGGGGGAAAACAAATTACCGGCCACCTCAGTGGGACTGAGAAGGCGAAGCCGTAGGTAAAAGCAACAAACAAAGGCAGCGTTTATAAATCCGCGCAAATCCGTTGCATCTGCGGCATTCGTGTTCTATTAAAACAGATAGCACGTGGATGAAACGGATACAACAGATTAACGCAGATTAGAAAAGAAACCTGATTATTAATTTGTGCAACTTTGTGATGAGCCTTTTTCAAAGTTGTGGATAAAAACACGAAACGCTTAAACCAATGAACCAAGTCTCTACAATTTGCTGCATCGGTGCCGGCTATGTCGGTGGGCCGACGATGGCGGTATTCGCCTATAAGTGTCCGCACATAAAAATCATTGTTGTTGACAGCAATCCGGACAAGATTGCTGCCTGGAATACTGATAAGTTGCCGGTTTATGAGCCCGGGCTGTTGGATATCGTGAAGGAGGTGCGGGGAAAGAATCTGTTTTTCAGCACCGATGTGGATGCCGCCATTGATGAAGCGGAGATGATCTTTATTTCGGTCAACACCCCTACGAAAACCTACGGCGTAGGGAAGGGGATGGCTGCCGACCTGAAGTATGTAGAGCTTTGCACGCGCCAGATCGCAAGTGTGGCAAAAAGCGACAAGATCATCGTGGAGAAATCGACCCTGCCGGTACGTACCTCCCAGAGCATCAAGGCGATCATTCGCGGCAGTGACTCCGACTTCAACTTCCAGGTGCTGTCGAATCCCGAATTCCTGGCCGAAGGGACTGCAATAAACGACCTGTTGTATGCCGACCGCGTTTTGATCGGTGGTGACCAGACCCCGGAAGGGCTGAAGGCGATCGAGGCACTGACGGAGATCTATGCCAACTGGCTGCCGCGCGAGCGGATTATCCAGACACGCCTGTGGTCGTCGGAGCTCAGCAAGCTCACCGCCAATGCCTTCCTGGCACAGCGGGTGTCGTCAATCAATGCCATTTCTGCGCTGTGCGAACGCACCGGTGCAGATGTGGATGAAGTGGCTGCTGCTGTCGGAATGGACAGCCGGATCGGGCCAAAGTTCCTGAAGGCATCGGTTGGGTTTGGCGGAAGCTGCTTCCAGAAAGACATCCTGAACCTGGTGTACCTCTGTCGCCATTTCGGTTTGCCGCAGGTGGCCGACTACTGGGAACAGGTGATCATTATGAACGA
>PWNO01000237.1 GCA_003557765.1 Bacteroidales bacterium
ACACAGGGAGGCCAAAAACCGAATTCAAGTTTACTTCCAAGTACCTGGATGTGCCCAACTCACCCCTCTATCCTTTTGGTTACGGACTTTCGTATACCACCTTCGATTATTCGGAAGTACAACTGAGCAGCGAGAAAATGGCCATGGATGACGTGCTCGAAGCCACGGTCACCGTGACCAATACCGGAGACCGGTTCGGAGAAGAGGTCGTGCAACTCTATATCCGGCAGCTGGTCGGAAGCATAACCCGACCGGTCAGACAGCTTAAGGGATTTGAGAAAATAGGACTGGAACCCGGCGAATCAAAGGAAGTGCGCTTTGAACTCACCTGGGAAGACCTTGCCTTTTATAATGCCGACAATGAGTTTGCCGCTGAGCCTGGCGACTTTCATCTCTTTATCGGCACGAACGTCGAGGAAACACAAAAAGCGGCCTTTGTTTTACTTGAATAATACACAAATCATACTGAATTTGTTCCCTTTTTATCAACCAAAAACCAAATGATTATGAAAAAATGTACACTTCTTTTAGCATTTATGCTGGCATTTGCCAGTATCGTGCGAAGTCAGGTTATAGAAGACTTCGAGCACATCCCGCTGAATTTGATGGCTGCGGGTGAAAACGCCTACATGCATGTGGTCCCAAACCCGGATGATGTAGGAAATAACAGTACCCATGTGGTGGAATTCCTGAGAGGGCATGATGGCGACCCGTGGGCTGGATTCTGGTCTGTTCTGCCCGAACCACTGGATCTTACCGATTATAAGTATGTATATGTTGATGTTTGGAAACCAAGAATCAGCCCGGTAAGGTTTAAAGTGGAAGGTGGCGATGCCCCTGATTACGAGGTCGAAAGCATGTTTGAGCAAACCAAGGTGGAAGAATGGGAGACCCTGGTGTTTGATTTATCAGAAGTAGACGGCTTATGGAATGTGATTGTTTTCATGCCTGATTTTGAGGATCCCCTTGAGCTGGAGGAAGACATCACCATCTACTTCGACAACATCCGTGTCGGAGGTCCACCAGAAGAGAAGTTTCACAAGGATGGCTTTGATGAGATAGGATTTGTCTGGTGCGACTTTGAGACGGAAGGATTTACGAATGTGGATGGCTTCCGTGATCCGATCAATGTCGGGACAGAAGCCACCGACATGCCCGGCGAAGGTGTTACCGGGGGCACGGCCAAACACCTTGAATACACTGTAGATGAGGAGTTCCCTTACACAGGATACCACATGTGGGCATGGGATCCCGATTGGGTTTTTGATGACCTGAGCGAATACACACACCTGGTGATCCATGCCAAAGCTATGGATGCACCCGTCACAGACATCAGGGTCGAACTTCGGGATCATGACAACTTCGATGGCGATGGGGAACCGGGATGGAGTTATGCCCATTTTGACCTCGGAACCGAATGGGAAGAGATCGTGATCGACCTTGAAGAGCTTTCCATATTTGAAGATATTGAAGAACATGCGGACATGACACAACTTCAATTGGTCAGTTTCATCTTTGAACACGAAACCATATCTCCTGATGAAGGAGCGATCCTTGTCGATGTGGTAGGTTTCAGCGTGGTGGAAGAGGATGACAATGATCTTGATCCAGATGGGTACATGGTTGAAAATTTCGAACATATCCCACTGAATATGATGCTGGGCGGGGAAGAAGACGAGAGTCGCATGTATGTCGTGCCGAATCCCGACATGAACGATGCCAACCCGAGCACCCATGTGGTCAGATTCGAGCGCAGCCAGCACGGTGTGCCATGGGGCGGGTTCTGGTCAGCGCTTCCTGAGCCACTCGATCTTTCTGAGAACAAGTTCGTATATGTCGATGTCTGGAAGCCACGCGTAAGCCCGATACGGTTTAAGGTAGAAGGTGGTGATACGGCCGATCTCGAGATTGCAAGCATGCAGGAACAAACCAAAGTGGAAGAGTGGGAAACCATGATATTTGATTTTTCTGAAAAAGACGGTTTGTGGAATATCATTGCATTCATGCCTGATTTTGCTGACCCTGTTGACCTGGATGAAGACATTGTCATCTATTTTGATAACATCAGGCTTGGAGAAGACCCGACGGTATCTGCACCCGACATCTCACGGGAAAGTGCCTTTGAGGTCAATGTGTATCCCAACCCGGCACGTGATGTAGTCCGTGTGGATGCACCTCAAGGGGCCACGGTATCCCTGATTGATGTTACCGGCACCACATTGAATCGCTTGGAAGCCATTGATGGAAATACCCTGTTTTCAATTTCGGGATTATCACCCGGAATATACCTGATCAGAACTGAGTATCAGAATGCATTTGTAACCAAAAGAATACTGGTGCAGTAAACGGTGTGTAAGACAGCCGGGGTGTATTTGCTCCCCGGCTGTTTATCAATTGGTATATAGACGACGAAGATTTTTGCATGGCGAGCTCCATGTGACCTATTTTAATCAAATTATAAACACATGAAAAAAATATTTATTTTTCTGGTATTTTTAGGCTGTTTCTTACCCGCTGCCCTGGGACAGGTTTCGGTTTCCGGGACGGTTACCAGCGCAGAGGACAGAGAGACATTACCGGGAGTGACAGTGCGTGTCAGCGGAGAAACATTTGGCACGGTTACTGACATTGACGGCAGATACCAGCTTCAGAACGTACCTGAGGATGCTGTGCTGATATTCTCTTTTGTCGGTATGCGTACAAAGGAGGTGGCGATAGAGGGCAGAGAAGAGATTAACGTGACCATGGAAATTGATGCCATTGGCATGGATGAAGTGGTTGTGATCGGTTATGGTACCGCTCGTTCAGCCGACCTCACCTCGCCAATTCCTGTGATAGATGGAGCGGATATCACACGTAACATTGCTACCAATGCTGCATCCGCACTTCAGGGCGCCGTACCGGGTGTGCAGGTAATCAACCGCGGTGCCCCGGGATCCTCTCCTGAGATCATTGTCAGGGGTATAGGATCTATGCAAGGCGCACAGCCACTGTATGTTGTCGATGGCATGTTTTATGACGACATCAACTGGCTAAGTCCTAATGATATTGAATCGATAGCTGTACTCAAGGATGCTTCCGCAGCCTCGATCTACGGGGTAAGGGCTGCAGGAGGCGTGATTATGGTAACCACCAAAAAGGGACGGCGGGATGAGGGCATCATCATTGAATATGACGGGTATACTGGATTTAACAGGGCCAGTAACATCATGGAGATGTCCAACACAGAACAATATGCCACCATGATGATCGAGCAAGGCTCCTGGTCGCGCCTTGAGCCATCCATTGACATTTGGGGTGGCCGGCCTTTTACGCACCTTGGTGAAGAATATACCATCCCGACTACGGATACAGATTGGTATAATGAACTCCTGGACATCGGAGAAAAGATGAATCACTCACTCTCGTTTAGAGGTGGAACAGAGCGTACGACCTATAACGTAGGGGGAAGCTACCTCCAGGAAAACGGATTGCTGGATTCTGATCATCGCTTTCAGCGCACTAACCTTACTGCAAATCTAAACTTTACCCCTTACAGGTTTCTCGAAGTGGGGACCAACCTTGTATTAAACCACACCCATTCACGCGACCAGGCCACCGTATGGGGAGGCATGTATAATGCCGTACCCATAATCCCTGTGAGAGAGCCTGAAGGCAATTATGCCGGCGTGCTGCAGGCAGGCTACCAAGTAGGGCCTGTAAACAACCCGGTGGCACAACTCGATTTTGCCACGGGCAATCATGATTTCAACCGGGGACTCAACCTGATGTACAATGCCCATGCCGAGGTAAACCTCCTTGGTGATGACCGGCTGGTCTTTCGGAGCCAGTTCAGCCACGAGCTCAGAACAGGAAACTCCAGGTCTTATTCACCTGTCTTTTTTGTCGACGACAAGCTGAAAAATGAGAATTCCAATCTCTACAAGGCCCATTCATACCATAGCAGCATACACCTTGACCATACCCTCACCTACAGGCAGGGATTTGGAGACCATAACCTGACTGCCATGGGTGGGTTTTCGACACGAAGTGTGAATGCCAGGGGCATTAATGGAAGCGCCCGTGATGTACCTGCCGGACCACCTGAATTTTTCTATTTCTTTAACACCACTGATCCTTCACCGGAAAGCTACAGCATAGGTGATTGGGGATATGCGGAGCGCGGTGTGTCGTTCTTTGGAAGGGCCATGTACAATTATGACAACAGGTATCTCTTCAATGCCACATTCCGTGGCGATGGTACCGACAGATATACGCAGACCTGGGGCTATTTCCCCTCCTTTGGTGTCGGATGGATCGTCAGTGATGAATCCTTTATGCAAGAACAAGAACTGTTTGACCGTGTAAAACTGCGTGCGAGCTGGGGCCAGTTAGGCAACAATGCAGTGCCCCGGGAGTCAGGCACAAGGGAAATACTTACCGGATTCTGGAATTCCTATGTGTTTGGTGGTGACATGATCGTGCCCGGATATGTCTCCAGTGTCTTTTTCAATGAGCTGGAATGGGAGGTGCTTGAAGAAACCAACGTGGGCCTTGAGCTTAGCACACTCGACTATCGCTTGTTTGCAGAAATCGACTGGTTCTATAAGGTGACCAAAAATGCTGCCATCTGGACAAGCAACCTGATGGGAGCGGGTGGCCTGGTGCGTAATGCAGGTGAGATTCTTAATACCGGCATGGAATTTAACCTGGCCTGGAGAGATCAGACAGGTGACTTGAACTACAGCATCAGTGCCAACCTCAGCACATTGCGCAATGAAGTGCTGGACCTGGGCGGAGAGCCTTACATTGATTCAGGGTCTGCAGAGTTTCGCCGCAGGTCAGAGGTAGGCCATCCGCTCTATTCCTTCTATGGGTATAAAGTCATTGGTGTATACCAGACCTGGGAAGAAATTGAAGAGCATCTGAATACGGATGTACACCCCAACGTAGAACCCGGCTTTTTGAAATATGAAGACCTGGACGGCAATGGAATCATTGACGAAAATGACCGCCAATACCTTGGCGCAAACATACCCAGGTTTACCTACGGTGGTCAGGTCAGCCTGGATTACCGCAACTGGGACTTTTCTGTCTCCGTATATGGTGTCCATGGTAATAAGCTGATCAATAGACTTCGCGGAAACAGGGCCTGGCATTCGGACTACAACTTCGACAAAGATCTTTATGAAAACAGGTGGACCGGTGAGGGTTCAACCAATGCATATCCCTCGGCCAGAGGTATGGTCGACAGCTGGAACCTTAACCCGTTGAACTCTTTCCTGGTAGAAGATGGATCATTTTTCAGGATACAGAATATTACCCTTGGCTACACTTTCAGGGACCTTTTACCTGGCAGCGAGATGGGGTCAAAGGTGCGCTTGCGCTTTGTCACACAAAACCCTTTGACCATATTTGCTTTCAACGGTTTTACCCCGGAGGTTACAGGCCAGGGTGAAGCTGCCGGCGTGTATCCGATCCCGACAAGTTTTATTATTGGTGTCAACATCACCTACTAAATCCATATGATTATGAAAAAATTGAAGTTATTTTCGGTCTTGCTGCTCTCCTCCGTCTTTTTTCTTGGCGGTTGTGAAGACTTTCTTGATAAAGATATCGAAGGCCAAATCCCCCTGGAGGAGGTAGACTATACCGATGAAAGTAGAATGTTTGAACCCGTTTCGGGCATTTATGCTGCAGCTAACAACAATAATCTTCATCACTGGGCTAACCAATGCATGCTTTGGTTCCGCAGCGACTTTATCTTTAAAGGAGCACATGCAACAGACCAGCCCGTGATGGAAGATATCCAGGACTTTAATTACGGGTCGCTCAGAAACGCCTGGTTTGTCAATAATTTGTGGACTGCCCATTATGGTCTTATTCGAGATGCGGACGCTGCCCTGGAAGAGCTTGCCTTGTTTGGGGAGCATGCCTCAGATCAGGACCTTGTGACCCAATATAAGGCTGAGGTGCGGTTCTTCCGTGCGCTGGCCTATTGGCGGATGGCCCGTATTTATGGCGATATCCCTTATTACGACAGGGACATCGTTGCAGGTGCACTGCGAAGGTCTCCCCGGCAGGAAGCATATGAATACATCATGAAAGAACTGGAGGAAATCGTTGACCACTTGCCTTCGGAGCATCCCCGCAACCTTCCCATGCAGGGAGGGGTGACTAAATGG
>PWNO01000267.1 GCA_003557765.1 Bacteroidales bacterium
ATCGTCTGTGGCTAGGCCAAGGAATCCGTCGTAGCTTATCCCGATGAAGAATCCGTTAGGTGCATATACCGGGTTGCTTAACTGGTATATTGCCCACTCGTTATCTGTATTGGGCACATCTTCAGCTTTATAGAGTACATTATCCCTGTCGGGCATACCATCCTCATCCAGGCCGAGCACCCAAACCTTAACAGTAGCGTGTGGACCACTTTCTTCGGTAAGTACCCAGGTGATTTCGTGAAGTTGTGCACTGCGGAAATGTACGGCACCCATCACACTGTTCCAGTCACCCTGAGGGAAGCCAAGTGAGCCATCCACCTCGCCATCGTCATACCGGAATTCAGAATGAGCAGGCTCTCCCCAGGTGATCATGGCACCTTCCGTAATTTCTTCAGCCACCACGTTTGACACCGGAAAAGCAATTTCGGTAAGTATGATGTCATCAAGCTCCATATCCGTGTCCCCTACCGTAATGTTATCAGCATAGGAGTAATATCCATCGAAAGAAACGTAGATGTCATAATCGTTGTTAATATACACACCAGTGATCTCAAATTCTCCATCGGCATTGGTATGCACTTCGTAATCATCATAACCCATGAGTTCTACGGTAGCCCCTTCAATGCCTGCATCCGGCAAGTCGCTGCCGCCAACGAAACCACTTATGATCACTGTCGGGATGGCATCCATGCTGGCGGTGATGTTGGTCGTTTTGTCTTCTTCTACCATCACATCCTCCACTATGATGTCCTTGTAGCCGAATTTGCTAAGATGAATGTCATAGGTATCTGCAAGGAGTGTGGAGAATTCAAATTCACCATCTTCGTTGGTTTCAACTATGAAGTTGGTCCCCATGATGTGGACTTTAACGCCCTCAAGTGGATCGCCATTTTCGGTCACTGTACCTTCGAGGGCACCCAATCCGGCAGTGGAGAAGAACAAGGAAACATTGGGAAATCTGTCATTGGGGTCTCCAGCTGTATCCGGGTTTAATGGATCATAAGGTGTGTCATCGTTGTGAGCACGGCGGCTTCTGTTGGATCCTTCATCTGTGGTGTTATAAAACTGGTTTGCAATTTCCCAGCCAGGGAAACCTTTCACAGTATATATTACCAGGTTTCTTCCACCATAGACATACATATCATCAAGAGGAAAAAACAGGTTATGCTCTCCCGCTGGGAAATCATAATATCCTTCGAAAACCAAGTCAAGTGATGCAGGGTCAATCCAGCCCCTGGAAAGATCTTCAGCGTCTGTTTCACCCATGAAAATCATAATCTCAGTATCGGCAAAATCCAGGCTGAAATCGCTATAATACTGCAGTCCTGTTATCACGCCGCCTTCCAACCCAATTTCATGAGGGAAGTAGAGTGTTTGTGCTATACTATAATTCCAGAGAAAATTAAAAGGTTGTTCATCCAATTCATCTCCATCACCAATAGATGTCACCGAAATATCTCCGGGCTGCACTGAGATGTTCAGCGGCGGGGTTTGGTTGTTGCCCGGGACTTCATCATCCGGAAAGTCGACATAGCCGTAGAGGTATATAGTGCCCTCTTCTGTGGGTGTCCAGGGGAGTTCGTATGACATGGTTTCACCGGGTTCAATGGGTTGGCCATTTATGGATGCAATTTCTACACCTTCTTCCTGCATAAGTTTAACAACGTATTCGTTTTGGGGAAGCAGGCCTGCATTGGCAACTTCAATGGCATAGTTATTTTCAATTCCCAATGATGGTGTGCTGTTTCCGGATATGCTTTTTGCCGTTAGGTCATTATCAAAAGGCATGTAAATGGAAACGTCATCAAGAAGGACGCCATAAGCCCATCCTCCGGTACCAGTCAACCCCACAAACTTGATTTGTACTTCCGAGCCTTCATATTCTGCAAGGTCTGCCGTAATTCCTTCATAGGTAGCATTGTTATAACCCGTAACAGAAAAGATATTTGAAAAGTCTCCGTCATCCACGCTTATCCGGACATCAAAATCCTGCGGATGATCTGTGTTTTCAGCCCTGAAATAAAACTTAAGCCTGTATTCGCTGTCCTCAGGAAGTGCGATAACAGGTGTTTTCAGGGTAGAACCTGCAAGATTGCTATAAGCAAATTCTTCTCCTGAGTGGGGATCACCCCACGTGCTTTGCTCCCAGCCATTGTTGATCCAGCCTTCCGGTGGCCATTCATCCTCAAATCCCTCAAAAAGGAGATGGTTTGCTGCTCCGAGCAATGCGGCATTGGATTCACCAGTGCCACCTTTGCCCATGTCGTTGTGGGTTGTAATGGCATAGCGATAGTTACCTGCCTTGGGTACTTTGGTGTCAGTAAAGGTTTCTTCGGTAATATTGGAGACAACCTCTACTTCATCCTGTAATCGAACGATGGTGTATGTCAGGTTGCTGTCATCAAAATACCCGCCATGCAACCCTTCCGTTGGGGCATTCCATGTCAGCACACCGTCATTGCCGTCAGCGGCCAGATGCACATCTTCGGGAGCACCCGGATAATCAATGCCCACGTATGTGACGACAGTTGCTGAGATTCCCTCGCCATAAGCATTTTCACCAGATACCGTATACACGTATAATCCGGATTCTGTCAGGTCGGTGTCTGTGTAGGATTTTGATCCGCCGATGGTGGGATTGTCAATGGTGTAAATCTCTTCGCCGTTGCGATAGAGATAGATCGCGTCAAGATCATTTAGCGGATCGTTACCGACTGTTCTGTCAGGATTTTCCCAGCTGAGCTCCACTTGTAAAGCACCCATCTCTCCCGCAGTGGCCTTGAAGTTGGCTGGCTCTGCAGGAGCATCAGGGTCGACTAATTCCACATATTCGCGGATCCAATCTTCAAAATAGCTCACGCGTGCATATATTCCCGGGTAATCAGGCTGAGCGCAACCAGTTCCCCAGGTTGTCACACCTGCAAGCTTAAAGCCGCCGTTGCCGTCCGGTACAACGAGCGGTCCACCGCTATCCCCCTGACAGGCATCTACACCGCCTTCACCTAAAAAGCCAGCAGCCAGCATGTCTTCCGTGATGGCCCCGGCTGCATATCCTCCAGGGTCCATGGCGTCCTCATTAGAGACAATGGGCACATCTGCTTTCTGCAAAATGTCAGAAGAGGGGCCACCCTGTGATGTAGCTCCCCACCCTGTTATGGTAGACATGACACCTGGGTCGGTCATGCCTGCGAGCGCATCTGCATGGGTCACCGTCTGAATGACAGACACATTGGGATCGCTGATGTCAAGAGGTTCTGAAAGTTTTATCAAGGCAATGTCGTGTGCGTGCTGAACAGGAGAATGATGATCAGGGTGCCTGATCATCAGCTCTATGCCTACATCCTGGCCGGTATCATCCGTCCTATTTGTCACACCGGCCCGTATAAAACTGGGAGGCGAACAATGCGCTGCAGTGAGTATCCATTCCGGATGAATGATGCTGCCGGCGCAATACTGATTTCCCCAGCTGCTCATTAAGCCAACGTGCCAGGGAAACATTGCAATATCGGCGTCTTGACCACCCACTATCCTTCCTGAGCGCCAACCCTGGTCCTTTACAAACTCTTGTATGGCCGGGGGCAGGTCCTGGTATTCCATAACTGTATGTTCACGTTCCAACCGGATTGCCTGCTCTTTTTCCGACAATGCGCGCAAACGACCTTCCTGTGCCAATGCCAAAGGCATGGTAAATATGATCATGGAAATAATGATAATACCCTGTTTCATCCTGAAATAGTTTTGAAAAGCATTTATTTGACTATGAGCGTTTTATGTGCGCTTTAGTCTTAAAAGGCGCCTTTGAACAACGATATGAAGGCGATATGCCAGACTGCTAACCGAATTTTTAAGTCACAATTCAGTAAGTATTCGCAGACATCCATGCGCTAAAAACAATCGAAAATAGATATTTGTTGCAGCAATTGCAAAAAACCTTTAATGTTCTTCTGAAAAAAGCAATCTTTTAGCAATGAATGATAAGGGATTTATCCTTGACTCAATGGTCAAGAGCTGTTTGAGGAACTGACCTTAGCATAAGAGATGGTTGAGGTCAGGGGTTTATATTACTGGGGCTGGTTTAGAAAAGATTGCGGCCTCGGCAAAAGTAACAATGCAGGTGAGCCGTTTTATGGCTTAGTTATCAGTGCATCAGGATCATTTGCCTGCTATTTACGTTACCGGGAGCTTGCAGCCGGTAAATGTAGACACCAGCAGGGTAGGGGGGGCCGTTAAATGGAACTTTATAACGGCCGGGGTTCTTGTGCTGATCCAGCAAGGTAGTCACGTGCGTACCATCAATACTAAATACATCGAGGCGTACATTCCCCCCCTGTTCAATGTAAAATGGAATCTTGGTTGAACCGCGGAAGGGGTTGGGGTGGTTCTGCTCCAGGAAGCTACGCAGCTCTTCTGTTGGCTCTTCGACGGACACGTTGGTTCGATTCCCGTGAATGGATACGTTGTCGAAACGGTTGTTGCCGGAAGTGCCGGAAGCTTCTTCTCCGGTAAACAGGATCCTGATTTGCAGGTCGGGATTGTTATCCACCTCATCATAACCGGAAAGATCGAATGCCCTGACCTGGAATTGCTCACCGACATATTCTACAGACTCCACAAAGTTCCAGCTCAGGCCGCCATCAGGAGAATAGTGGATCTCCTGCTGCCGGGCGCCGTTTGCGGTGCGGTGTATGGCATACCTCAGCACCAGGTTTTCAAAGTTTTCTGATGATGCAGCAATGACCAGTTCCCTGGTGTCCGAAGGATTTCTGACACGCAGCCCGTAGCCGGCGTGGGCATCTTGCTGGCTGTTTTGTGTCGTGCCGTCTGTCCTATCCATGTATCCCTCTCCCGCACCAGGGTAGCTTATTGAAGCCCCCTCAGGGAAAAGTGACCAATCGGCATCAGCATAGTAGATCTGTCTGTCGGGCAGGTTGTTGAAGTGCCAGTAATGCATCAGGGGCTTGTCTTCTACCTCCCATGTAAACTCCTGACTATTTTGGGCCTGTGTATTGTCAGTAACCATGACGGTAAATGAGAAAACGCCACTTGCTGATGGTGTTCCGGATAGCCGGCCGTTGGACTCCAGCGTCGTTCCGTCGGGAAGGGTTCCTTCGCTAAGGCTGTAATGATAGGGTGCTTCACCGCCGGAGGCAGCAAAGTAATGTGGCGTATAGACTTCGTGAAGGTATCCTGCAGGTGGCTGGACTGGACTGAGGGTCAGCTCCATCGCCGTGCCTGCCAGCACCACATTGTCAAAACGGTTATTGCCTTCGCTTCCCAAAGCCTCAGCTCCTGAAAACAGGATCTTAAATTGCAGGTCAGGGTTGTCTTGTGCTTCTGGAATATCACTCAGGTCAACGTGGTGTAAGACAAAGTCTTCCGTAACGGTGTATGTTTCGCCCACCTGTGTAAAATGGTCTCCGGAATCAGCCGAATAATAAAGCGTTTGTTCACGGGCCCCATTGGGTGTTCTGCGGGTGGCATAGGATAACATGACATTCTGGTATCCTTCAGATGGTGCGCGTATGATGAGTTGTCGACTGTCAGAGGGATTACGTACCCGCAGGCCATAGCCGGCACTCACTCCCTGGTGGGCGTTCATCTGCGTGCCATCCGTGCGGTCCATGTAACCTGCTCCGGAGCCAGGGTAGGTGATCACTGCCGGGCTGTTTATTTGCATGTCAGCCTCCACAATCTGAAGGTTTCCGTCGGGCAGGTTGTTGAAGTGCCAGTAATGGATCAGCCCCGCCTGAAAGTGTGCAGTTACCTCTTTGTCTCCCTCCAGGATAAATGATGTCACCGGCGTGTGGGGATCATTCAACCCTACCCAGTGACTGAAAAGGTAGCCTGGTGCCGGAATGGCTTCAAGGGTAATCTCCATGTCTTCAAAATAGATGCCCTGCCATGAGGATTCGCCTTCACCGGTTTCCACAGTGTTTACGCGTACCGTGCCTTGAGATGGGTTCACAACGTTTACCTTAAACAATGCTTCATCCCCCAGGTCAAACTCCTCCGCCAGGTATTGCCGCATAAAGTCTCCACGCTGCTGCGCAAAGTCACGCATCACATTCACTTCATTCTCCCATGATAGCATGCTTTCCGGCATTCGCCAGCGATGGATGTGCTCGGGCATTTCCGGCTTGTAGGTTTGGTAAAAATCTTCGAGTACGGAAAGGACCCGCTGGGTTTCAAAACTTGTGTTGAGCAGGTCTGCAAAACGGGTGATGAAATGCTGGCGGTAGGAGTCGTTTTCCATCAGCTTTCGCAGGATAAATGTAGACCAGGGTGGATTGGGCCAGTTCGGGCCGTGTGCTTCCAGGGCAAAGCTAAGGGTGTTGTGTGCAGGGCCTTCATTCACCCCGGTAACATAATCGAAATCCAGGCCAAAGCCGAAGTCCAGATCAAACACCTGCCACCGCCATCGGCCATCCAGGCCTTCAGGTGCATCCGGGTCATATTCGTCCGTGAAATAACGCCAATACTGAATGTTGTTCCCGGGCCAGTCCGTATTCATTACATAGATCTGACCTATTTGGTAATTGGTAAAATTTTCCACGTCCATACGGGTTTTGATCTCTGCATAGTTTTCCGGGTCTGCCACGCCAGGACTATCCAGGAAGTCCAGCATGTCCTCGTAGTGTTGGATGCCATCCGGGTTGCCCCGGTCAAGCTGACCATTCCGCTCCAGGATAGTATAATCCATCTGATCATTTAGTCCATAATGGGTTTGTATGTACCTGTTGTCGAGCCTGTCGCGTATGGTATGTACTCCCCAATATTCTCCGTTCAGAAACACGATGGCAGGACGCGCATACTGCAGGTCAAGGTTCAGGTCTTTCATCAGCGATTGCATGAAGGCGTCCCTGAAAACAGCTTCGCTCCAGTCGTTACCGCTGCTTCGCAAAATAAATCGTTTGTATTCGAAAATATCCTTGTCCGGAAAGAGAGGATATTCCACCCAGGTGGTGCCATAGTCCCTACGGGCGTAGATCCGCAGGGATTTCCTGGGCCTGTTACGGCTGGCTCCGCCATGAATGCGGGCACCCATATCCTGTGAGAAAGCCAGGCTGCCGTTTTTCTCAAAGAATTCAAAGTGGACCAGGCGCTCCCATTCGCGGCCCCGCTGGTTGAAGTTGGTGTGGTTTCCGTGCACATAGATGCCGGAATCCGCATCGAAAAAAGCACTTTCATGCGCTGTGATGGAGATCAGTGGCAAAGAATAGCGCTGAAAACCGCGTTCATCCACTAAATAACTGTGTGTTTTCGTGTGTCCGGGACGCCCGTTAGGTAAAAACGCCCGTGCGCGGATCGTGTTGATTTTAAAAACCTCCCCCGCCGGCGGTTGCCAATTTTCGTTGTAATGGTGTCCTGCTCCCAGATTGTTGGTAGGAATGAGTGAAATGGTGTTGGGGACACCTTCCCGGCTTGTAATGCTGATGGGGGAATCATACACTTCACTTGTGCTGTCCGGGATGCTGCCATCGGTGGTGTATCTTATTACCGCGGCAGGCATTATGTCTGTAATGACATACTCCCCCGGCGCATATTCCTCGCCATCAAAAAAGATGGTCGCATCTTCGATGGGGTTACCTTGGGGATCCTCCACTACAAAGGTTATGGTAGCTGTTCCTGGCCCATAGGGCAGCTCCGGATCATCCTGGTCGTCGGGATCAATCACGCCCCAGATGTCGTGAAAGATTGTATCCCCGTAAACGGTGACCTGCCGGTTAGGCTGACCGCTCCATTCGCCATCGCCCCAGCCTGGGTTCAAAAAATACTTGTACAAATATTGACCATCCTCAAGGTCAAAACTGATGCAGCGGACCATCCCGTTATCCTGAGTTTCCAAGATCATTTCAGGATCAGAGCCAGGCTCTGGCCACACAGGATCGGTCATGTTGCCGCTAATATACACCACATCACCATCGCTAAAGGGTGACTCAGACAAGTCGACACAAAATACCACGGCACGTGTTTTCTCTGAGTTGTTTTGCCCTACGTAATTATTTGGAAAATCACCTTTATGGCCAATGGGTGTAAGTGTCACCACAACTTCCTTTTCCTGGTTGTCTACGGTGACCTGCCCCTCCTGATCCTTATAGCCCGCTTTGGATACTACATAATTATAGACTCCAGGGTGCGGATTCTCTATGTGCAGGTCGAAAGCACCCTGGTAGAAGCCACCCTGTGGTGAAAAAGCGGGTGGCAGTATTTCAGGCATGTTTTCTTCTGCTAAAAGGGGATGCCATCCCATTGAAAGGAAAAGAATGAACAGGAGAGATTTGGCTTTTGCCGCAGGAAAATATTGTGAATGAGTGAGATTAAAAAACATTTGAAAAAAATTTGGATTGTCACTGCTGTGATTGCTGGTAAAATGCATGCCTGATTGACAGATTATACCTGATCTTGTTTTGCCCTGGAAAATATGGAAAGTTGTTGCAAACAAACATTTATGTTAGTACACCCCGCAGCAATTAAGCTGCTGACCTTATCATCAGTTTTCATCAAAAAAGAGATTGACGCTTTTCACGTTGGCGTTGGTTTTCAGTTCACGGATCATCTTGTTGCCCTGTGCTTCACTCTTGAGAAACACGTGGAATGAGAGTTCCATCAGCTCACTGCCTTCTTCGCCCAATGCCTTCATGTTTACCATCTTATGCCTGCTGCTGTGCTTCCTGATAGTCTCTTCGATAGATTCACCGGAGATGTCTTTAGCACTCATGAGGATCTGCAGCAGATATTCTCTTTTACGGGCGAGGCCAAAATCAAACTGGTTGATGATCAAAAAGATAAAGCTGATAAACAGGGTGCCGAAGATAGCCACTGTATACATCTGCACGCCGGCAGCCAGGCCGATGCTGAGTGCAAAAAAGATGAACATGATATCGGTGGCATCCTTTACGGCAGTCCTGAAACGGATGATCGACATGGCACCCACCATGCCGAAGGCTCGGGCCAGGTTGTTTCCAATCACCATGATGACAACTGAAGTGATCATTGTGAGCATGATCATCGATACGGCAAAGGAAGCCGAATAGTTTAGGCCTTTATATGTGTAGCGATATAACAGCGAGATGATCGTACCACAGAACAATGCCACCAGCAGGTTCATCAGCACGTCCCGGAGTGTGATGCTAAGGGTGAATATATCTGCGAAATCTGTAGCCATAAATCAAGGTTAGAAGGATATTAATAATGAGCAAAAGTCTTATTCACGTCAAAACCGATAGTGTATTTTGAAAGGGCTTCGTGCCGAAGTTTAAAATCCTGTACGATCTGCTTCAGCCATTCCGGCATCTGGTTCTCAAAATATTTAATTTCCATGATGCAGTGGTTCTTAAACAGGTAGCGAAGGTCTTCTTCACTGAAAAGCATATCGATGCCAGGATAATTTCTGCTACGTATGTTCTTGTCGAAAGTGATCCGCGTGCCGGCATTGATTTTTCCGTGATAGGCTTCCCTTTCATAGGTTACCAGTGTGGTGGGCAGAAAAGGCTTCAGTTTGTAATGAAAGAAAAAGCGTTTGGCATCATCGATGATGTGTCCGGGGTTCGGTGCATGCTCAAGTTCCAGGTATTTTTCCAGGTATCCTGTTTGGAGCAAGGCATGAAGATTGTGGTAAGCCACCGGCGCCCTGTGCTTTTTGATCCTGTTTCCGATCTTTTTTTTTATCTCCAGCACGACAAATTCATTATCACTGGAATGGGTGTATCCCCTGACTCTTAGTTTTCTCCGGTGAAGTAGCCCGGCATGTTTTTCATGGTAGTTAACCAGATCAGGGGTGTCAAAATATACAGAGCGTACGGTATATTGGGGAAAGCCGTTTCCGTTGGTGGTGGCATACAGGTCTTGCCTTACGAAGCCACGCACGCGGCATCGCAATTCACCAAGCAAGTTGTTGGGCACCAAATATTTTCTTTCATATCTTAGCATAACCACTTAATTGTGGTAGACCACGCGGGTGATACGCAGCAGGTAGTCCATCAGGCTCAGGGTGTCGGCCTTTATCCTGGCATCGATGATCATATTGGGCAGCAGCGCAACACTATCCTGATCTGTTATCATTACTGTAACGAATATTTTGGGTTGGTTATTGATCATCTGTACGCTGTTGTCGATGTCGAGCACCTCGCCTTTGACCTCTCTTCTTTCGCCCTGGTGGCGGATCCATACTTTCTGTCCGGGTGCGATAAAAGCGCGCTCATAGCTGTCAACGGGGACGAAAGCAAGCACCGCACTCATGTCAGCCAGCCTGATCACTTCCTTGTCCTGTTGTGCTTCCAGGCCCCGCTGCCTGATCACCCTTCCTGAAAGGGGTGAGATGATATGCATGGCCAGACGGTGCTGCTCCAGCTGCGTGATCTGGTGTTCAAGGCTGGCTATCCTGGAACGGATGACACTGATCTCTTCCTCTTTTTCTCCTGCGAGCAATGCCCGGTAGTGTGATTGGGCGATTTCCAGGGCATGCTGTTTGACCATCAGGTCGTTGACTGCAAGCTCATATTCTTGCTGTGGCACGAGGTCCTCCTCGTACAGGTGCTGAATCCTTTCGGTGATCTTTTGCTGGGTTTCAAGCTCCTGCCTGGCCAATTCCACCTCATCCAGGGCCATCTGTAAAGCCTCCGGTTTCTCTCCGGTCAGATAGACCGTTTTCAGCGCTTCCTGGTAGGCCAGCTCACCCATTTTTTGCACCATCTGCATATCCATATCCTGGGAAATGACCCATGCCACAGTGTCTCCCTTGTGTACCATCTCCTGCCTGAGTAGCTTGTCGTTCAAAACAAAGTGTACCACATCCCCACGTTGAAACTCCTGTACCTTATATTCGTGGATGGTCCCACTGATGTGATCTTTCATCATATTGACCAAGGTGCCGTCATCCGCTTTCTGGAGATGCCATTCCATCACTGGTTTCATTACACCCTTGGCCCGTATGACATAAGGGATATGAACCAGGAAAAGCGATAACAGCAGAAGGGTCAGTATCGCCAGGATAAAAATGGTAATGTGTTTTTTCATTCAGTGACTTTTGTCCTGTATCACTCAATTATGTGGTTTCAGGCTCCAGTTTGGGCTAAATCACCCAAAGGCCATCACAATAACGTGATTATTCCGGGGCGCCGCCAGTCTGCGTCAAATATCGCAATTTTTTGCATAAGAGACTAACGACGGTGTGTCTTTATATACTAAAAAAGCGAAAAGCTGCCAGACGGCTTTTCACCTTTTAGCAGTATTTTATGTGTGTGTCAGTTTCGCCTTCCGAGGAAAATCATGATGTAGTACAGCAAGGTGGCCAGAGAAGCAAGTGCTGCGACTACATAGGTCATTGCTGCCCATTTAAGCGCATCCTTGGCATTGCTGTATTCTTCACCCACCGTCATTCCCGTATTGGTAAGCCATGTCAGGGCCCTGTTGGTGGCATCAAACTCCACTGGCAGGGTGATGAAACTAAATAGGGTGGTTGCAGCAAACATAATGATGCCGGCCAGCAATATGCCCGGCATCGTTTCCACGGTGAGGATTCCAATGAGCAGTATCCATTGCATGTAGCGGGAGCTGATGCTGATCACCGGCACAAGGGCGGATCTCATTTGCAGAAAAGCGTAAGAACGTGCGTGCTGGACCGCGTGGCCGCATTCATGCGCGGCAACAGCAGCAGCAGCTACTGACCGGCCGTTGTATACTTCCGGACTAAGGTTTACCGTGCGGTTGAGCGGATTGTAGTGGTCAGTCAATTTGCCTGGTGTGGAAATTACACGGACATTGTCTACTCCACTCTCATTCAGCATTTTCTCGGCTATTTCGCGTCCGGATAAGCCACTGCGTAAGGGCATGCGTGAATATTTGGCAAAACGGGTTTTAAGCTGATTGGAAACCAGCCAGCTAAGAAGCATGAAAACCCCGAAAATGATCAAAATCTCCGTGTTGATTATCATTGGGTAATAGGTTTAACGAAGCGCAAGCATAAATTACCTGACCTGCATTTTAGGCTTGAAAGCTGCAGGTCGAACTCGCGCAAAAATAATCAAAAAACAGGCCATTGCCGATTTACTGCCATTTTGGCTCCCGTTAAAAAAAGTTAAGCCCTGTTGAATTGTTCCTTTACTTTTTATGAATAATACAGGTTAGCATTGGTTGTCAAGCATTTTCTGATTAGCTTTGTAAGCAGTTTTACAGACAAAAGCCCGATTTATGACGAAACCGTTGATTTTGGTTACCAATGATGATGGTGTGATGGCTCCCGGAATCCGTCACCTGGTAAAATATATGATGGAACTTGGCGAAGTGGTGGTGGTCGCACCGGATAAACCTCAAAGCGGGATGGGTCACGCGGTTACCATAACGAACCCATTGCGGCTGGAAAAAATTACCGTGGATGGCGGACATGCCGAATACAGTTGCAGTGGAACACCTGTCGACTGTGTCAAGCTGGCTGTCACGCAGGTGCTGAAAAGAAAACCCGACCTGTTGGTTTCAGGAATCAACCATGGTTCAAACTCTTCCATCAGCGTGATATATAGTGGCACGATGTCGGCGGCAATCGAAGGCGCTATGGAGGGCATCCCTTCCATTGGCTTTTCTTTGCTTGACTATCGTTTTGATGCCGACTTCACCCAGGCAAAAAAACACATTCTCCGGGTGGCTTCCAATGTGCTGGAACATGGCTTGCCGGAAGGAATCTGCCTGAACGTGAATATTCCAGCCATTAAAAAAGAAAAAATCAAGGGGATCAAGGTTTGCCGACAGGCCCGCGGCAACTGGAATGAAGAGTTTGACTACCGTAAGGACCCACGTGGAAAAGATTATTATTGGTTGACCGGTGAGTTTGTGCTCTATGAAAACAGCAATGAAACAGATGAATGGGCGCTGTCAAACAATTATGTCTCCGTGGTGCCGGTGCAATTCGATTTCACAGCGCATGACCTGATCCCGGAAATCACAAAATGGAATTTCGATGCTAAATAAAGATAACCTGATATTAGGTGTGTTGATAGGAGTTGTATTGCCCGTCATGGTATATGCGCTGGTTATTTCTTTGCTTGTCCCGCACGGACAGGTGGATGGCGTGATATATGCACCCAGGCCCAAAGTACCATTCCTGGTTGCCATTGTGGCCAATCTGTTTCCTTTTCGTTTTTATATGGTCAGCAGAAAACAAGACCGCACGGGCCGGGGCATCCTGTTGGTTACATTTTTGATGGTGATCGCTGTCTTCAGCATTTTCTGATCTCTAGCAATGGCAAGATACTACATCATCGCGGGTGAGTCATCGGGCGACATGCATGCCGCCAACCTGATGAAAGCGATCAGGTACAGGGATAAGCAGGCAGAATTTCGCGTCTGGGGCGGAGACCGGATGCGCGATGCCGGAGGTGAGGTGGTCAAACATATTCGTGAACTGGCTTTCATGGGCTTTTGGGAGGTGATTGTCAATCTAAGGACCATTCTTGGGTTGATAAGATACGCCAAACGCGATTTGCTGTTGTGGAAGCCCGACGCCCTGATACTTATTGACTATCCTGGCTTTAACCTCAGGATGGCAGCATTTGCTTACAAGCACGATATCCCCGTGCTGTATTACATCAGTCCGCAGGTCTGGGCCTGGAAACAATCCCGGGTGAAGAAGATCCGTAAGGTGGTTGATGAGATGCTGGTAATCCTGCCATTTGAGCAGGATTTTTACCGCCTGCATGGGATGGAGGTGTCTTTTCCCGGGCATCCCCTCCTGGATGAGGTCATCCCAAAGAAAAGAAATAACGATTATGCGGCCTTCAGAGAAAAGCATTTGCTCCCGGATAAACCGCTTGTGGCTTTGCTCCCGGGAAGCCGCAAGCAGGAGATCAGGCGGATGCTGAAATCCATGACTGCTCTGGCACCGAACTTTCCCGAATGCCATTTTGTTGTGGCTGGGTTGTCTTCTCACGACCGGTTGACCTATGATGCTTGCAGCCAGTATGGGAATGTTTCACTGGTTTGTGATGAAACCTATGCCTTACTTGCGAATGCGGATGCTGCGCTGGTGGCTTCCGGCACAGCCACGCTTGAAACTGCCTTGTTTGGGGTTCCCCAGGCCGTATGCTACAAGGCCAACCAACTTTCCTAACTCATCGCCCGGCAAGTGGTCCGTGTGCCGTACATCTCCCTGGTCAATCTCATCATGAATAAGCCGGTTTTGCGCGAGATCATTCAGCGGGATTTTACCCACGAAGTGCTTAGGAAGCAGTTGCAACAATTGCTTTACGACGAAGACCGCCGTGCTGAACTTGCCAGGGATTATTCCACCTTGGAAGAACGCCTTGGTGGTGAAGGTGCCTCTGCCAAAGCTGCGCAAATCATTGTCGACAAGATCCATCCATAAGTCGAACTGACCCACTATACTTTCGCGCATTTTGTTCTTGCATGTCAAGTTAGAAGACTTGTAAACACGTAATCGCTGTCGCCATTCCGGTAAGACGTTCTTAAGCCGGGAAGAGGATGCAGCCGCAGACGTCATTACAGATATGATTCATCTCCTGCCATGGCAACCATTGATCCGTGAAAAATGATTGCCATTCGATTTACAAAAACTGCATTTTGGCATAATTAAACACATATTACATTTAATAAAGATAAAAATAAATTATATTTGTCTTTATTATGACAAAAACGCATGCCGTTATGCCGCTGCCACGGCTTTTTATTCCTTTTGGTGCCGGGGTCTTGCTATTTATTGAGTTTGGAGCGCTTCCTTATGGCTTTTCAGGTGTATGGATTGCCGGATGTTTGCTGGTTTTCGGTATGATTTTGTCTGTGGAAGGCTTAATATTTTCCAAAAACAAAATATTATGTGGATGTTTATCTGGTTTGGTGCTCTGCCTGGCAGGTTATTTCCTTGCCTGGCAGCAGCACGGCTATGACAGAACCGGGCATTTTCGTCATCATCAAGAAGCGAGGGGTTATTTGCTTGTGCAGATCGATGAGCCGTTATCAGAAAGGGTGAATTCGTTTCAGACTGTAGCAGAAGTGTTGTTTACAGGAAATGATAGCCTGCAGCATCCGGCAGAAGGCCGTTTGATGTTATACTTTGAAAAGGACAGTCTGGTGGGTGATCTGCAATATGGTGACCGGCTCATACTGGAAGGCCGGTACAGTAAGGTTTCTCCGCCACAAAACCCTGAAGCTTTTAATTATCAGCGCTTCCTCGCCAGGCAGAACATCTTCCACAGCATGTATGTGCGATCAGGTGAATGGTTACTGGCAGATAGAAACAGGGGAAACACAATCATGCGGCTGGCCCTGTTCCTTCGCCAGCGGGCATTGGATACACTGGCGGATAATCACCTGCATGGACGCGATTTTGCAGTGATCTCTGCATTGCTGCTGGGTTACCGTGAATACCTGGATGAGGACCTCCGGCGGGAGTTTGCCGGCGCGGGTGCCATGCATATCCTTTGTGTGTCCGGTCTGCACGTAGGAATTATTTTCATGGTTCTCAGCAAGATCTTTTCTTTCCTGCACAGGATTCGTGGAGGGCACTTACTGAAGGCCATATGTATACTACTCTGTATTTGGTTCTATGCGGCAATCACGGGCTTTAGTCCTTCCGTGCAGCGTGCTTCGGTGATGTTCAGCTTCGTGTCGCTGGGACAAAGTTTCCAGCGACCTACCAATATTTATAACACACTGGCCGCCTCGGCCTTTGTGCTGGTGGCTTCTGACCCTGCCATCATCAAGCACATCGGGTTTCAGCTCTCCTATCTTGCGGTGATTAGTATCGTGTCGCTCCAGCCCTGGTTTGAAAAGCTGATCACCGTCAGAAATATCCTCTTCTCCAAAGCCTGGGCCATCATCACCGTATCTCTGGCCGCCCAATTGGCTACTGGCCCACTGGCATTGCATTACTTCAATCAGTTTCCCAACTATTTTTTATTAACCAACCTGGCGGTTATTCCCCTGGCCAGCCTGGTAATCTATGGTGCGCTGATTAGTCTGGCCCTCAGTTCAGTTCCGGTGTTGGGCAGCCTGGCAGGCCAATGTCTCGCGTTCGTCGTGCGACTGCTGCATCACAGCGTAAGCTTTATCGAAGGCTTGCCAGGTTCTGTTACCACAGGGGTCTACATCAGTTTTTCTGAAACGCTGCTTTTTTTTATATTCCTCGTATTCCTTTTTGTCTACCTGATGGCAGTAAGACGTGGTTTTTTGCTTGCCGCCCTGGGTGCGCTATTGCTGATGAGCGTGTCGTGGACCTGGCGTGCGTCACAAAACAGCCTGCAACGTTACTTTGTCGTCTATCATGTAAACCGTGAGACGGCGGTGGATTTCACGACCGCAAGGCAAACCGTTTTTCTTGCATCAGCGGAGATGGTCTCCAATGAGCGGCAAAAGCGCTTTACGTTGGAAGCGAACAGGTTGCGCAGGGGAAGCAGCGATGAACACGCGAAGCTGGTCATAGGTGACACCCTTGGATTGCATATTCCAGGTGGGTTTCAGGGGTGCGGCGACCTGATTTGTTTTCATGGCTTACGTATTCTGGTAGTGCATGATCAGTCAGCGGTTCAAGCACTTCTGTCATCTGCGGGAAAGAAGATGCTGGAGTTTTCAGGAGGCTCCCTCTATGCTGAAAACATTTCACTCAGAGACACCTTCACACGCACAGGAAGTTCCACACAAACAGGAAGTTCTTTTCAATCAGTAAGCCCCCGGCCGTTTCGGGTAGACTACCTGCTTGTCAGCGGGGACATCAATCCGGACATGAGTGCCTTGTTGCACATTGTGCATCCGGGGCGTGTGTTGCTGGACGGATCCATCAGACCCTGGCGTGCTTCGGCCATGGAGGAAACTCTGGTGGAGTTGGGCGTGGACGTGTGGAACACGCACCTTAAGGGCGCCTATGTGCGGGAGCTGCGGTGACTCAGCAATATGATTGATGTATTACGGCCTCCTGAAAAGGTATTGAATAAAGATGCCATCGTAACCCCGCAACCTGAGTTTTTCGCCGGGCTCGGGTTCTTCATCCCAGTTCATGGCATTGCGTCTAAACAGGTTTTCCTTGCGGATCCCGTATTCGTGGGAGATGTCGGCCATGGTTTCCCCCTTTTGCACCTCATGGCGCCTGACTGGGCCCTTGCGCCTTTTGGGTTGCAGGTAAATGCGGTGCCCCGGGGGCGGTTGAAACTCATCGCTCCAGTTGTTGTAACGGATAATGCGTCCGGGCCGGATATCGAACTCACGCGCAATTGTCTGGGGCGTATCGCCAGGGCGTGCCACCACATAGTTGATCCTGTTGTATGTACGCACCTCCCGCTGCAATTCATCACGGCGCACCATTCTGTCGCTCAAACTACCGGCTTTTGCAAGATCTCTGTGTCGGATCTCGGAATAATCATCTGCCAGAAGATAGTTTCGATCAAGGGCCTTCTGGTCAAAGCGGTAAAGTTGATGTTGTTCAATCAGGCGGATCAGGATATTGGCATATTCCGGGTTGGTGGCATAACCTGCCCTGCGCAGACCCCTTGCCCAGGATTTATAGTCATCTGCATCATAATCAAAAAGAAAGGCGTATCGTGGCCGGGTAGTAAGGAACTCCGTATGGTCAAAAAATGAGTATAGAGGGTCAGCATATTTCCGGAAGCATTCATCCGGTTCGTCGTCTGTATAAAAATATGACGCCCCCGGCCATCCATGACATTTTATCCCAAAGTGGTTGTTGGCATTGACCGCCAGTTCGCTGTTGCCAAAGCCCGACTCCAGGATGGCCTGGGCCAGCTTGATACTTGCCGGAATTCCTGATGTACGCATCTCGGCTATGGCCACGTGTTTGTATTGCGCAATGTAATCTTTCAATGCAATGTGTTGCTGGGCCAGCAGGCTTCCGGGAATAATCATTAAGCATAAGACCAGCTTTTTGTAAAGACCTTGCCAGAATTGATACATAAACATTATTTTTGATAAAGAAAACGATCGCTGTAAAACCTGATTGTTCTCGCCGGTTCAAAAATACATCAAATGGCGCATTTAATTTGCTTTTAATTTAAGATATCGGTCACAATGAATCTCCATTAAATAATCAATCCCCTGATTGTTATATTTTTAGAATGGAGGTTGCGTATGTTCAAAAGATAATGTCTTGGTTAGACAGAAACCTCATTATTTACTAAGCATTACCCATTATATCAACTCTTTGGCATGAAGGTTTCTTGTTATGGAAAGCATAAAACAATATTTTCCGCAACTTAAACAAAAACAGCTGGAAAGACTTGCTGCAATGTATGACCTGTATCTCGACTGGAATAAAAAAATCAATGTAATCTCACGGAAGGATATGGATCATTTTGTACAGCGACACCTGCTGCATTCGTTGTCGATACTGAAAGTGGTGTCTTTCAAGCCGGGTGCAGAAGTGATGGACGCAGGCACCGGTGGCGGCTTTCCCGGACTTCCGCTGGCCGTATCTTGTCCTGATGTGCATTTTACCCTGGTAGACTCCATTGGAAAGAAGATCAAGGTGGTCGAAGATGTGGTAACCCGCCTTGGATTGGCTAATGTAAATGCTGTACAAAGCAGGGCTGAGGACATGTCTGGCAGGTATGATTTTATCACCAGCAGGGCTGTGAAACCCTTACCTGTTTTCTATCCCTGGGTAAAAAACAAGATCAAAAAAACCTCGCAGCATGAACTTGCCAATGGCATCCTTTATTTAAAAGGCGGTAACCTGGCAGATGAGCTCACTGCATTGCCTTGCCGATACCAGGTTTTTACCATTTGCGATTTTTTCTCTGAAGCCTATTTTGAAACAAAAAAAATCGTACATTTGTTTGACTAAAATAAGACAAACAAAACATTTTATTATCTTTGAGAAATTTAAATTAAGTCAAAACATAAAATATGTCCTATGAGCAAGGAAAATGACAATGCTACGGAGCAAAACAAAGACAAGGCAATCAACAAAGAGAAAATGAAGGCTTTGCAGATGACCCTGGATAAGATTGAAAAGTCTTATGGCAAGGGTACGATCATGAAGTTGGGTGATTCGGCAGTTGTACCGGTGGATGTGATTCCGACCGGATCTATCATGCTGGATATGGCTTTAGGCACAGGTGGTTTGCCACGGGGCCGGGTGGTAGAGATTTATGGTCCGGAATCCTCCGGGAAAACCACGTTGGCCATCCATGCCATTGCGGAAGCTCAGAAGCTTGGCGGCGTGGCTGCATTTATTGATGCAGAAAATGCCTTTGACAGCAATTATGCAAATAAACTGGGTGTAGATATTGAGAATTTGCTGGTCAGTCAGCCGGATAACGGTGAGCAGGCTTTGGAGATTGCAGAAAACCTGATACGTTCGGGTGCTATTGACATCATTGTAATCGACTCGGTGGCGGCCCTGACTCCCAAAAGCGAGATCGAGGGAGAGATGGGTGACTCTAAAATGGGGTTGCAGGCGCGCCTGATGTCGCAGGCGCTGCGAAAACTGACGGGGACCATCAACAAGACGAATTGTTGTTGTATTTTCATTAATCAGCTGCGTGAAAAGATCGGCGTAATGTTTGGCAACCCGGAGACTACGACGGGAGGAAATGCGCTGAAATTTTATTCATCGGTACGTATTGACATTCGTCGGGCATCACAGATAAAGGAAGGTGATCGTGTGATGGGTAATCGTACCCGTGTGAAGGTAGTGAAGAATAAACTGGCACCACCTTTTCGTCAGGCGGAATTTGACATCATCTATGGGCAAGGTATTTCCAGGACAGGAGAACTCATCGACCTGGCCGTGGAACATAATATTGTAAAGAAGTCCGGCTCCTGGTTCAGTTATGGAGATACGAAGCTCGGTCAGGGAAGGGATGCGGTCAAACAACTTCTTCTTGACAATGAAGAGCTTGCTGAAGAGCTTGAAGTCAAAATCAAAGAAGCCCTGGTCATTTAAGCCACGGCAGCATGCTAAATAACAACCAATACACAAAGTCATGAAGCAAATCACTTTATTAGCCATTATTTTTATGATGACAATCTCCAGTGCCTTGCAAGGGCAAAATCAGGTTTTAACCCCGGAAATCCTTTGGGAATTTGGAAGGATAAGCGATGTGCAGGTTTCGCCTGACGGGCAGACGATATTGTTTGGCATCACCTATTATGATGTGCCTGAAAATCAAGGAACCCGCGATCTTTACACCATGCCGGTAGCGGGAGGTGAGCCGGTGAACATCACCAACTCCACACAGTCGGAATCTGGTGCAGTATGGCGTCCGGATGGCGCCCGGATCGGCTTCATGCGAAGCGTCGATGGAAGCAATCAGCTTTTTGAGATGAACCCCGATGGCAGCCAGGTCGCACAGCTAACGGACATCGAAGGCGGGATCACCGGCTTTGACTATTCCCCCGACATGTTGCACATCTATTACACCAAAAGGGTTAAGGTTGATGAAACCGTAAAAGACATGCATCCGGACCTTGACAAGGCCCATGCCTATGTGGCAGACGACCTGATGTACCGGCACTGGGATCGCTGGCACGATGGAAAATACAGCCATGTGTTTGTAACGCCCTATGATGAAGAAAAGATAGAAGAAGGCAGGGACATCATGGAAGGTCAGTCCTACCATTCTCCCCTGCCACCATTTGGAGGCAGTTCGCAGATCACCTGGAGTGCCGATGGGCAATATCTGGCCTATACCTGTAAGAAAAAGGTCGGCAAGGATTGGACAACTTCCACCAATGCAAATATTTACCTATATCACCTGGAAACAGGCACCACAGAAGACCTGACCCCATTTAATTATGGGTACGACAGGAACCCCGTGTTCTCGCCTGACGGTAGGTACATGGCTTGGGAAAGCATGAAGACAGATGGTTTTGAGTCGGATAAAAACCGGATCATGGTCATGGATCTTGCCAGTCGGACTTACCGCGATTTGTCGGCAGGTTTTGACCAGAGCTCCAGCGGCTTCGCATGGTCTGTCGACAGCGAGACCCTGTATTTCGTGAGTGGCATTCATGCTACCTATCAGCTTTATGCCGTGAATGTGGCCAGTGCAGAAATCGTGCAGCTCACCGAAGGCAAACATAACTATCAGTCCGTTGCCGTTGCAGGCGATGCCCTTGTGTCTGAACGCATGTCGATGTCAATGCCCACAGAAATATTCCGAGTGAATAAGACCACCGGTGCTGAAACACAGTTGAGTGAAGTCAACCGGGAGATCCTTGATCGCATTAACATGGGTCGTGTGGAGGAGCGCTGGATCACCACCACAGATAATAAAGAAATGCTGGTTTGGGTGATCTATCCACCCCATTTTGACCCCGGAAAAGAGTATCCGGCGCTGCTTTATTGCGGAGGAGGACCACAGAGCGCGGTGAGTCAGTTTTTTTCTTACCGCTGGAACTTTCAGATTATGGCGGCCAATGACTATGTGGTTGTGGCACCAAACCGGAGGGGTCTCCCCACTTTTGGCCAGGAATGGAACGACCAGATCAGTGAGGATTGGGGTGGACAAAACATGTTGGACTACCTGAGTGCCATCGACGCGGTGAAAGAGGAGCCTTTTGTGGATGAAGAACGCCTCGGTGCAGTGGGTGCCAGCTATGGTGGATACAGCGTATTTTGGCTGGCCGGGCATCATGATGGCAGGTTCAATGCCTTTATCTCCCATTGTGGCTTGTTTAACCTCGAAAGCTGGTATGCTTCAACCGAGGAAATGTTCTTCGCTAATCATGATATTGGTGGAGCCTATTGGGAGGATCCAAGACCACACAGTTATGATTTTTCTCC
>PWNO01000079.1 GCA_003557765.1 Bacteroidales bacterium
ACTATACAACGCCACAGTGACCCGCATCCGGCGCAGCGGCATAGATATCTCTCCAAGAGGCAATACCGCGTTGCGTTTTGGGGATAAGGTCTTACTGGCGGCAGATGATGAAAACATGCCAAAGGTCATGCAGCTGCTTGGCAACAATGAAAAACGCCTCAGTGAAACCAATTTCCTGCCAATCAGTTTAGGCATCGTCATCGGGGTATTACTGGGTGCCATCAACTTTCCTTTTTTTGGCCTTTTTGAGTTTTCACTGGGAATCACAGGAGGTGTATTAATCTCCGCACTCATATTAAGCAAAATCGGAAAAACCGGTCCCATCATCTGGAACATGTCCGGAGGGGCAAACAATCTGTTACGGAAATTGGGGTTACTGATGTTCCTTGCCACGGTAGGCACGCATGCCGGCGCACATATCGTGGAGGCACTAACGGATTATGGCTGGACCATCCTGTACACCGGTATGATCATCACGGTCGTCCCCATGACCACTACGGTAATTATTGGACATAAATTTTTAAAGATCAACTTTGCCACCCTTCTTGGTGTCATTTCGGGAAGTATGACCAGCACACCGGCCCTGGCTGCAGCAGACGCCAAAACGGAAAGTGATGCAGCCTCCATGGGGTATGCCACCGTATACCCGCTGGCCATTGTGCTGATGATCATCTTTTCGCAAATCCTCAGTGTGATTTAGTGTTTTGCTAACACAATAATAACATCACTCAAAAAGGACTATCCACCGCAAAAGGAGGTGGCTCATACCCCGGTTTCTGCTCACACCACGAATTTCTCCTGTCGCACAATCCCTCGGGTAAAGTCCCGGCAAAACAAATTCTGATAATGAATTCTCCGGCAAAATGAGATTATACACTCCGTAACGAATATACTGATTAGCCGACTGCAATCCATATCACAAAATAATGAGATCCTAAACCCGGGTTGTAATTTCTATTAAATTTGTGCAAAATTATCACAGTTAAACACATTGCATATGGCAACGAACATGATTAATAACCCCGAAAAGATCCGGGAGATCATTGACAAGTGCGACACTTGTTATGTGGGGATGGTTGATACCGAAGGTAAGCCATATGTGCTGCCTTTTAATTTCGGATATGAAGATGGCAGGATATACCTGCACATGGCGCCTTCAGGGAAAAAGAACGATATACTGCCAAAGCATCCGGAAGTTTGTGTAGCTTTTTCCACTGACCACGAACTTTTTCACCGGCATGAAAAGGTAGCTTGCAGTTACGGTATGAAGTACCGGAGCGTGCTGGCTTATGGTAAGGCTGTTAAGATAGCGGATTACGAGGAAAAAGTGCGCATCATGAATGTAACCATGCAAAAATACACAGGCAAGGACTTTTCCTATAATGCCCCGGCCATCAATAACGTAACGATATATACGATAGAAGTATCAAAAATTGAAGGCAAACTTTCGGGATATTTTTAGCCTCCGGGAATGACCTGATAAGGGGCATCATGCGACCTGCCGCAGGTTTGAATGACATCTGTCCTATCCTGCTTCCGGCAAATTCAGTCTTCGGCGTCGCGATTCATCATTTGCCACAGGGTATCTTTCAGCTGCAGGATCCCTTCCTGGGTGTGGGATGAGATCAATACTTTAGGCACATCGGGCAGATCGGCTTCCAGGTTCGACTGAAACTCTTCGCGGAGGTCCGGGGGCATCAGGTCCATTTTGGTCACTGCCAGCAGGCGATCTTTGTCGAGCAATTCGGGGTTAAAAGCTTTAAGCTCCTGCAGCAAGATCTTATACTCGGCAGCTATATCCTGGTTATCGGCGGGAATCATGAACAGCAGCAACGCATTCCTTTCGATGTGTTTCAGGAAGCGATGGCCGAGACCTTTCCCCTTGTGCGCTCCTTCAATGATTCCAGGGATATCTGCCATCACAAAAGACCTGTCGTCGCGGTATGCAACCATTCCGAGGTTAGGTACGAGTGTGGTGAAAGGATAATCGGCGATGGCAGGTTTGGCGGCGCTCACCACCGACAGCAGGGTCGACTTTCCGGCATTTGGAAACCCGACAAGGCCCACATCGGCGAGCACTTTCAATTCCAGGACGAACCATTTTTCCTGACCGGGCTCACCGGGTTGGGCATAGCGTGGAGTTTGCCGCGTACTGGACTTAAAATGCACATTGCCGCGACCGCCTTTACCACCGCGGAGCAACACAAAGGTTTCTCCATGCTCCGTAATCTCTTTCAGGGTTTCATTGGTGCCTGCATCTTTTGCAACCGTACCCAGGGGAACTTCAATGATTACATCTTTTCCTGAAGCCCCTGTGCTGCGCTGCTTTCCTCCAGGCTCGCCTGAATCTGCGCTCAGGTGACGGGTATATTTCAAGTGGAGAAGGGTCCAGAGATGACTGTTGCCCTTGAGGATAATATGACCGCCCCGTCCGCCATCACCACCATCCGGACCGCCTTTGGGGACAAACTTTTCGCGGCGCAGATGAGCCGAACCAGCTCCACCTTTGCCGGAACGGCACTGGATCTTGATGTAATCTATAAAATTGGCATTCATGGACTGGAGGTCAACAAAGTACTAATCTATCTGGGAAATCACCTTTTCGGTTTCCAAATAGGTATCGATGGCGTGGCATATCTTTCCAAAGACTTCATCCACATGAGCCATACCATTGATTGCCACAAATTTTCCCTGTTCCTTATAGTAAGAAATCAAAGGCATGGTTTGATCCTCATAAACCTGCAAACGCCTGTGAACAATCTTTTCGGAATCATCGCTCCTCCCAGAATCCTGCCCTCGACCCAGGATGCGCTTGAAAAGTTCTTCCCTTTCCACTTCCACGGCGATCACCAGACATAAGGGTATGCCGTTCCTGTCAAGCATTTGATCCAGCGCTTCGGCCTGCACAATTGTCCTGGGAAAACCATCAAAAATAAAACCGGGCGAATCCATATGTGCGGATGCCCGGCTATACAGCTCCCTCAAAACGATATCGTCAGGAACCAAAAGGCCTTTGTCGATATATTTTCGGGCCTCCTGCCCCAAAGGCGTATTCTTTTCTATCTCTTCACGGAACAAATCACCCGTAGAAAGATGTATCAGGTCATACTTTTCCACAATCCTGGTCGACTGTGTGCCTTTCCCCGACCCTGGAGGGCCAAAAATAATGATATTGAGCATAATGCAAAATGTTATCCGGGTACGATAAATAGGTACTGGTTAATAGTAATGACTAGTCAACGATCTTGTAAATATCTTTGTAATTGCGGCCATACCCGTTATAATCCAGGCCATAACCTACAATGAAATCATTCGGGATCTCCATACCCACATAATCGGGTTTTACATCTTTTTGCACAGCATCCGGTTTTAGCAACAGGGTAGCTACCCGCACGCTTTTTGGCAAATATGTGGAAAGGTCGTTCACCAAATGTGAAATGGTGATGCCACTATCAACAATATCTTCAAGAATAAGCACATCTCTTCCTTTAATATCATCATTGAGGCCGATCAATGTTTTTACTTCGCCAGTCGTCTGTGTGCCGGTATAAGATGAGAGCCTGATGAAGCTGATCTCACAATCTCCCTGGTAATGTTTCAGCAAGTCAGCCGCGAAAATGAATGCCCCATTCAGCACGCAAAGAAATAGCGGTGTGGTGTTACGATAGTCTGCGGATATTTGAACAGCCATTTCTTTAACCACTTTCAGGATTTGCTCGTGAGAGATGTTTCGCGCAAATTCTTTATCCAGGATGTTAACTCGCTCCATTGATAAATTTTTTTAACCGGTCATAAACTACAAAAATAAAAGAATACCTCGGTTCAATCACCATGATTCTCAAAAAATATGAACAAATTTGATTAATCCCTTGAAAAACCTTGTCCTAAAGCAAAAAACAGCGTGTAAAAGTTCCATTCATTCATGATATTCCATTACTTTGCATTAAAATGAACGATGACACAGGCAAAACCGTGTAATCAATGGACGATAAACCGACATTTCGTTATTTCATAAGGATGGCCTATATGGGTACACACCATAACGGCTGGCAGGTACAGTCCTCAGCACCTTCCATCCAGGGTGACACGGAGCGTGCATTAAGCATTCTGTTGAGAGAGCAGGTGCGACTCACGGGTGCGGGTCGAACAGACACCGGGGTGCATGCGCAGCAATATTATGCACATTTTAACAGCCGGCATTCGCCGGAGCAACTGGCATCCATGTCAGTGGTATTTAAATGCAACCGCATACTGCCACCCTCCATTGCGGTATATGAAATATTCCCGGTACATCCAAAGGCCCATGCCCGTTTTCATGCCACACAAAGGACTTATCATTATTTTATCAGCACCAAAAAAGACCCGTTTTGGCATGACAGGGCCTGGATTTACGAACGCAAGCTCGACATCAATCGCATGCAAGAAGCAGCCCAACTGTTGTTGCAGCACAATGACTTCGGAAGTTTTGCCAAGTCTAACACCCAGGTAAAAACCAACATATGTCAGGTTAATACAGCAGAATGGGAAACCGCATCGCATATACTACGTTTCCGCATTCGCGCCGATCGTTTTCTCCGTAACATGGTTCGTGCCATTACAGGGACATTGACAGATGTTGGCCTTGGAAAGATCAGCGTGAATGATTTCAGTAAGATCATAGAAGCCAGGGATCGTTCCCGCGCAGGTTATTCTGCGCCAGCCTGCGGCTTGCACCTTGTTCACATTGAATACCCTGACAAATTGTTTCAGGGGTACCATCCGGCAGAGCAGTGAAGCCACGACCAAAACCCTTAGGAACCTTTACTTTTCTTTGTCCTGATTTTATCCCGGAGCGCCTTCATTCTTTTTGCCCGGTAGCGTTGCCTTGCCGGAGAGATATTTGAAGTTTTGGTGTCTCCCAAAAGGAAACCATAGGGTTCCATGCCATCCGTTTCATCAAAGATCACCTTCAGTATGGCCATGCCAGGTATGAACAGGATCATTCCGGTTAAGCCCCAAATAAAGTTACCAACAAAAAGGGCAAATATGGTCATGAGGGGGTTCATGCTGACCTTACCACCCACAATCTTTGGCGTAAAGATATTGCTTTCAGCCAGTTGTATTACGTAAAAGACTGCAAAGACACCGAAAGGATACCATAAGGAGTCTTTGGTAAGCAGCGCATACACAATGGGTAGGGTGGCACCGATAAATGGACCGAGGAAGGGGATGACATTCAGGATGGCTGCAAACACAGCGAAGAGCATGGCATGTCTGATCCCCAGGCTGAAGAGCGCTATACTATTCAGTGTGGCAAGGATCAGGATCACGATAAACATGCCGACGATGTAATTTTGCACAACCAGTTTGACCTTGTGCACCACAGAGCTGACCTTGTCCTGGTGACGGTCAGGGAACGCCCGCATGACAAAGGCAATGAGAAAATGCCTGAAATAGAGAAAGAGAAAAATGTATATTGGAATAATAAAAACAATGGTGATGGTTGTAGCTGTGGCGATCACGCCTTGCGTCAATGTAGCTACATTCTCCCGGATATATCTGAAAACAGCAGTTTGCACATTTTCAAAGGAGATGGGAACTGCACCATCGATATGTCTTTCGCTGAATGCATTAAAAGCTTCAATCCATTCATTAACCTTTCGTTCCAGATGACCAATTTCGTCAGCAAACCCGATAAGCTGATTATAAAAGAAGTAGGCCAGGCCAAATACGAAAGCCAGCAGGGCGATCACACTGATGGCTACGGCAATTAATTTAGGGAAGCCGTTTTGTTCAAGATAAGAAGAAAGCGGACTGATTAATACGGCCAGCAACCCGGCTATCAGCAGCGGCACAAGCACGCCTTTCGCGGTGATCATGATGAATACTGCCAGCACGATGGTCAGCAGCACCATGGGAATTTTAATATACAGCGGAAATCTTTGTTCCATGGTATTCATATTTTCGTTTACTCCTCTTGCTGAATGGGATCAAACAATGGGGGTCTTACTATGTGGTGGTTGCTTGCTTCCTGCCATTTAGCGGCCAATGCAAGCAGGTTTGCTTCCTGAAAGAGTGGAGCAATGAATGTAATGCTTGAAGGGCTTCCTGTTTCATTAATGCCATTGGGCATCACCACACAAGGATGACCGGTAAGATTGGTGACCAACAGTTGATTTCCTCCAAAGGAGGGCGTAACAATCACATCATACTGCGTCATCAGTGCATTAACCTCCCGGACAAGCATTTGCCTAACCCTATTGGCATTGATGTATTCTACTGCTGGGATGAATCGGGCTGCCCTGAAAAAATTTGGCCAGGCATTTACAGATTGGTTCAGGAGCAGAGAGTCGCGACCGGAGACGGTCAGTTCGTCAAATGCTGCAGCAGCCTCTGCGTATAATATGATACGCAGGGCATTCACAGGTAAAGTAAATTGCCAGTCTACCGGCTGAAGATCTACATCCATAGCTCGCAAGTCGGCAAGGACCTGGCTGTCGAGGCTTCTTCCTGCGTAATCTTCATCAAAATATTTCGCGATATAACCTACACGCAGTGAAGACACATCCACTTCATCGTCATAGTAAAAGCCAGCCTCTATTAAATTATCGTCTTTGCCATCGGGGCCACGGATTGCATCAAATACAATTGCAGCATCATGTGCGCTTCTGGTCATGGGGCCTATTTTATCCATTGTCCAGCTAAGGGTCATGGCCCCATCCCTGCTTACACGCCCCCATGATGGTCTGAGTCCGGTGACACCACATCGGGTTGAAGGCGATACGATGCTTCCCAGGGTTTCTGAACCCAGGGCAAAGGGCAGCAATCCGGCAGAAACCGCAGCTGCGGAGCCGGCTGATGAACCGCTGGAGCCTTGCTCCAGGTTCCAGGGATTCCTGGTTTGCCCGTCAAACCACACATCCCCCATAGCCAGGGCACCCAGGCTGAGCTTAGCTACCAAAACGGCACCGGCCTTATCCAGTTTTTGCACCACGCTGGCGGTTTGTTCGATGTGCTGATCACGGAAGGGCTCAGCTCCCCAGGTGGTGGGATACCCTTCAACTGCCAGCAGGTCCTTTACACCGTAAGGAATACCATGAAGGATACCGCGTGATTTTCCGGCAGCAAGTAAAGCGTCAGCATCCCTTGCCTGCTCCAGGGCACGCTCCCGGGTCAGGCTTACTATCGTCTGCAGCGTGTCATCATAACGCGCCAAGCGCTCAAGAAAAAACAAGGTGAGCTCTTCGGAGCTGATCTTTTGCTGATGAATCAGCGAAGCCAACTCCGTAATGCTATAAAAGGCAAGTTCATCTACGTTTTCCGGCAATGATACGTCCCTGGGAATGCTCCATGCTGTTTTTCCCTCATCTTCCGGGATTTCATATTCACCATAAAGCGGGCTAAAAGACCATGCCGGTGGCACATCATTGTCAAGTTCCATGTCACGCAGGGCTTCAGCACTTTGCATGTGCACCCTGACAGATGGCATCATGATTTCCAATTGCTCCTGGCTGAATGAGAAGCCCAGCAGCTTGCCAGCCTGGCGAAGCATATCAATGTTGATCCCATTGCCTGAGCCAGCAAATACAATGCCCCCGAAAAAAGCCAATATAATCATCCATGGGTAGGTTCTCCACTTCATCGCCCTTGATTTTTTTATGATTAAACGTAAAACACCCTCTTCCTGTTGCGTTCGATAAGTTGTTTAAGTAAGGCAGCAGGATCCGGATAACGGTTACATACCATCATGGCAGCTATGATGTAAGGTTTGTAGCTGGCTTCCATATAAGTTTCCAATCGAGAGGCTTCAAACACATCAGCCTCCACTTCACCTTTCGGGCATGAAACCCCACTGATGTCGGCCGGTAAACAATGCATGTAGCGGGCATTGCCATGCTGTGTGATGGCCTTATGTTCAGCCCCATACTCCCAGTCAACATGCTGTGCATTATTATCGAGGCATTTCTCTTCGAGATCATCTAAACCGGCCTTATCACCTGCCTTCAGAAGATCTGTTCTTTTTTCCATGATATGATATGGTGCCCAGCTTTTGGGATATACGATCTCCGCATCCTGCATGGCCTCCTTCATGTCATGATTAACCTGGAAGGAGCCACCGCTTTGTCTGGCAAAGAGCTCTGCCTTCTCAACCACATCAGGGATCAGGTCGTAACCTTCCGGGTAAGCCAGATGCACATCCATACCAAATCGCGTCATCAGGGCAATGATCCCCTGCGGCACAGACAAGGGTTTACCGTAACTTGGAGAATATGCCCAGCTCATCACAAACTTCTTACCACGCAAGGCTTCAAGTGATCCATATGTTTTCTGCAGGTGCATCAGGTCAGCCAGCGACTGGGTCGGATGGTCCATGTCGCACTGAAGATTGATCACACCCGGCCTTACCGGCAGGATACCCTTGGTATAACTTTCATCAAGAGAGGCTGCTATCTCACGCATATATTTATTGCCTTCACCCAGATACATGTCGTCCCTGATGCCAATGAAGTCTGTAAGGAAGGATATCATGGCCGCTGTTTCACGAACGGTTTCACCATGCGATATCTGCGACTTCTCTTCATCGAGGTCCTGAACGGCAAGGCCGAGAAAATTGCTTGCCGAGGCAAAGGAAAAACGCGTTCGTGTTGACTTGTCACGGAAGTTGGACACAGCTATACCGGTGTCAAACACCCTTGGAGAAATATGATGATCACGCATCTGCTTCAACACCGATGCCACATGGAGGATGGTACGCAGATCGCCTTCCTGCTTTTCCCAGGTCAACAAAAAATCTTTTTGATATAAGCCGCTCTCCAGGCTTTCAATAAGATCAATTTCATGGAATAATGTGGTGTTCATGATAAATTATTTTTCAAATGTCTAAATGTCGTTAGCAGGTCACATGCATCCGGGCATAAAACCCATACCAATTTCAGTCCTTCACTTTGCGCGGATTCCCATCAAAGGCTTGGTTGTCAAAAAGCGTAGGCCAAAGCCGCATAGAATGCGGCGGCCTTTTCCAGGTGTTCCACAGGGGTTTTCTCATTGGGCGCATGTGCAAGCACTTCATTGCCCGGGCCAAAGCCAATGACCGGGATATCATACAGGCCATTGATAGCCACCCCATTTGTGGAAAACGTCCATTTATCCACAACCGGTTGTTTGCCAAACAAGCCGGAAAACACCTTTACCCCAGTCTGAATGATCTCGTGGTTCTCGGGGATCTGCCAGGTGGGATAATATTTTTCCATTCCATAAGTGAGCCCGGTAAAGGACTTTTCCTGATAATGCAAAACCTCTGCCCTGGCCTTCATTCCATTGATCAGTTCCTGGATTTCAGCTACCGCACTCTCCTTTGTTTCACCCCAGGTGAGCCTGCGGTCCAGGTGGATTCTTGCATAATCCGCCACGGCACATAATGAAGGGCTTTTCGATATAAATTCCGATATGGTGATGGTGCCTTTACCCAAAAAGGTGTCATGATGCAATCTTTCGTTCAGTTTTTCAATTTCCAGTGCAACTTTTGAAGCCAAATAGATGGCGTTTTGGCCGCGTTCAGGTGCAGATCCATGACAGGATAAACCGTAGAAGCTCACTTGCATTTCCATGCGCCCGCGATGGCCGCGATAAATATTCAGGTTGGTAGGTTCCGTTACCACCACCGCATCCGGCCTTATCCCTTCCTCTTCCACTAAAAACTTCCAACAAAGCCCGTCGCAATCTTCTTCGATGACACTGCCAATAAAATAAAGGGTCAGGTCCCTGTCAAAAGCAAGCTCCCTGAGAATGCGACCAGCCGTCACAAAAGCCGCAGCGCCACCCTTCTGATCCACGGTGCCGCGACCAAGCACAAAGCCATCCCGGACATCGCCACACAGGGGATCAAAGTCCCAGTCCTCCGGGTTACCCAAATCCACAGTATCCATATGCGCATCAAATGCCAGGATGCGGCTGCCCTGTCCTATCCTTCCAATCACATTACCCAGGGGGTCCATACGTACTTCATCAAATCCTGCCTTCTGCATCTGACGGATCAGTTCCTGCTGCACTTGTTCTTCATCAAGACTAAGGGATTTACAACGCACCAGGCGGGAAAGATTGTCAGTCGTATAATCGCTATATTGGCGAACCAATTGATTAATTGCAGAAAATTGCTCCATAAAAAGTCCTTTTTTTGATTTGCCATAAAGATAGTTTTTTTTGTGAAACTGAAGGAATGCCTAACTTTACGCATGTTTACACATGGAAAAATCTTTGGAAACGGACTGGGTATGGCTGACCTGATTGCTTCAGGAGCTTTGTGAAAACTTCTTGCATAGGGGGCAGGAGCGCAATACAGTGCAATGGCTTCCTTCAATCGAAATTCAGACCACACAGAACACGCAAAAGTTATGGTATCATAAATCAATTAGTGGATCCATGCATAATCAATTTTGGCAATTTATCCAAGACAAACTGCACCGGCAGGAACCGGTCATGTTGATAGTGGTTACCGGGGTACGCGGCAGCAGCCCTGGCAAGAAGGGGTTTAAGATGGCAGTAGGCAACAATGGCGAGAGATATGGAACCATTGGTGGGGGAACAATGGAGTTTTCATTAGAGAAGCAGGCCATAAAAAACCTGTTAACCAGTACACCGAAGGTCTTCACCAAACACCTGGTTCACTCGAACGATGCCGGTGAGCAGGCATCAGGGCTAATTTGCGCCGGGGAACAGCATCATGCCTTCATTAAGTTAAGTCAGGATGACGCACCAATCATCGCGGAGATCACATCCACGCTTGCTGACGGACAATCAGGTTGTCTGACCATCCGTTCAACAGGTTTGCAGTTTACTCCTGTGTTAAAAGGTAAGCAAAAGGATGATCGGGACAAACAGCATACCGGTGAATGGATTTACGAGGAGATGCTGCATCCACAGCCTGTGTTATATATCTTCGGTGGCGGCCATGTGAGCATCCCTGTCACCAAAGTAGCAAAAGTGCTGGGGTTTCGGGTGGAGGTATATGACAACCGCGAAAAGCTTCCCACTATGGAACATAACGATGATGCTGACCATAAGCAAATCATCTCCTATCGGGATGCTTCAGCGCAGGTGAAGGCGCCGGGCAATACCTTTGTCTGCATCATGACGGTTTCGCACGCCTCTGACCAACTCATACTGGAACAGATGCTGCCGCTGCCATTAAAGTACCTTGGCATGATCGGCAGTCGGAAAAAAGTAGATGCCATATTTGAAAACCTTCGCGTCAAAGGCTTTGATGATGAGGTGCTTGCAAGAGTTGATGCCCCCATGGGAATTGCCATAAACAGTGAGACTTCTGCTGAAATAGCCATCAGCATCATGGCTGAGATCATCAGGAGAAAAAACAAGCATGCATTAAGGAGTTAGCCCATCCCTAACTGCGTACCACCCATGATATCCATAAGCTCCCGGGTGATATCAGCCTGCCTGGCTTTGTTATAGGACACTGATAATTTTCTGAGCAACTTGTCTGCATTATCTGTAGCCTGATGCATGGCTGTCAGCCTGCTGCCGTGCTCGGATGCAGCAGCGTCAAGCAAAATTCTGTAACAATGATAATGAAGATACTTGGATGTCACGTAATGCCACACCTCTTCAGGTGAAGGCTCTAAAATTAAGGGCTCAGGCTCGTCTGCATCCCATTGTTTCTTTAAAGGCATGACAGGCATTTCTTCTAAATCAAGCGGCAGTAGCTTTTCGACACGCAATTTTTGCACAGCGGCATTAAGGAATTGGTGATAAATCATCACCACACCCGCTACATGGTATTTCAGATAGAGCTCCCTCACATGATCTGCAAAAACCGAGGCCTTCTCTGCATTCAATTTTTCAAGACTTTTTTCATCAGCCATCAGGATGGGATATTTCATTTTCTTAAAATAATCAAATGGTTTTTTCCCGACAGTCATTAACTTTACCCGATAGCCTGTTCTTTCAAGCTCTTGAATTTCCTTTAGTGCATGTTTGATGACCATGGCGTTATACACGCCACACATCCCCCGGTTGGAGCCAATGCAAATGATAAGCATGTCATTGCTGGCCGGGGGCTTCATCAGGTGCTGATATGATTCGCCAGGCATGACTTGCATGATGTCATACAGAATCCTTGTCAGTTTTTTTTCATAGAGGCGCAGGTGCGAAATCTGATTTTGTGCCTGCCTGAGTCTGGAAGCAGCAACCATCTTCATGGCACCAGTAATTTTTTTGGTGGATTTCACAGATGCTATTCTTGATCTGACTTCTTTCAGGCCTGGCATGTTGTTCTTTTCTTTATCGGTATTCGCAGGTTTTGCCCCGCTCTATGCTCAGGGTTATCCGACCATCTCTGCCAGGATAACCTTTGCTGCATCCTTTATGGTATCGAGTATTTCGGAGGTGATCACATCATTTCTGAGGTGCTCCAACACATCCGGATGCTTTTCGCGCATATACCCGAGAATCTCTTTTTCAAACACTTTGATTTTTGAGACCGGAAGCTGCATGAGCATGCCTTCTGATCCACAATAGAGTACGACCACCTGTTCTTCAACCGGCATGGGATCATACTGATGCTGTTTCAGCAGCTCCATATTTCGAACGCCTTTATCCAGCACATAGCGGGTGTCCGGGTCCAGGTCGGAGCCAAAGCGAGAAAAAGCTTCCAATTCGCGGTATTGTGCCTGGTCTATCTTAAGCGTTCCAGCCACACGTTTCATCACTTTCATTTGTGCGTTTCCTCCTACCCTGCTGACAGACACTCCGACATTGATGGCAGGCCTCACCCCGGCATGAAAAAGGGCTGTTTCGAGGAAGATCTGACCGTCAGTAATGGATATGACGTTTGTGGGGATATAGGCCGATACATCCCCTTCGAGTGTTTCCACCATGGGGATGGCTGTAAGCGAACCTCCGCCCCGAACAATATCCTGAATCGATTCGGGGATGTCATTCATTTCTTTTGCGATATCATCAGAGGCAATGATTTTTGCAGCCCTTTCCAGGAGTCTGGAGTGCAGATAAAACACATCACCCGGGAAGGCCTCTCTTCCTGGTGGCCTGCGAAGCAACAGGGACACTTCCCTGTAGGACACCGCCTGTTTTGAAAGGTCATCGAAAAACACCACAGCATGGCGCCCGGTGTCCCTGAAAAACTCTCCGATGGCCATTCCCGTGAAAGGCGCAAAAAATTGCATGGATGCAGGTGCGCTGGCAGGCGCAGCTACCACCACAGTGTATGGCATAGCCCCGTGTTGTTCAAGCTTTTCTGCCACCCCCGCAACAGTGGATCCTTTTTGACCGATAGCCACATACACGCAATAAACAGGTTCACCTTTCTCGTAATGTCGCCGTTGATTAATGATGGTGTCTACCGCCATACTGGTTTTACCGGTTTGCCGGTCGCCTATGATCAACTCCCGTTGTCCGTGTCCAATCGGAATCATGGCATCTATGGCTTTGATGCCGGTTTGCAATGGTTCATTCACTGGCTGACGATAGATGACACCGGGAGCCTTTCGCTCAAGAGGCATATCATATAAAGGACCTTCTACTTTTCCCTTCTCGTCTAAGGGTTGTCCAAGCGTATTGACCACACGCCCAAGCAAACCCTCACCCACACCCACAGAAACAATCTGACCTGTACGCTTTACAATGTCTCCTTCCCTCAGGCCGCGGCAGTCGCCCAAAAGCACCACACCAGCATTGTCTTCTTCCAGGTTTAGCACCACGCCTTTAAGCCCATTATCATTGCATAGGACCATCTCACCAGCCCAGGCGTTACTTAACCCATATATCCGGGCTATTCCATCACCAACCTGAAGTACGGTGCCAGTCTCCTCTAATTCAGCTGATGGCTGAAAACCAGCCATCTCTTGTCTCAATATGGCAGAAATCTCAGAAGGTTTCAGGTCCGACATGACTAATGGTTCAAATGTTTTTTCAGCTTGACAAGTCTGTCATAAACGCTGGCATTGTATTGTTTTTCCCCAATTCTTATGATAAAGCCTCCCATGATAGCAGGATTGACACTTTCATCAAACTCAATTTCATGATCGGTAAGGCGCCTGGCTGCATCAATGGCCTGCCTCCTTAGTGTGTCATCCATGGGAACGGCCGTTATCACTTCAACTCGTGATATGCCAAGATACTCTTTATACACCTCCTGGTAAACAGCAGCAATGCCCTCAAGCATGAAACCCCGCTGCTTGCGCAGGATGATCTGTATGTATTTTAATATCAGGGGATGTACACGGGTTTCGAACAACCTGCTGATGATCCGGTTCTTTTTAGATAATCGTGTTACCGGACTCTTCAGTATGGCTGCCAGTTCCTTATTCCCGGCAAAAGCCCTGTGCACTGCCTTCATGTCAGCATAGGATCTTTCAAGGATATTGTTTTCACGGGCAAGAGCAAGTAATGCTTTCGCGTAACGCTTATGCAGAATATGATTATGCTGCAGCATGGCATTTACTTTCGGGTTCAGTTGACCTCTATTTCATCAAGCAATTTACTGACATATAGGGTGTTTCTTTTACGATCGCTAAGTTCTTCCTTCAGCACTTTTTCCGCTATATCCATAGAGAGTGTGGAAATCTGTGACTTAATCTGTCTGAATGCTTCGGCTTTATATTGTTCCATCAACTCGGCTGTTTTTTGACCTATCTCACGGGCTTCATCCTGTGCTTTTTCCCTGGCTTCTGAGATGATTGACCCTGCCTGGGAGTGCGCTTTAGCAATAATCTCCTCATAAGCTTTGTCAGCCTCTGCAATTTTTTTGCTTTTCATGGTTTCAAGCTGCGACATCTCATAACTAATCCTTTTTGCATCACTGAGTGATTTTTCCAGTTGTTGTTCCCGTGCATACATCACCTGCAATATTGGCTTCCAGGCATATTTTTTCAGGATGAATAACACAATCCCAAAAGCGACTGTCATCCAGAAAATAAGTCCCAAACCAGGCATCAATAGTTCCATAAGCAAGTATTTAAAACATAACATGAAAGGATTACAGCGCCTCTTAGTACTAAAGTCATAGCACTTCGCAAATGCACGATCATCAATGACCGGTCAATGTCATCACAAGTCATTGTCTGCTACACGAACAGGGTAAGCAGCACAATCACAAGGGCAAAAAAGGTGATACCCTCAATAAGTGCTGCTGCCACTACCATAGATGAGCGCAGATCATTACCAGCCTCAGGTTGACGCGCAATGTTGTCGATGGCACTTTTGGCGATGGCGGCAATACCGTATGCAGCTCCAAAAACAGCAATTACTCCGGTTAATGCCGCACCCAGTTTCATCCACTCATGAGCAATGTCCACATTGTTAAGCAAAATAAATAGATAGTTCATGGTTTTCGGTTTTAGTGATTACCCTTAATGGTTTTCTTTCGGGACAGCCATCCCAAAAAAGAACGCACTAAAAAGCGTAAAAATGTATGCTTGCAAAAAAGAAACAAGAATCTTAAGAAAATTGAGGAAAACAAGAAACAAAACAGCCAAAGGGGATATGGAATAGCCCATAAAGATGCTTACTGATCCAAGCACAAAAATCAAGGTTGTAAGGCTGAGGATAACCATATGCCCGGCAGTCATGTTGGCAAAAAGCCTGATCATTAAGGTAAATGGTTTGATAAAAGCGCCAACGATCTCAATGACAGGCATCACAGGAATCGGGAATTTAAGGAAAGCAGGCACACCAGGCATATTGAACATGTGCTTCCAGTAGCTTTTGTTGGCATACCAATGTGTGGTAAAAAATGTAAACATGGCCAGCACAAAAGTGACACTGATATTTCCAGTGACATTTACACCACCCGGGAAAAAGGGCACCAGTCCCAGCAGGTTATTAATAAAAATAAAAAAGAAAACAGTAAGGAGATAAGGCATGAAACGGTGATACCGATCAGGTCCTATTGCCAGAATGGCAATATGGTCTCTTACAAACATAATGATTGGTTCAAAAAAAAGTGGCAGCCCTCTGGGTGTATAATAGGTTTCTGCTTTCCGGTATTTTGCGCCAACCCATAAAAAAAGAAGGCAAATCAGCAGAGAGGCAATAAAAACAGCCAATACTGTTTTAGTGATGGACAGATCAACAATAAATGATGCATGTGGGTCAGGTGTTGACCCATCTTCAAGCACCCTGATGATTCTTCCTTTATTCTGGCCTTCCTGCGCAATGGCAAAGTTTTTATACGCCTTGGTGCCATGAGCCAGTTTTCTGCTTGAAAAGAAATAAAAACCATTTTCGTAAAACAGAATAACCGGCAGGTAAATGGATACATTCCGATCACCTATATCAAAGAGGTGCCATTCATAACTGTCAAGCACATGGTCAACGATGATTTTTCGCGCATCAAATTCATGTTTCTCAGCATTCCCCGCGGATACCCCCGTTTCAGCACCATATATTGCTGTATGGGTAAACAACAACATTACAAGCAAACATATCCGGCAAACATGCCATGCCAATATGCTATCCCTATGCAGGTTTTCAGACATCATGAACCTGTTTTTTTGAAATTAGCCTTCCATAACAAATCATCAATTTGCGAAATGCTTTATCGCCTTATGAATTGCGTTGGTTTTTCAAATTATGATACAGATGGAACACCTCAAAAAGAGAATAAATAAAATAAAACGCAAAGAAGGTTATGATAAAGGCGATGGCATCATCAGGAAAACCAAAAGAATAAAGCAATAATGCAGCTACGTAAACCATAAAGCGCACAATCGTAACCGAAATGTAGCTATGCGCAAAAGCATGACTGGATTTAGCCTGCTGCCGGTTTAATATCAGCCTGGTTATCAATGTTACAAAAAAGAAAAAGGGAATGAATAAAAAAAATACTTCAGGCACAAAATGATCTGGCAACAAAACAATCAAGACACCATACACTACAATAAGAACGATGGATAAAATGACAAGATTTCTAACAAAGGGGCTCAGTCTTTTGTACATGATTATTACGTACTATTCACAGTATTCGGGCACAATCACTGTAAGCGGCTGACAGAAACCCTGGAATTCAGCCTACTTTGTCTTTTCCTTTTTTTTGATCCTGAGCAGTGGTGGTGGCTATATCCTGATCCATTGAACAAGTACCCGAAAACTTTGCACCCGGTTCTATGGATAATTTATTGGTAATAATGTCACCCTGGAAAACCGCTGATTCCTTAAGGGAAAGCAATTCCGACACATCTGCCTTTCCTTCGGCCTTGCCTGAAAAGTCGGCATTGGCACAGTGCAAATCTCCTTCAATCTCCCCGGTTTCACCAAGAACAATCTTTCCTGTAGTGCGTATTGAACCAATGATTTTCCCATCCACACGGATATCTCCCTTTGATTCGATCTCACCTTTAATGGTAGTTCCTGAACCTACAAGATTGATTGCGGTATGATCTGTTTCTTTCTGTTTGACCATGATATCATTTCATTTTTAAGGATTAATCGCTTTGCTTGCAAGGTTTCGATTTAAGCAATAAGCAAAAGTAAGAAAAAGTTCAGATTAAGGTTATCAGAACCCCAAATAATAATGATCAAAGAAGATGCGATAATCCTCAACTTCTTTATTCTGGTAAAACATGGGATAGTTATTTACGGATATCACCAATGGCTCAAGATATTCCGATCGAACTGTTTTAAATTGTTCGTGTTCCTGCCATTGCATATAGTATTCCATGCCACTTTCCATATTTTCAAAATTGGTGATGGTTAGCAGCTGTTTCCCTTCTTCAAAATACACATTGTTTACAGATAGATTATCTTCATCAAAATGCTCTTCGTTGAACTTTTTAATGACATTACTTACCCTTACAGGGTCATGATGTTCGGTTTGGACAAGAACCAAAAAGAAGTGCACTGCATCAGGAGAAAAGTTATAAAGGCTTTCAATGGGATCCCTTTCCGGGCGGCCAACATTTTCAGGCGCAGCCGCCAGGCGTTCATCCTCTTCCTCATGGAGGGATGCAAGTAAAACAGAAGCTGGCTGGTGTACCGGTGTTCCCTCATAATTATCTACCACGTACTGGAGTTCTGTCAAAAACAACTCATGGGCATCATTTTTTCCCAGGGCCATAGCATGGAGGTAGGAAAATTTGGCTTTCAGTTCACGCTCTACTTCCAGGGTATCCAATGCTGCCCTGTTCTCATTGATAATATCGTACCTGCCGGCAAAAAATGCCTTATAGCTTTGTTCATATAGTTCATTGGCAAGATTTTGCCTTTGCCTCATGTTTTCTGCATAATCAGGGTCGCCAATGATCATGGCATACTCACTATCCGGGTAATTATCGAGCAGTTTATTTTTAATTTCTTCAGCGGCTGTATGATTGCCTGTTTCACGATGCATGTGATAAAGATAGTAGTAGGCTTGCATTTCTTTACCCGACCCCTCAAAATTATTGACAAGCTCAGTAAAGCTTTGGATGGCATTATCCAGGTCATTCAATCTTTCCCTGAAAAGCATGGCTTTGTTAAAATAGGCTTGCACCTGCCTTTCGACGGAGGCTGCCATTTGCTCTTCAGTGTTTCGGATGTTTCTGAGATAGGTTTCCGGATCGTACTCATCCAGTTCCAGTGTGTCCTCTTCGGCCGCCAACAAGTCATCAAAGCTTTCCATATCTTCAAAGCCGCCAAAATCAGCACCGACCATTTGCCTGTTGCTGATTCGCCAAAGGTCCTCAAGAGGTCTTTCGCCAAAGTTGCTGAAGAATTCCATCTCGCCGTTAGACATGGCGCTGGTATTATAAAAATACCATCCCCCATCCTGTCTGCTACCCATCATGCCACGCTGCCCTTCTCTTGCCATTCTGCCCGCTTCCTGCATCTCCCGCTGTCTTTGTCGCTGAGCCTCCTGCCTTTGGCGCTCCTGCTCTTCCAAATCCTTAATAATTTCTGCCACAATGGCTTGCTGCTCTTCATCAGACAGTGAGGCCAGGTGCTGCATACTATCCTCAACGGCAATTACTTCACTTAGTTGCGCAAGACCTGATAATGTCTGCTGACGGTCCCTTACCTGGTCAATCTCGTCATAACTTGCGGGTAAAAAAGTGTTTGCACTATCGTAATAAAGATTGGCTTGTTCATAATCCGGATGCTCAAAATATATCTCTCCAAGACGCAAAAAAGACAATCCTTTTTGCAAATTATTGTCACGGCTGACCTCTGTTGAGATCAGGTAATTTTCTATTGCCCTTTCTTCATCACCCTGGCGCATATATAGCTGAGCCAATGCATAGTAGATTTGATCCTTAAATTCTATGTATCTGCTTTGATTCAGCATATCCATCAGTTCATCCCTGATAAAATCAATGCCACCAACAGCTGGATCATAGGCTTGCGCCATGCCTATGCGTGCCTGAAAACGCATCTCCCTGTTGGCACGCATTTTTAACACCCGTTCATATGTTTCCTGGGCTCGTGCAAATTGTCCTGAATGCTGATAAAGCTGCGCCTGGATAAAAGTGAGCCTTGCTCTTTCGTGCCGGTCTTTTACATATGGTATTCCGGCCTCAAGTTGGGCAGCAGCCCGCTCATACATATCCTGCCTGATATAATGATCCGCATAGGCCTTTCGAAAGTTAGCCACAGTCTCATCTTTCAATAACCCATCCCTGTAGCGCCGTTCCAGTGTCTCTAATAACCTGAGCGCCTGTTCGTACCTTTCTTGCTCATGATATGATTTAGCAATCCAGACTTTGGCATCATGGCTCCGCCGGGTATCATATTGTCTGATGATGTATTCAAACGTAAGAATGGCTAGTGTGAAATCACGCTTGAAATAGTGTGAGCGACCGATCAGGTAATAAGACTCATCAATCCACTTGTTGTGCTCTTCACCCCTGATGTCCATAGAGTGTCTCCGGATAACCAGGCTCGCTTTTTCATATATGATATCCATGTTGCTGCTGATAGAGGCAGCATCCTGCGCTGTTCCATAACGAAAAACAGAAAGCACATCTTCATAATTATCAGTGTGAGCCTCTGAAAGCCTTTTCAGGCTCTCATTGTAGATTTCTTTCGCATTGAAATAGCCATTGTATTTGGCATTAATCTGATGGAAAGCACGATTAACAAAAGAGTCTTTCTGAGTCGAGCAACCCTGGAGCAGGAATAAAAAAATGACCGGACCCAGCAATGGCAAGATCCGTATGGAGATTTTCCGGACTTTAAACATGTACATCATCATTAAACCACAAAGATAACGTTCATTTTTAAAAAACATTATGCGGCATATGAAGCCTTTTAAAAATCGTTAGTGCGGCCAGAAATGATTACTTTTGCATATATTATTCAGCCACTCATTGGATATGGGAGAAAAAGAAACAGAAAAAGGCTTTTTAAAAAAGCTGCATAACAAGTATCGTATTGTGATCCTCAATGATGATAGCATGGAGGAGCGATTAAATATCCGGCTTTCGCGGTTCAGGGTATTTGTATTGTCAGGCACTGTTGTCATCTTGTTAGTGGTAGCCACAATATACTTGATAGCCTTTACACCACTGAAAGAATACATTCCGGGTTACGCAGATTTTAATACACGAATGGTTTTACGGGAGCTTTCATTAAGGGCGGATACTTTAGAGAAACAACTCCGGCAAAAAGACCTTTACATCATGAACATCCGCAATATCGCAGAAGGGCGTGATCTTATTGAGGAAATTCCGGAAACCATAGCCGACCCCGACGTGATTGGCATTGATGAAATACCCCGATCACGTGAAGATTCTTTGCTCCGAGCAGAAATGGAACTCACAGAACAGTTTAGCAACAGGTACTGGAATAACACCGAAATGCAAGCTGTTGCTGATGTGGGATATTTTACATTTTTTCCGCCGGCCATTGGCATGATCAGCAGTCATTTTGACCCGGCAGAGGGGCATTACGGAGTGGATATCGTTTCTGACCAGGATGAAATCATTAAATCAACACTTTCCGGAACAGTGATTTTCTCCGGATGGACCATTGAAACAGGTTACACCATTGGAATTCAGCATGAAAACAATATCGTTTCCATCTATAAGCACAACAGCAAACTGCTTAAAGAAGAAGGAAGCATGGTTGAAGCAGGTGATCCAATCGCTATCATTGGTGATACCGGGCTCTATTCCACAGGGACCCACCTGCACTTTGAGTTATGGTTCAATGGGGTCCCGGTAAATCCTGCAGACTATATTTCCTTTCAATGACAATTGCACAAACCCGAAATATTGCAATACTTGGATCTACGGGTTCAGTTGGTCAACAGGCACTTGAGGTTATTGAAAAACACAAGGACCGTTATCGCATTGTGACCCTGACAGCCATGAACAATGCGCAACTCCTTGTAAAGCAGGCGATAAGGCATAACCCGAAATCTGTGGTCATTGGCAATGAAGCACATTATGCTTTTGTGAAAGATGCATTGAAGGATCTTCCTGTAAAAGTACATGGAGGTAACCAGGCCGTAAACGATGCCTGCTCCCTTGAGCCCGTTGACACAGTAATCACTGCGCTGGTAGGCATCTCAGGGCTTAAACCCACACTCAACGCAATCAGCCAGGGCAGGAAAATCCTGCTCGCCAACAAAGAAAGCCTCGTGGTGGCAGGCAATATTATCTCCAGGCTGACCAAAGAACACCGTGCTACAGTGCTTCCATTAGACTCGGAACATTCAGCGGTTTTTCAATGTCTGATAGGAGAACACACCGAACACGTGGAAAAAATATTCCTCACAGCCAGTGGCGGACCTTTCAGAGGCATGCAACACAACGAGCTTTCCAATGTAACCAGGGAGCAAGCCCTGCAACACCCCAACTGGGATATGGGTGATAAAATCAGCATCGATTCGGCTACCATGATGAACAAAGGCTTGGAGATGATTGAAGCCAAATGGTTGTTTTCGCTCAGACCTGAGCAAATTGATGTCATCATCCACCCGCAATCCATTGTGCATGCCATCGTCCAATTTTATGATGGCTCAATGAAAGCACATCTTGGTGTTCCCGACATGAGGCACCCCATTGCATTCGCGCTGGATTATCCATCCCGGATATATTCAGACCTTCCACGCCTGCAGGTCGAACAAATGCATCAGATGGTTTTTGAGTCGGTAAATAAAATGGATTATCCTTGTCTGGATCTTGCTGTGGAGGCTATGCACAAGAGTGGGCTGATGCCATGTGTGCTCAATGCATCAAATGAGGTTGCCGTAGCAGCTTTTCTGCAACACAAGATCAGATTTAACGATATCCCTGCTGTGATTGGCAAATGCATGCAAGAAGCCCCGGGCGGCAACACTGATGACCCTGATCACTTGCTCGAAATTGACAAGGAAATCCGGGAGAAAGCAAAAGCACTAATCAAAACATTTTAATTAGAATACCGTTTACCATCATGAAATCCTGAAAGCGACAAAATACCTTACAAGGATATTTTTTGAAACAAGAAATAAAACAAGTCATCATATGCAGATTGTTATTCAGGCAGTACAGTTTTTTTTGGCTTTAAGCATTTTGGTCATCGTCCATGAGTTTGGCCACTATTTGTTTGCCAGGCTATTTAAGATCAGGGTAGAGAAGTTTTACCTGTTTTTTAATCCGTGGTTTTCTCTGTTTAAAATAAAACGAGGGGAAACGGAATACGGGATGGGATGGCTCCCCTTGGGTGGCTACGTGAAAATATCCGGGATGATCGATGAGTCGATGGATAAAGACCAGATGAAACAACCACCCAAGCCCCACGAGTTTCGCTCCAGGCCTTCATGGCAAAGATTATTGGTAATGGTAGGCGGGGTACTTTTCAATATTATCCTGGCAGCCCTCATTTATGTGATGATGCTACTTACCATTGGGGACGAACATCTTCCGGTCAGAAACTTGAAATATGGCATAGAGGTAGGAGAGCTGGGAGAAGAACTTGGTCTGCAAACGGGTGATCATATTGTAGCTATTAACGGCGAAGACCCGGGATATTGGAGAAACATGTTACAAAATTTCGCCCGGGGCCACGTGGAAGAGGTAAAAGTGAAAAGAAATGACAGCCTGATCAACATAAATGTGCCTGAAGACTTTTTTGGAAAAATCATATCTGCACGGGGACAGCACTTTATATATGCCCGATTCCCTTTTATTGTCAGTGAATTGGCCGATGGTGCGCCAGCCAAAAATGCAGGAGTGCAGCCAGGAGATCACATCAAAGGCATTGATGGACATGAAACCTGGGGTGTAGCGGATTTCATCAGGACAATTGATACCATTCCCGGGAAAAATACCACAATTACTATTGGTCGTAACGGCGAAACTCTTCAACTGGACATCAGTATCAGCGAAGAAGGGCGAATAGGTGCTGCCTGGAAACAACCCATGGAATTGTTTGCGACCGAAACCAGGGAATATTCCTTATTGGCATCCATACCTGCTGGTATCTCAAGAGCTTATACCACGACAACCAGCTATTTCCGCGACCTGGGAATGCTTTTCAGTCCTGAAGTAAGTGCACGCGACAGCCTCGGCGGATTTATTACCATCGGAGGTATCTTCTCGCCTACATGGGACTGGGTGCATTTCTGGACCATGACGGCCTTCCTGTCCATCATCCTCGCTGTGATGAATATCCTTCCGATTCCGGCCCTGGACGGAGGACACGTAATGTTTCTGCTTTATGAGATCCTTGCAGGCCGAAAACCACCGGAAAAGTTCATGGAATATGCACAAATGGTGGGCATGTTGCTGCTCCTTTCTCTGATCTTGCTGGTAAACCTCAATGATGTCCTTCGTCTTTTCCAATAATCATGGCTGAACCATTTCAAACCACCATCCTGGGATCAAGCGCCGCCATCCCCACCTCATTGCGCCATACCAGTGCACAGGTGGTACAATATCATAATAAACGCTTCCTTCTGGATTGTGCTGAAGGGACACAAATGCAATTAAGGCGGTTTAAGATACCGCTAATGAAAATAGCACACATTTTCATCAGCCACCTGCATGGCGATCACTACCTGGGCCTTCCCGGCCTTCTGTTTACTTATCATTTGCTGGGGCGTGAAGACACGCTGCATATATATGCTCCACCGGGTATGCAAAAGATCATCGACTTGCAATATGAATTGTCACAACTTAAACCGTCATTTGATATCCATTACCATGACCTCACCAAAGGGAAAGAACTGCTCTATGAAGACGACAGGCTAACCATCGAAAGTATTGAGATGGTGCACCGCATTCCCACTTTTGGTTTTTTGATCAGGGAAAAAGTACGGCCGAGGAATATCCGGAAAAGGGCTATACAGAAGTTCAATATTCCCCAGGAGTGCATGCAGGCCATAAAAGCCGGTGAAGACTTCATTACCCCTACAGGGCAGAGGATCCTCAACAAAGAGATCACCCTTGATCCACCCGAGCCAAGAGCATATGCCTTCTGCTCGGACACCTTGTATGCTGAATCTTTTCTCAAACAAATCGAGGGCGTTGACCTGCTCTACCATGAAGCCACATTCATGCATGACAAGGCTGCTATTGCATGGGAGAAGACCCATACTACAACCATAGAAGCCGCTACGCTCGCGAAAAAGGCCGGTGCCAAAAAACTGCTTCTTGGCCATTATAGCGCCAGGTACAAAGAACTGGAAGACTTCAAAAAAGAATCAGCAACGGTATTCCCGAACACCCTGCTGGCTGAAGAAGGTGATGTGATTCCCATTCGTTGATTCGTGTTGAACCCCTTGGCGGGGTTCTATTCGTGTTGAACCCCTTGGCGGGGTTCTCTATTCGTGTTGAACCCTTGGTGGGGGTGCTAAAAAAACAGGGGAAGCAGCTCATCAGGTATTTCTTCACCGGGGCCGGGTAAGAGACCTTGTTGATGCAGCAAACGTGAAACATCTTCGGGCAGGTGCTTTGTGCCGGGCAAAATCTGCTCCAGTCTGCGCCAGGCAGGGTCAACCACTTTGCCAGTGAACCTTGCAGACTCAATTGCACCGTTTTTTACATCAAGTTCAAGCTTTCTTGGATGCCCGCTTAAGCTAACTTGTCCGGTAAAGCGGTATTTGGTCGGCGCCCAGGCGTAATTCCATTCCTGTTGTTCATATTTATCGCTGACCAGTTGCTTTACCGCATCCACATCCTTTCCGGTCAATGTATATGGTGTCACCGGATCAAAATGGGACATGAGATGTTCGGCAAGCATCTCCCTGAACTTATCAAAAGAAGGAGGTGTATCAAGCAGGTCAACAATGTTTGCTACCTCGCTGCGCACGGATTGCACGCTCCTGTCCAGGTATCTCCCAGTATCCACCCTGATCGCTTCGCGCAGGGTTTCCAGGTCAGCATTATATAAAAGGGTACCGTGATGAAGGACCCTTTTTTTGTACACATGTTCAGCATTTCCGGAGATCTTGCGCTCACCTGCACGGATGTCATTCTTTTCTGCAAAGCGGGCCGGAATGCCGATTTCATTTAGAAAGTCAATCACGGGTGCAGTATATTTACGGAAGTTGACCATGTTACCTGACTCTCCTTCAAGGATGAAGGTAAAGTTGAGGTTTCCAGGTGCATGAAATACCGTTCCGCCGCCAGATAAACGCCTGATAACCGGAATTTGGTTTCGCCTGCAAAAAGGCAAATTAACCTCGGCAAATGCATTCTGATGCTTACCGATGATCACGGAAGGTGATGACCACCATAACATGACCACTTCATCTGATTGGTGATGCAGCAGATATTCCTCGAGGGCAATGTTAAAATGGGGATCGTGAGAATGGTGTAAGATGAAATGCATAGCTTATTCCAGATTGGCCAGGCTCGCTCGTATCTTTCTCAGGATATATGCGTCTGTAAGCTCTTTTTCGAGACCGCGCAGCAGGTTGGCGTCTTTGATATTGGCTAGCGCTCTTTTTCTGACGTCAAAATCCTGATCCTTACGCATAATGAATTTAAGAATGGAGGTATCAAAAATGCGTGATACCGCCTGTGCCCGCACATAATAGTCCGCATCACGCAGGGCAATGTCCCTGATGACATCCTGGTCATGAATATGCTTAACAGCCGTTGCCCGCACATAATAATCACTGTCGTTACGGGCAATATGGATCAGGATCTGCTCATCGGTGATCTTTTTCAATGCATTGCAGCGTACGTAAAAATCGCTGTTACAGCAAGCGATATCAGCCAGCATATCCTGATCATTTATCTGCCGGACTACCGCCGACTTCATGTCCCTGTCTGTCAATCTTTCCAGCAAGCTGGCCAGCACATTCTGATCTCTGATGTTGTTGATAGCGTCCTTGCAGAGACAATAATCATGCTGGTTGCTAAACACAATATTTGCAAGCGCATGCGGATCCCGGATTTTTCTTACAGCAGCCAACTTTACATGATAAAAAGCGTCACTTGCAGCAATTTCAATTAGCAGCTGGGTATCTGTGATCTTCTCCGCCGCCGCCAACCGGACGATCTGTTCATGATCTTTGCGAACAATTTCCGCCAGCAGTTTTTGATCTGTGAAATTCCTGGCTAGTTCCATTCTTTTTTGGATGCCAAGGCGGCAAAAAGCCTTATAGGAAGAAACCACATCATGCTGATTTTCCCTGTCTGATATATTTTTATGCTTACCCGTGTCTGCCATGAGCTCGAGGTGCTTATCCTGACAACCTGACCTTAACAAATTTACAAAAATCTATTAATTTGTATGGGCAACACAGGAAATCAGCTACCATTAGGAGCTAAGCATTCTTGCAGCTGGGAACAGATATCAGACTGTATTTGCATCAATGGAAGGATCAGCAGATGATGCATTAGGCAGGGTTTTGTCAACAAAATATGCAAGTTTTGAATTATTTCTAACCAATTGTATATAACTTTGTCGGGTTTTTTAAAATGCATATATTGTTTTTGATGACATGTACCTCGCCATGCCAAACAAATTGACAGACCCAAAGATGGTTGTTTTTTATGGAGGGTTTGGCTTTGCCGGGCTCGTATTGTGCCTGGTTCATTTGACCTGTTTTAATCAAATTATATACACATGAATGATATTCCCAAGCATTACAATCCCGGTCGTACCGAGTCAAAATGGTATGCTGAATGGGTAGAAAAAGGATATTTTCGTTCGGAGCCAGACGATCGGCCTCCTTATTCGATGGTGATCCCCCCACCCAACGTGACCGGTGTGCTGCACATGGGGCACATGCTGAACAATACGATCCAGGATGTACTTGTGCGCAGGGCAAGGATGCGCGGATACAACACCTGCTGGCTTCCCGGCACCGATCATGCTTCCATCGCCACAGAGGCTAAGGTGGTAGATAAACTGCAGAGAGAAGGAATTGACAAAAAAAAGATCACCCGCAAAGAATTCCTGAAGCATGCGTGGGAGTGGAAAGAGAAGCATGGTGGCATTATCCTCGAGCAACTGAAGAAGCTCGGTGCTTCCTGCGACTGGGACAGGACGAAGTTCACCATGGATGCAGACCTCTCGGAATCAGTAATCCAAGTGTTCATTGATCTCCATAAGAAAGGGCTGATATATCGTGGCGTACGCATGGTAAACTGGGACCCAAAAGCCCTGACCGCACTATCAGACGAAGAGGTGGTACACAAGGAGGTGCAATCGAAGTTTTACTACGTCAGGTATCAGATCCAGGACAGTGATGAATTCGTGACCATTGCCACGACCCGTCCGGAAACCATCCTCGGAGACACCGGTATTTGCATACATCCGGAAGATGAACGTTACAAACACCTGATTGGGAAAAAGGCACTTGTACCATTGATCAACCGCCCGGTTCCATTCATCCTGGACGAATACGTAGACCGCGAGTTTGGTACCGGAGCACTTAAGGTGACACCGGCACACGACATCAACGATTACAACCTGGGGTTGAAACACAACCTGCCATCCATAGACATCTTTAATGATGATGGCACACTCAATGAAAAGGCAGAGATCTTCATTGGGGAAGATCGTTTTGCCGCGCGTCAGAAAGTCGCAGATGCCCTGGAGGAGAAAGGGCACATGGTCAAAGTAGAAACGATCACCAATAGCATTGGATTTTCTGAGCGCACGGATGAGGTCATTGAGCCCAAGCTTTCCCTGCAGTGGTTTCTCAAGATGGACGCCCTTGCGAAGCCTGCCCTTGATGTGGTGATGGACGATACCGTCCGTTTTCATCCACCCAAATTCAAAAATATCTATAAGCACTGGATGGAAAACGTCCGTGACTGGTGTATCAGTCGTCAGCTTTGGTGGGGACATCGTATCCCGGCCTATTATTTGCCCGACGGCCGGTATGTTGTGGCGAAGAATCACGATGAAGCCCTGCTCGAGGCCAGGGACAAGTATGATGCGAGCCTTCAATCCGAAGACCTGGTGCAAGATGACGACGTGGTAGATACCTGGTTTTCCTCATGGCTATGGCCCATCTCCGTCTTTGATGGCATCAAAGAGCCCGACAATGAAGAAATACGTTATTATTATCCCACCAATGACCTGGTAACCGCACCGGAGATCCTTTTTTTCTGGGTCGCCAGGATGATCATGGCCGGCTTGGAGTTCCGCAATGAAATCCCATTTAAACATGTGTACCTGCATGGCATCGTACGGGATAAAGAAGGACGCAAAATGTCAAAATCCCTTGGTAACTCACCCGATCCGATTCAGCTGATGGACAACTACGGTGCCGACGGGGTAAGGGTGGGCATGCTGTTCTCATCACCGGCTGGCAATGACCTGTTGTTTGATGAATCCCTTTGCGAGCAGGGAAGAAATTTCTGCAATAAGATCTGGAATGCCTTCCGCCTGACGAAAGGCTGGCAAGTCGACCATAGCCTTGAACAGCCTGAGAACGCTGCTACGGCCATCCGCTGGTTCGGGTCAAACCTGAACCAGGCACTCCAGACACTCGAAAGCCATTTTGAGAAATACCGGATCGCCGATGCCCTGATGACAGTTTACAAGCTGATCTGGGATGATTTCTGTTCGTGGTACCTGGAAATGGTCAAGCCAGACTACCAGAAGCCCATCGACGCCAGAACATACGAAAGCACAATGGCCTACCTGAATCAACTACTCCGCATATTGCATCCCTTTATGCCCTTTATCAGCGAAGAAATTTACCAGCACGTTAAACATGCAGATGATGCCGAAAGCATCACTATTGCTCCATTCCCTAATGCAGCTGATTTTGATAAAAAGATGACAGAAAGTTTTGCCTTTGCCCGGGAGGTGATCATGGCCATCCGCAACCTGCGTCAAGAAAAAAACATCCCGCAGAAAGAGGCACTTACGCTCTTCGTAAAGAAAAACAACAAGGAGCAGCCCGATACCACTTTTGACGGCATTGTGCAGAAGCTTTGTCACCTTAATAAGCTGGAATACACCGACACCAAGCCAGACGGCACGCATGCCCTCATCGTGAGGTCCACCGAACTGCTTATTCCACTCGATCAACACGTGGACACGGAAGAAGAGATCCGGAACCTCAAAGAGGAGCTGCAATACCAGGAAGGGTTCCTGCAGAAGATAGAGAAAAAGCTTTCCAATGAGAAATTCGTGAACAATGCCCCGGAAAAGGTGGTTGCCATGGAGCAGAAAAAACAACGTGATGCGCAATCTCGCATTCAGGTGATCAGGTCACAACTGGAAAACCTAAAAAAGTAGTTTACAAGCGCCGCTTCCTGGAGGGCATATCACCACACATCCTGGCGTATTAAAGCTTCATGATACGCTGAACGACTTGCCCTTCGGGTGTCTTAAACACCACAAGATAAATCCCTGCAGGCAAACGGTAAAACACACCCCTGAGCTCAAAATAATGATCTCCTGCAGGGATATGACCCCTGTGAACGACCTTTAGCGCTGTACCGTGAACATCATAGACCAATAGTTCTGCTTCCTCTGTTTCCTTATTAGTCCGGACAAAAAACCTTGATCCGGATTCTATTGGATTGGGATAGACCTCCAGTGCCAGTCCACCTGTTTGATGATCAGTAATATGGGTGGGAGCGACGCCTGTGCCCTGAATATAAAACACGGCTTCAGCATCATTGTCGGCATCGCTTAAAAATATGACCTCATCGCTATCCTCGCCATCCGATTCGGGCGAATAGCTCACCAAGAAATCCAAGCTATCACCAGGATCAACGGTTAACGGAAAATCCCCGCCACTGATTGAAAAGACCCCAGGTTCATGCTGCAAGCCTTCCAGGGTTAAAGGCCGTTTTCCGGCATTGGATACCGTCATTGTTTTTTCGCTGGTCTCTCCAACTTGCACCTCGCCAAAGTCTATCGAATCCGGGCTTAGATGAATCAATGCGGTTTCTGTATACATAAAATAGGCATTGATTTCTGCATCACCATGAAGGCCATAAACCAATTCCTGATCATAAAACACATCGTCGCTGATCAGCCATTTGTCAAAAACCCATCCTTCTTCTGCCTCTGCATTCAGATAGACATTGGCGCCGTCATTGAAGTATTCGGTTCCCTGAAACGGAAATGCCTTACCCCCCTCTCCTTCCACTGTGATACGTACCTCCACGAGCTCATCAGACACCCCATCACCAAGGCCTATGTTTACACGTTTGGTTTCATGGTTATATACCTGCGCGTTGGATATGGTCACTGGATCAAAACCATCCGCCTGATAGGTCATATCATAGCTTCCTTCCAATAGCGGTCTGTTATAATTGCCATGCGGCAAGGCTGTCCAGACTTCTGAATTGTGCGCATCATGACCGGGAATTGAAACTTCTGCAAGTAAAGGGCTCCCAGTGGAATTATTGTAAATGATGCCGTGGATCCCATAAGTTGATTGACGGATATAATTGAGAAGTGATCGGTAGTTATAGTCCCAATGTGCCGGTAACAGTTCCGGATTGAGGATTTTTTGGTTACTGAGCTCCAGGGTAAATTCGCGGCAGCTTTTGTAGTAGTTAAAATAGTCCTGGCGGCTGCCATACACCACATACCAATCGCCTCCGTGCGTCACCCCGTCTCCCATGCCGGTCATGTATCCAGGAGGGCTGTGGGCATGAACTGTATCAACGTATTCGTGCATCACTAACTCCCACCAGTCGTGGTCAGCGTGTGTTTTCTGAGTTGATCTCCAGCTGTCAAAAGGAAAGTTGACCAATTCGATGCCCCCATGCATGTTGGCCGACATGATGAAATGCATAGTGTCGGCAAAATTGATCATGGCGGTGGTTTCAGGCTGTTCTTCATGCCAGGGATCATTAACGGGGTTTGGATAGTTGCGGTTGAGATCTACACCATTGATATTGCCCCGGGTAGCCCCGGACACCGTCGAATTGTCGTATCGGTAAGTGCCATCCGGGTTTTCGTTCGGACAAATCCATATCTCCACATTGTCCATGAGTTCGGTAATGGCCTCATTCTTACCATAATTTGTCAGCAGGTAATGGATGAGGCGCAGGGAGAGAATGAATCCAGCTGTCTCGTCACCGTGCATCGTAGAAGTGTACATAAATTGAGGTACGGGCCGTCGGCTATCCACCTGAGGGGAAATTTTTGCAAACAGCAGGTCGCGTCCCTTGACGGTTTCACCGATTTTCACAATCTTTACCAAGTCAGGAAACTGCTCCTCAAAATCATACATCAGCGAAACGTACGCTTCATAAGTGGGATAAAAGTCCCAACTCTCGGTTAAATCCCGTGCTTTTAGCTGCGCCCAGGTTTTCATACGGAGATTAAAATCGACATCTCCAGGGTGATGGTGGACTTCATAGGGCAAGCCAAAATCCAGGAAACGGGCAAAGCCGGATGCATTGGCATAGGCAAATACCACCCCACCCCTGTGAACATCAATCCTGTCAATGGAGATAAAGCGGGTCAGTTCATGCATGAATTTAGCCGGCTTCTCAAAAGAGAAGTAGACCTCATTTTTTTCTTGCAGCATAGCCATGGCCTGCCTGTGATCAGCCTGCCCCGGAACCGGCATTATGAAAATCAAAAAAAAGAGGAAGGCATGAAGGATTACGTATCTTTTTGATGGTGGCATATTCAGGTAATCATTTTGGTTATGAATCAATACCATCCTTCTCAGGAACCGATATCCAGCATGTGTTCAAGAATCTGGTTGATTTTGTTGTTCAGGGCTTTATTCACTTTAGCGAGCGGCAGCCTGACCACATTCTGACTCAAGCCTTTGGCCGACATCACTGCTTTGACGCCGGATGGGCTCCCGTCAGCATAAATCGCCTGCACAATATCCAGCAATTGGAGGTGAATGACACGTGCATCGGCAAACTTATTGATCAGACAAAGCTTGACCATTTTGGCAAACTCCGCAGGGAAGGCATTGGCAATTACGGAGATGACGCCATCGCCACCAAGCGACATGAATGGCAGGGTCAACTCATCATTTCCGGAAATCACAAGGAAATCCTCCGGTTTGTCTTTGATGATCCGGCCGCACTGTTCAAGGTCCTTGGATGCTTCTTTGATACCGATCACGTTTGGGATCTCATGGGCAATACGCAGGGTGGTATCAGCATCGATGTTGGAACTGGTGCGCCCCGGTACGTTGTAAATGATGACCGGAGCCGGACAAATCGACGCAATCTCTTTATAATGATTGAACAACCCCTTGGGCTGCGGTTTATTGTAGTATGGGCTTACTGATAGTACGGCATCAATATGATCGAAATGCGTCTGCTTGATGGTATCAATCAACGCCCTGGTGTTATTCCCACCGATCCCTACAACCACGGGGACCCTTTTATCAACAATTTCGATGGCGAAATTGATCACGGCATTCTTTTCATCAGCATTGAGGGTAACAGCCTCGCCCGTTGTACCGAGAAATACCAGGTAGTCGACTCCATTTTTAATCTGGAATTCAATAATCCGCTCAAAAGATTTAAAGTCAATGTTCCCTTCCTTGTAAAAGGGAGTGATCATCGCTGTACCGGTACCTTTGAATTTTTCAATCATTTGATGTGGGTGTTTTGATGATTTTTAAATAGTGAATGGCGTGACCGGCCAGCTCCCTTGGAGCACATTCCGTTTTCACATCTAAAAGCAGATCATAAACGGGCAGAAAGTCGTGATGTGAAGCACCGGCCTTATAGGCAGCAGGCAGTTGAACGGCAAGCTTCTTCATTTGAATGGCCTCGCTCCCTGTAATATCCAGCAGCACATCATACTGATCATTAAATAACTGCTCCCTAATGCCGTGATCACGCAAATTCATCAGCCATGAAAAACTCTGTTTGCTGAGCAAGATACCTGGAGCGGTCTCCCGATAAGGTTCAGCCTGTTTCACATCATCAGCGAATCCAACGGCATGCACACTTTTGCCGTCGGCTTGCAGCTCTGCAATGAGGTCAGTTATAAATTCATGGCTTCCATCAGATTTGATCTCATAAAGCAAAACCAGTGATTTGGCCTGTTCATAGCCCACCACGCGCCGCTGCCGTCGTGTATTCTCCGTGGCACGCCGAAGTAAAAAAAGCCTGATCCGATATATGATCCTGTGAATATATTGCACGGGACGTAATTATGATGTGTTTACTGTGTTTATATTACCTTTTCCGGCTTACTTTCTTTGCCATGCATCAACAATCTCTCCCACATAAAAACGATGGTAGTCCCTGGCAGGATAAATCGTTTCCAGATCAAAAACCTGGAAAAAGGCGGGGTCGATATCATCAAAGTATATCTTTCTGCACTCGAGAACCAGCCTTGCTTGCTTGAATGAAACTGTATCGGCAGGAGTGACAATTGGGGTAAGACCATCCATGTTCATCTTATTCAGGTCGCGACCACTTGTTGTACCACAGATATTCAATATCTCACGGTGTTTTTCTTCAAAAAAGGAAACCGAAAAACGGGCGTTCTTCTCCATGAACTCATAGGTATATCTTTGCGGGCGGACGAAGGTAAATATCACGGGTTTTTTCCACAATACACCGGCGGTCCCCCAACTGGCGGTCATCATGTTGTACTCCTCTTTGCTGCCGGCAGTAATGAGCATCCAGTCTTTACCAATCAATTTGAATATGTTGTCGGGGATCTCTTCTGCATGAATCTTCTTGAAAAGGTCTTCCATTTGCATGTCGGGCATTAAGGTTGGATTATTAAATTGTTTTAATAAGTTACGGGTTCTAATGGCAACTTACAAAGCCTAAATTTTTGTGCAATTTACTAAAAATTGAGGAACCCCAGCGAGGCAATTCCTTAATCCCGGACAGATAAAATTTCCAGGCAGATGCGAGATTTCCTGAACAATCAGGTATATTTGAAGTTAAGCTTTCAGGTGTAACATCATTGAAAACCCTTTCTGCGGGTTAAAAGCCAATGATCCAAAAGCTTTTTCCGGAGTTGGTTTTCTGGCCTGCATGAATAATCAAGCTCGGGCTTTCGAAGTTTAGCATCTTAACATGTTCAACGTGTTGACAAAAAAGCAACAAATGCAAATAACAGTATTGGGTTCAGGCACTTCCCAGGGCGTTCCCGTAGTGGGCTGTGCATGTAGGGTATGTAAAAGCAACGATCCCAGGGATAAGCGTTTACGCACATCGGTATTGGTTGAGGCGGCTGGCACAACCATTGTAATTGATGCTGGACCCGATTTCAGGCAACAAATGCTTCGCGCTGATGTCAGGAAGCTCGACGCCGTGGTAATTACGCACAACCATAAAGACCACACCGGTGGGCTGGATGATGTCCGGGCATACAATTGGATTCAGAAAAAACCGATGGACATCTTTGGCCGTGACAGCGTGCTTGAGGCGATTAAGCATGAGTTTCCATACGCTTTTGGTAAAGACAGGTATCCGGGTGTACCGGATATTCGCCTTCACAAGATTAATAATAACGCTTTTCACATTGGCGATTTGGAGCTTACACCCATAGATGCCCTGCACCATAGCATGCCGGTTTTTGGTTTCCGCATCGGTGATTTTTCTTATCTGACTGATGCCAACCAGCTTGAATCCCGTGAACTGGACAAGATGTTAGGTTCCCGTGTAGTTATAATCAACGCATTAAGAAAAGAAAAACACATATCACATTTTTCGCTTGATGAAGCTGCAGATATCCTGCAATACCTGCAGCCGGACAAGGCTTACATTACACACGTCAGTCACCAGATGGGGCTTAGCAAAGAGATCAATCCACTGCTTCCGGAGAAAATATCTCTTGCTTATGACGGGCTCACGATCAGGTTTTGATTGGTTAAAAAGTCGATGGACAGGTTAAATCTTTCTGAGCATTGCATGTTAAAAGGCATAGCCCAGTCCCCATTCCACATAATCTGCTCTTCCCGAACCAGCCTTGAGTGCCAGATGACCAACCAGGCCTGAAGGGGTGAGGTATCTAAGGCCCACACGCTGATAAATCATACTTATGGGATCGACGCCATAATACAGGTAGGTGCCCAAATTCAGCATTACCGCCAGCCTGTTAAACACAATGTCGCATGAAGCATAGCCACCCAGGCGCATGTAATCAAAATAGCTTGTATCATCGTGGCGTCCTCGCATCTCCTCTTTGGCATGGTCATCATAAAAAACATCCAACCCCACTCCCCAACGGGTTCTGAAGTTTTTCCGTATGGTTTGATTCAGCGATAAGGTCCGGGCAATATAGGTTGGATCACCGATTTCTCTTTCCATGAGACCGACGGAATAGGAGACAAAAAGCCTTTGTCTGTCCTTATATGCCACTTCATAAGCTTGATCATCGGACACGGTAATGAAGTTATCTTCTCCAAAGCGATATCTCAGCCCCAACTGTACATCAAAGATGTTAAGTCCCCTGTTTGGCTTTCTGTAAGCCCCGTTCGAAAAATGTGTAAACGAAAGACCCGGGGTAAGTCGCAACTGTTGCCCAATTCTCCATGACCATTGGTAATTGAGGTTAAAATGTACGTTCCATGGATTCCCGATAAATAGATTTTCAGGCACCTCATCCGGGTCATAATGGGTGTCAAAGTAGGCCAGTCCAAGTGACACTTTAAGTCGTCTGTGGTTTTGCTGCAGATGACCAAACATAAACTCCATGAAAGTGAATCCTGAGCGTACTTCACCCAGTATCTCAGGATTCCCCAGGTCAGTAAAAGCGAAACCCACCCCGTATGCGGGGTAATTATACATGCGGTGCCATTCCTGATTACCTGAAGTTTGCACACCCAGGCTCAATTTTACCATGCGAGACGGGTCTTTACCATACTCTCTAAGACCAGGTCTGTGTGGATAAATATGCTGGTAGTGATATTGGGCAGAGAAAAACAAATGGTCATGGTTTCCACCGGCATGCAAGGATCCAGCAATAACAAACATCATGAACAGGGAAAGAGATAACTTAAAACCGGATTTCATAGTCAACATGCTATTCATAATGCATACCCCTGCTGAATGGTCGCAACACTTGAAGACGACGTACAGGCAATTCAACCGCAGCCCGGAGCAATTAAGCGTATTAAGCCACAATTCCCCGGGCAGCGCATTATATTTATTCCTTTTCTATTTTTACGCGCTTTAAAACCAGGTGGTTCAATGGGTTGTTGGTCATGTTTTTAACATATTGCTGCACAAATCGCATCGACTGATCATAATAGAGAAAAACCTTTGGGGCTTCTGCAATGATCAGGCTATCCATCTGATGATAAATTGCTGTCCGCGCGCTGTCATCTGTTTCGGACAAAGCACGGTCGTAAAGATAATCAAAAGTATCATTTTGGAATTGGGTATAATTTGGTCCGGCGGGTGTTTTATTTTCGCTGTGAAACAGGGCCAGATAGTTTTCTGCATCCGGGTAATCGGCTATCCAGGATCCTCTGAAAAAAGGAGCATTGGCATTGGCCATCATCTCACGCAAGGTTGCTGGTGGCATCACGTCGATGTCAAGGCGAATGCCCAATCGTGAAAGTTCGAATTGAATATATTGTGCAATGTCCTGGTAAGCCTGCGTGGTATGGATTGTGATGACGGGCAGCCCTTCCCCTCCAGGATAGCCTGCCTCACGAAGCAGCCTGCGGGCCATATCCGGGTCATAATGATAACCCCCTTCATTATCTGTAAATCCGGGTATACCAACGGGCACAAAACCAGCATGTGCAGGCGTGCCAATGTTGTTGCGCATGAAGCGCAACATTTTCTCCCTGTCAAACCCATAATTTATTGCTTGCCGCACCTTTCTGTGCCTGAGTGGCCAATCCGCAGGCAGTTTCTCCTCGTGCATGACCATGCCAAGGTATTCAGAATTAAGAAATGGCATGGTGATCTTTTGGAGCTTGTCCTCATATCGGGGCTGAAGCTGGCCATCAGGAGTTAACAATTCATCCTGGTAACTGGGATCGATGCGGGTAAGCAGGTCGAGGTTTCCCTTGATAAATTCCAGGAACGCGGTTTGCCTGTCCTGGATAAAGCGAATGGAAACTGCATCCAGGTATGGCAGGCGCTGATCACCATCGAACTCAAAATAGCGTTCATTTTTGCGATAGACTAGCTTCACGCCTTCCTTCCAATAGGTAAAACGGAAAGGGCCGGTACCCACAGGATTTCGCCGAAAATCTCGGCCATAGTTGTCAATGGCTTCACGGGGCACGATGGCACAATACTGCATGGACAAAAGAGACAACATGGGTGGAAAGGGCCTCTCGAGCCGAATGCGAACCAGGGTGTCCGACAGCGCTCGCACATCCAGTGTTCCACCTGCTTTCCTGGCCACCTGGTTCATCACCCACCCTCCGGGGGCATTGATTTCAGGATCGATCAGCCTGTTCAGGCTGAACACTACGTCATCAGCCACCACAAGCCGGCCACGGCCACCCGGAAAACAATCATCATCATGGAAATAGACATCATCGCGCAACACGAAAGTGTATTCCAGGCCATCCGCTGAAATATTCCACGAATGCGCAATCGCCGGCTGCACATGCAGCTCATCATCCAGCTCCACAAGGCTGTTGAACAACTGCGCAACACCCCATATGTTTGCCTGGTTACGGGCAAAAACGGGATCCAGGGAAGTGATGTTCTGGTCCTCGTTGTACCTGAGCACGGTCAGTCCCTCCTCTTGCTCAAAGCCGACACTGCAGCCATGGGAAAGGAGCAACACGAACAGTACAGCATGAAGTAAGCATTTGCAGACCGAAAAGTCAGCAGCCAATATTTTCTTTATAATCCCGCAACAAGCCAGCTTTTGTTGGTATGTATCCATACTGTCAAAAAGTCGAAAGGTCAAAAAGTCCGGTTCGTAAAAAAACAGTAGAGATTCCCGTTATTTAAACCCTATTCATCCATCATTTCCGGCAGAACCCCTTCATATCGTTTCGTCATTTCCGCAATTTCCCCATAATTATCTCCGTCAATGATTGCCTTGTCTCCGGCAACCTTCCCCAGCAGGGAAAAAGAGACATCTGAGCGTGCTATGATCTCAGCAAGCAGGCCCTCGTTTTCCTGCTTCACCGTAACAACTGCCCTGCTTTGCGACTCCCCGAAAAGGAAAGCATCCTTGCGGATCTCCATGTCAGTGTCTATGATAAAACCCAACTGATTGGTCATGGCCGACTCAAACAAGGTAACAAACAGCCCACCGTCAGAAACATCATGGGCGGAAACCAGGAGCTCTTTGCGGATCAGCTCTTTAAGCACCTCCTGCATCGCAAATTCTTCATCCAGATCAAAATAAGGTGCAGGGGCTTGCCGGATTTCATGCCAGGAATAGAGGTATTCAGAGCTGGCAATGTCCTGTCGTGCCTGACCGATCAGGTAGATCTGATCTCCATCCTCCTTAAACGCTGTCCCGGTCAACCTACGTTTATCGTCAAGGATGCCAAGCATGCCAATAACCGGAGTTGGAAATACCGGTTCCGTTTTACCACCAAGCGTAGACTGGTTATAAAAGCTGACGTTTCCACCTGTAACCGGGGTATTAAACTTTTGACATGCCAAACTCATGCCTTTGATGGCTCCGACAAACTGCCAATAAACTTCCGGGTTATAGGGATTCCCGAAATTGAGACAGTTGGTGATGGCCAAAGGACTGCCACCGCTGCATACGATATTTCTGGCACTTTCCGCTACTGCGATGGCAGCCCCTTTCTCAGGATCAGCATATACATAACGCGGATTACAGTCTACGGATAAAGCAAGTGCTTTTTGCGTGCCTTTGAGGTTAACAATTCCTGCATCTGCCGCAGTATTTGTCGTCATGTTTTTAGTGCCCACCATGGTGTCATACTGGTCGGACACCCATTTTTTGGAGGCAATGTTGTGATTGCTCAACAGAAACAATGCCACCTGCTTAAGATTTTCAGGTTCAGGCACCAGGTCCATATTAAAAGCCCGGTTTTTCCGGTAATATTCAGGCTCCTGATAGTCACGGTCATAAACCGGAGCTCCACCGCCGAGCACCAGTGAGTCGGCCGGTACTTCTGCCACCAAATCACCATGGAAATAATATTTCAGGATGTCGCCCTCGATGACTTCTCCAATCTGCACACAGTTCAGGTCCCATTTGTCAAACACATCCATGACCTCCTGTTCACGTCCTTTTTTGACGACCACGAGCATGCGCTCCTGGCTTTCGCTAAGCAGGATCTCAAAAGGCTGCATGTTTTGCTGGCGCAGCGGCACCTGATCCAGGTGAATCACCATGCCGTGCTTACCTTTAGCCGACATCTCGGAGGTGGAACAGGTGATGCCGGCTGCACCCATGTCTTGCATGCCTACCACTGCACCCGTTTTAATTACCTCAAGGGTGGCTTCCAGCAGGAGCTTTTCCTGAAATGGATCACCTACCTGAACTGCGGGAATTTTATCTGCAGATGCTTCGGTGATGTCTTCAGAAGCAAATGTGGCTCCATGTATTCCATCTTTTCCGGTAGAAGAACCCACGATAAAAACAGGATTACCCTTACCATATGAAGTGGCTGATATGGTATTGCCCTTTTTGACTATTCCAACCGACATGGCATTGACCAGGGGGTTGGTGTTGTAGCAAGGGTCAAAAAACACCTCGCCTCCAACAACCGGAACACCAAAGGCATTGCCATAGTCGCCTATACCCTTTACAACGCCTTTCATCAGCCATTTTGTGCGCTCCGTGTCCAGGCTACCAAAGCGCAGGGAGTTAAGCTGGGCAATGGGCCTGGCGCCCATGGTAAAGATATCGCGGTTGATGCCTCCAACGCCAGTAGCAGCACCCTGATATGGTTCCAGTGCAGAAGGATGGTTGTGTGATTCAATTTTAAAGGCACAGGCCAGACCATCACCAAGGTCTACCAGTCCCGCATTTTCATCACCTGCCTCTGCAAGCAAATGATCGCCCTTTCTTGGCAACGTCTTCAGCCATTTAATCGAATTTTTGTAGGAACAATGCTCCGACCACATGACCGCATAAATGCTCAGTTCCGTAAAGTTTGGCACCCTCCCGAGGTAGGATTTGATTTGATCATATTCTTCCGGTAAAACGCCGAGCTGTTTTGCTGCCTCCAAGCCTGCCGGCTGATCTTTTGGTGGTATTTCCATGTTATGGTGCGGTGGTTTTGTTTGCCACAAAAATAATCAAGAAAAGCATAGGCGTCATCTGTTTTTATAGGCAGCATGAGGCAGCACACGTGTTCGCATATAGCGGAGAAACTTCTCTTTTTCTTCATGATGCGGCCGGTGAGCAGATTCTTCAAACCAAATTAATTGCTTGCCCTCAGGTGCTATTAGTACTTCAAAATAGGCAGCAGCAAGCTTTGCGGATACGATGACATCGTGCCTTCCAACCATGAAATAAACGGGCACGTCTATCTGCGGTGCTTCTTTTTTCAGGTCAAGGGTTTTCAGGTCATCCCATAATTCTTCAATAGAAAAATAGGGCATCAGCACCATGTTGGTTTTGTCTAGTATGCCATATTCCGGAGCTGAAAGCGTGCTAAAAATGTAGTTAAAGTCAATATACCGGTCTCGTTCCGACTGCTTTATCAACCCTCCGTATTTGGTAACCCAGCGGCGGACGAGCAATGCATCGCGCAGGCTGTAATTCTCGGGAATGGTGTCTACCCTTTCCATCTGCCGCAATGCGCGACGATTATTCTCTTTTTGTGCCTCCCGCAAGACAAACTCATAACAAAGCAGTTCATTTTTAAAGGGGTTGACACTTTGTCCGGCGGACACATAGGCATGGAGTTTCTCCGGGTATTTTGCTGCAAACAAGGCAGCCACATTACTTCCCCAGGAGTGTCCCCAGATAAATACCTTGTCCACCCCAAGCAAATCCCGGATATAATCAACCAACTCCCTGGTGTCTTCCACAAAATCATCCACAGTCAGCGATTTGCGGTGCAAGCTCCAACTGAAGGATCCGCCTGTGCCGCGTTGTTCCCAATACACCATAGTGAAGTCCTCTTCCAGTTTGCGCATGACCTCACTGGCCTGATCTACTGGAAAAAGGGGGAAGCCCGGCCCTCCGTGCAGAAATAACATCACAGGGTTTTTCTTGTCCTGGCCACGGACCATCACCGATTGCCTGATGCCACCCAGCTCGATCCGCTGAAAATAATGCACACCTTTCTCAGAGATCTCCGCTGTACGATAAGCCGTACAGGAAAGAAAACCGAACCCTGAAATGCACAAGATGATCCAAAATAAACAAGCTGATTTTATAGTTTTATTCATATGAAGCATAGGATAACAACGTATGAGCAGAAGCCGTTCTTATAGAGGATGCTTGTTTTATAAAAAAACAATAACCTATAAGAAGCATTTTGGCAAACAAAGATACCGATGTTTTCTGCAACGGATAAGCAGTGGACATAGGATAATCCGGGGACTGTAATCATCCGGGATAGCCTGATTATTCGTATATTTGCAGTGAATTAATCCATTCCAAATCCTTAAAGACATTACCAATAATGAAAAAACTGCACAAACTGGTTCTTCAGTCTTATATCGGGCCATTTTTTGTGACCTTTTTCATTGCCCTTTTCATATTGTTGATGCAGTTTCTTTGGAAATACATTGACGATCTTGTTGGAAAGGGACTAGAATGGTATGTGATTGGGGAATTGTTGTTTTATTCATCCGCCACATTTGTACCACTTGCCTTGCCCCTTGCAGTGTTGTTGTCCAGCATCATGACTATGGGCAAGATGGGAGAACATTACGAACTGGTGGCTTTTAAGTCGGCCGGTATTTCGCTCAGACGCATCATGTGGCCCATGGTAATGATCTCTTTTGTATTGGTTCTGGCTGCATTTTTTTTCTCAAACAATGTGCTGCCTGTGGCCAACCTGAAGAGCCTTTCTCTGCTTTATGATGTCCGGCAGCACAGACCGGCATTTAACATCACAGAGGGCATCTATTATCATGGGATAGACAATTTTGTGATTCGTGTGGATAAAAAGACCAACGGAGGCAACACCCTGAGAGGGATTAAGATTTACGATCACTCCGAGAGGCGAGGCAATGTAAACCTTACACTGGCAGAGTGGGGCACCATGGCTGTGACACCTGATCAGCGCTATCTCATCCTGACCTTATACAATGGCACCAATTACCAGGAGGCCGGCAGCGGTAATCCAAGGGATTCCGATCGGCCTTTCCAGCGGCTTTATTTTGACAAGCAGGTCAGGAAGTTTGACCTCAGCATGTTTGAGCTGGAGCGCACGGACCAGGAATTATTTAAAGGAAATTTCAGGATGCTGAATCTGAATCAGCTTGTCTTTTTTGAAGACAGCCTTTCCACTGAACTTGACAAGAGAAAAGATTCATACATTAAGTCTTACCGTCGGCGTTTCTCGCTGATGCCCGACCCGGATACATTGCAGGGCAGTCTGATCTCCCCTGAAAGATTTCGGTATGTTGACATGGATTACGTTCGCAAGTCGCCTGTGAGTGAACTGATGATGCTTGACAATGCGATGGATATCATCAGAAGCAACCGCAGCCTCTCGGAAAGATCCCACCAGGAGTTCCGAGACCGGCAGCGTACATTAGCCCGTTACCAGATAGAATTTCATCGCAAATTTACCCTTTCATTTGCGTGCATCGTGCTTTTTCTGATCGGCGCTCCCCTGGGTGCAATCATCCGCAAAGGTGGCTTCGGCTTACCCCTGGTGGTGTCTGTTTTACTTTTTGTGGTATTTCATGTCATTTCCATGATGGGTGAAAAGATGGTCCGGGAAGGTGTTCTTGAGGCGCATCAGGGAATGTGGTTATCATCTGTGGTACTGCTCCCTGTGGGCATACTGCTTACTTACAAGGCCACTACCGACTCTCCTGTCCTCGACATGGATATTTACAAGTCAAGCATTGAAAAAATCACAAATAAGGTTGCATTGTTAAGGAAAAGACGCCATAATGAAGATCCTGCAACTGACCAATAAAGTTCCCTACCCACCAAAAGACGGTGGAGCCATTGCCACACTCAACCTTTCCCTGGGCCTGGAAGCTATCGGAAACCAGGTACGCATGCTGGCCATGAACACGCCTAAGCACCATTACGATATCGACCAGATTCCCGCACATCTCAGAGAAAAGGTTCGTATGGAGGCGGTTGACATCGACACGACGATCAAACCTGCAGCGATGATTTCCAACCTGTTGTTTTCTTCACAGCCTTACAATGCAACAAGGTTTTTTTCAGAAAGTTATGCAAACAAGCTTCTGGAGGTCTTTTCTGAGGAGGATTTTGACATCATTCAGCTTGAAGGGATCTATCTCGCCCACTATATCCCCTTGATAAGGAAATACAGCAAGGCAAAGATAGCCCTGAGGGCTCATAACATAGAACATGAGATATGGCAGCGAGCGGCAAAGCGAGAAAAGTCACTTCCAAAAAAGATGTATTACCGCATGCTGGCCAAACGCATATTGAAATACAAAAAAAAGGTGCTGAACACTTACGACATGCTCATCCCCATTACCGAGCGCGATGCAGAAAGGTTCAGCTACTTGGGAAACACACGGCCTTTGCATGTTTCACCAGTTGGCTACCAGATAGCTGCCAGCAAACCTGAGCCCGGGAGGATCTTGTTTCCCTCCGTGGGTTGCATTGGCACACTGGACTGGCTCCCCAACCAGGAAGGCCTGATATGGTTTGTGGATCACGTGTGGCCAGAAATACATAAAAAGCACCCGGATCTTCCTTTCCGGATAGCCGGACGAAATGCGCCTGCCTGGCTGGAAACATACCTTAAGAGCAAGCCAGTCACCTACCTGGGCGAAATTGATGATGCAGAAAAATTTATTAAGGAAACAGCCATAATGGTTGTACCTTTGTTCTCTGGCAGCGGCATGCGCGTCAAAATCATAGAAGGCATGGCGCTGGGAAAAACCATCGTGACCACAAGCATCGGTGCGGAAGGCATACCCGTAAAACACCTGGAAAACATTGTAATTGAAGACACGGCAAAAGGTTTTATCAACAAAATAGATCAGCTTATACACGAACCGCAACTTTTCAAGTCTATTGGTAGCCATGCCAGCAGCTTTATTCATAAGCACTTCGACAACCTGAAAATCTGCGACGCGTTAAGCACTTTTTACAAAAAGAACCTGGATTAATCATGGAGTACGGGATTGGCTTCTGGTTGTTACTCATCGTATTTTTGATCTCGGTGACTGCCATTGGCTATTCCTATGCCTTGTATCCATGGCTCATTTTTTTTCTCTCACGCAAGAAAAAACTGCGGCTTCAACAATATCAGGAAGATGATGACCGGCCATTTGTGAGTGTCATCATTTCAGCTTTCAATGAGGAAAGGTTAATAGGTGAAAAGATTCAAAGTGTTTACCGGACAAATTACCCTGGTAACCGTTTTGAAGTGCTGGTAGGTTCGGATGCATCGACCGACAAGACAAACGACATCCTGAAAAAAATGGGGGAACAATTTCCCTCCTTGCATTATTTCCCTTTCCGGGAAAGGCGTGGCAAGGGGAATGTCATGAATGACCTGTACAGGCACGCACGCGGTGATGTCATCATATTCACCGATGCCAATGTGATGTTTGAGAAACAAACCATGAAAGAGCTGATCAGCTTTTTCAAGGATCAGCGCGTAGGCCTTGTGGACTCGCAAATGATCAACACGAACACGAAGGAAGAAGGCATTTCCTACCAGGAAAAATCCTATATATCAAGAGAAGTGAAAATCAAGCACAGCGAGAGCATTTTATGGGGCACTATGATGGGACCCTTTGGCGGCTGTTTTGCGTTACGCAGGAAACTTTTTGTCCCTGTGCCAAAAAATTTTCTCGTGGATGACTTCTACATTAATATGAAAGTGCTGGAAGCAGGTTATCTTTGCATCAACAATCCAGACGCAAAGGTCTACGAAGAGGTACCCAGTGACCTTGTTGCTGAATTTCACAGGAAGAAACGCATTGCCACAGGGAATTTTCAGAACTTAAGGGTTTTCTCAGGTATGTTGTGGCATAAAACACCAGGGTTATCGTTCACCTATATATCACACAAGGTGCTACGATGGCTGGGTCCCTTCTTTATGTTGAGCGCACTCATCACCAATGCTGCACTGGCTTTTTACCATCCGCTGTTTATGTCTTTACTGATATTGCATCTTCTGGTGACCGCATTGCCATTCATCGATTACCTGCTAAAAAAAAAACATATACACAACCGGACATTACGTTTCATATCCCATTTTTATGGTATGAACCTGGCAATGTTTCTTGGTTTTTTCAAATCGTTAAAAAAAATTGAAACCAATGTTTGGAAACCCACAGAAAGAAATTCGTGAGGATTTTCGGTTCAACACCATCGACGAGGCCATTGAGGACATTCGTGAGGGCAAAGTAGTGATCGTTGTTGATGATGAAGACAGGGAAAACGAAGGTGACTTTATTGCTGCGGCTGAGACCATAACCCCGGAGATCATCAATTTCATGGCTACCCACGGCCGGGGGCTTATTTGTGCGCCCATTACCCGGAAGCGTGCAGAAGAGCTTGACCTGGAGCTGATGGTTCCCAAGAACACGGCTTTACATGAAACACCATTTACCGTTTCCGTAGATTTACGTGGTCACGGATGTACGACAGGCATATCGGCAGCTGACAGGGCAAAAACCGTAAATGCCCTGGCCAATCCAGATACGGATCCTGCTTCTCTGGGGCGTCCGGGGCATATTTTTCCGCTTCGGGCAAGGGTTGGCGGCGTGTTGCAACGTGCTGGACATACCGAGGCATCCATTGACCTGGCCCGCCTGGCAGGTTTGCAACCCGCTGGCGCATTGGTAGAGATCATGAACGATGATGGGACCATGGCCAGGCTGCCCGAACTGTTTGAAATTGCCAATCGCTTTAACCTGAAAATCATATCCATAGAAGAACTCATTGCCTACCGGATCAAAAACGAAAGCCATATTGAGCGGGAGATTACAGTGGATTTACCTACAGAATGGGGGCATTTTAAACTCGCCGCTTACAGGCAAACCACCAATGACCAGCTACACCTGGCACTTATTAAGGGGAGCTGGAGCCCTGACGAGGAAGTATTGGTCAGGGTCCATTCCTCATGTATCACCGGAGACATATTCGGATCATGCAAATGTGACTGTGGCGGACAGCTTCACCAGGCCATGGAGATGGTCGAAAAAGAAGGTAAGGGTGTTGTGTTATACATGAACCAGGAAGGCCGGGGAATTGGGTTGCTTAATAAGCTTAAGGCATATCACCTGCAGGAACGTGGCCTGGATACCGTAGAAGCCAATATCGAGCTTGGTTTCAAGGCAGACGAGAGAGACTATGGAATTGGTGCACAGATTTTGCGTGATCTGGGAGCCAACAAAATCAAACTCATTTCAAATAATCCCGGTAAAAAAGCAGGGCTGATGGGGTATGGCATAGAAATCACAAGGAACATTCCAATTGTGGTGCCTGCATCATCCCATTGTAAGGTATATTTGGACACCAAGAAAAAGAAGCTCGGACATACGTTTTAGTTCCCATCCCAACGCCAATCACTTTATTCCTGCAGGTCATTGTCATCTTCACCAGCGTTTGCATCTGAAGAAGATGTGCGCTGACGACGAAAAAAATCATGCAGTTGATCAAATTCCCGGCGGTAAAATACACCAATGCCTTGTGTATAAGGTGCATTGGTATGGATGATATCGAAGGCATTGGATCGGTTAAATGCCTTGACCCGGAATTTACCTTCGGGTGTGACCTTCACTTCTACATTGACATCCCCGATAATCTGATTAGCACCTTGTGCCTGATGACCGGTGGCTGTCTGATTGCCAGCTACGCCAAAATTTCCGTCAATGAGTACGCGGTCATCAAACAACTGGGTAGACAAAGCCAACTCAACCTCCTGGCTGGTAATTTCATCACCCGGACGATAGTTTACGCCAATGTCAAAATCAGAACTGATCTGGGAAAGCCAGCTACTCAACTGATGCGATAACAGCTCTGAAGAAGTGGTGCCCATTCCATACCCAAGCGCTGCGTACTGATCGCGTGGCATAAACCGGTTGAGTACAAGCAGAGAGAAAACCTGCCGGTTCATTTCCTGATCAGTGGTGATTTCCCTTTCAATCAGCTCCCTGGTGTTGTCATCACCCCCGGGAACGTCAATATCAAAAGTGATCCTTGGATTAAAGAGCTTGTCTTCCAGGATCAACACGGTTTCTACAGGCACCCTTCGACGGAACTGGTTTGCCATTTCATTGTCCACACCTCCTCCGGCAAGCAGTTCATAAAGGGAAGTTCGAAGGCGGTAAACAGCTCGCAGGTCAACGTCCGCATCATTGATGTCTCCAGTCCAGCGTATGCTGCTGCCCTGATCTATACGGAAACGTTTATTGATGATGTTTTGCAGGCTGAAAAGATACTCTCCGCTTTCGATCAGGTAGTCACCATAAATATTAAATGAGCCATCGGGAGCAATCTCCAGGTTAAGGTCACCGCTGCCTTGTCCTCTGATTATATCACCAAATTGGGCATCAAAAAACAGCTCCACTTCGGCATCCGGCGTAACCTCAAGGTCTAAGTTCATGGTGAGATTGCCGCCGGTTTGTGATAAGATGAAATCGTTTTCACTTTCTGTTTCATCCGGTGAAACAAAAGAAATAAAGTGTCTTTCCCGTACATCCCCGGTGTAATTTAATGGCAACATCACCCTTGTGCCCCTTTCGGTACGTGCACTCACATCCATTGTGATATCATCAGTAGGCCCGTGTATCCTTCCAAAACCAGTAAAAAAGGCGGTGCCAAAAAAGATGTTATTGTCGGCAGCATTGGTATTAAAAATGATCATCTCTTCAGGCCGAAGCTCAAAATCGATAGCAAAATTCCTGAAATAATCATGTGCGACCACACCACTGACCTGTGCGGTATTTCCCAAGGTGTCATACAACATGACCTGCTCAAAGATGAACCGGTCTTTTTCGATAACAGCCTCATGGTCAAATGTATAAGTCGTTTTGAGGAAAGGGATAGGCATCACGATGTCGGACAGCTTGAGTTGTCCACTAAGCTGTGGCTGGTTAAAAGGACCATCCAAACGCAACTCCCCCGTAGCAAAGCCACCAAAGCCTTCCGTAAAGCTCTGCAGGTAACGGCCCCAAACATCCATTTTGAAATTATGCAGGATGATATCCAGGTCAAAATTATCTGCATCGCTTCCGGTATAGAAGTTCCCAGTTGCTATGAGCGCTTCGTTCTCCCTCAGATCATTGCGTTCGTGAATCCTTGCGCAAACTTCAAAGGCTTGTTTTTCTTCATCCCAGGAACTGCTTACTTCCAAATCACCCATTAACACATGATTGAAGGAAAAGTCTTCAATAGAGAATTCTGCTGCAATACCTGGTGACTGATATATCCCCGTAAAAGTTACATAGCCATCCATCAGGCCGCCAAAATTAAAGTTCCTTTCACCAAGCAGCACATCACTGTAGCCCGCATCAAAATTGGAAAAAGAAAGTCCCATACGGTCCTCGCTGTCCGGACTAAGCACCCCGTCAGCTTTGATAAACTGGTTATCGTGATAGGCCATGAGTTGATGAATTTCCACCCGGTTGGTGTCCAGGATGATGCTATGGTCTGTATTGAAACGCCAGGTATTTCCGTTGATCTGTGCTTCCGATTCAGGAAAGGACAACACCATCCTGTGTTCATCATAAAAATACGTAAGCCCTTTGACCCTCCCTTTATGATGCGCTTCATCCCCACCCCATGTCAATTCGGACCGGATGCTGTCACGTTTCCATGAATTGATCATGGAAAAATGATTAATAATCCGATTTTCAGACAGCATCAATCGTTCGCTCTCCATGGCCAGCACGTAACTATCCGCATCATGATAACCCTTCAGCTGATAGCCATAAAAAGCGCGACCGGCAATTTCCAGCTTGTCGGCATGACCTTCCAGTTCAAGATGAGATTCATCAGAAGATAGTGAACCATTAATCCAACTTCCTGAGGATATTTCCAGTCCAGGCATAAACAATGCGGTAAGCAACCGGGTGTCTTTAAACCTGAAGGAAAAATCGATATCCTGCATAATTGCAGGATCCTTCAAATCAGGTGGAGCTGTCAGCTTCAGGTTAGGACTATAGTTTGCAGCAAATAAGCGCAAGGATTCTAAAAATTTTTCAAAACGCAGGTTGCCATGCATGTCAATATCTGCAAAATCCGACCTGAGCCGCAGATGCCTGTTCTCTTCTGACCATCGGGTATTGTTAACATAGATGCTGTCTATGCTATAGCTCGTCGGATAAATGTCACGGACAGATGGATCGAGTGGAATTTCTGAATACCAGATATTCCGAATGGTGAGTTCCCCTTCCATATCATCCATGGAAGATGCCTTGGCGTTGATGTCTACTTCAGCGCCAAGGAGTGAACCATACAGGGTATCTCGCTGAAATATGCCGATATCAGTCAAATTAGCATGGACAAGACCCATTTGAAATTGAAACGCCGGGGTATCCGTATCGAAATCCACCAGTCCATTAAATGAAAGGTTCAATTTTTCATCATTCACTTGCAGACGCCCATCAAAGCGCTGGTTCATGAATTCGCCTTCCAGGTCAATGTTTGTGAATAATACACCCCCCATGGTCGTGCTATCCACGTAGCCATCCAAATGCATCCGGAGCCCGTCAGCAGCAAAACCCGAACCGCTTACCTCTGCCTGCATATTCAGATCACCCGGATAGCCATCCCTCCCCAGGATACTTCCTAGTTGGAATGCTTTTGTGATGATTTTTCCCCGGTAATGGTATCCTTCTTCATAATCGTCTTTGGTCAGTGATATTTCACTTTCCATGTGACCAAGGGATGTTCGCATTTCCCCTTCGGCCAGCAAATCATCCCTGTTTCCTGAGATTGTTCCGGTTAAGTGAATGTCACCAAATTTTTCAAGATATGCAGGCAGCTCAAAATGTCTGCTAGCGGAGGCCTCAGGCAAGTCAAAGCCTTGAATATCATTTATGCTGCTGCGCAACTGATCTATGCGAGCTTCCACGTGCAGGTCGTTTTCCGAGTCAAGCCGGCTCAGCATCACTTCTCCATAGAATGCAGTATTGGGGCCATATTCCAGTGAAATGTCACGCGCTTCTATGTGCCGGTCACCCAGGTATACCTGTCCCCCGGCATGAAGTACTCCGCGAATACCGAAAAAAGGCTGGTAATAATGTCCAATATCTGCCAGGTCAATGCGACCCGGTTGCAGCGATATCTGACCCCTGACCTGATCGATCACATCCCGGGCATGCTCACGCGCATCTAACCGCAGCGCCATGTTCCCGCTTAAAGCTGTCTGACCGGCTTCAAGCATGAAATGATCTGCGAATAAGGTGTCATCTTTCAGTTTGAGCGAGGCAGCCAGCTGATCAAGCTGAAAGCCTTTATCTTCAGAAAATTGTACCTGATCAATACGCAACGACTGAAGCGCGTCTGTGAGGTGGATGTCATGGATGGCGAGGTTCAGGTCGGCCAGTTTGAAATGGTGATAGTTGAATCCTTGTGTATCCTGAGAAAAGTTGTGGTCCTGGTAGCTGATGGCAGCATCACTGATTCGCAAAGATTGTGTGCTGAAGTGCCACCTGTCCTGATCGTTGGCAGGTTCAGGTCGGGAAAAATAATCCAAGATAAAGCGGAAATTGTGTACATCCTTTTCGGCCTTTTTATACATCCCGAGTTCAAGTTGTCGGAAATGTATTTCACTTAGAGCCAATTTTTTTTGAGGAACAGATAAGTGCTGCAAATGCAAATCGAGTCTTCCAAGATCAAGGAGCACTTCCTGTTGCCGGTCAAGTACACGGACATCATAAAGGATGACACTGCGAAAGAAACGCACATCCACCCCGCCAACACTTACCTCAGTTTGTAATTCTTCAGAAAAGTAGACAGTGACTCTGTTTACAAGGTATTGTTGCACAAAGTTGATGTGCAACAGGCCATAAAACAGGATGGGCAGCAGCATAAGCGCCACCAGGAGAGACAGAAGTATTTGCCTGAGTTTTTTGATATCTTTGTTCTCCGATTTAATTATTTGCCAGCCATACTATTCAGTCTGTACCATGAGCATATACATTTTGGGCATTGAGTCATCCTGCGACGATACTTCGGCAGCCGTAATCAGGGATCGCAAAATTCTTGCCAACCTTATCGCCAATCAGGACATACACAAAGATTATGGCGGTGTTGTTCCCGAGCTGGCATCCAGGGCTCATCAACAGCACATTATTCCCGTCATAACCAATGCTTTATCGAAGGCAAATATACAAAAAAATGATATACATGCTGTTGCCTATACCAATGGGCCCGGACTGCTCGGGTCGCTGCTGGTTGGCACCTCTTTTGCCAAAGGGTTTTCCCTCGCCATGCGTATCCCTTTGATTACGGTCAATCACATGCATGCGCACATTCTGGCCCATTTCATTGAGGATGAGCAACAGGGTGAACCACCCCCATTCCCTTTCCTCTGCCTGACAGTTTCTGGTGGCCATACTCAAATTGTGCTTGTAGAGGGGTATCATGACATGAAGGTGATTGGCCAGACCATTGATGACGCTGCCGGCGAAGCTTTCGACAAAGCGGCGAAGATCATGGGCCTGCCCTATCCCGGTGGGCCACTCATCGACAAACTTGCCGGCGAGGGTGATCCGCACGCATTTACCTTTCCCCATCCCCGGGCACCAGGACTTAACTATAGCTTCTCCGGTTTAAAGACATCCATCCTTTATTTCCTTCGCGACCGCATAAAAAATGATGCGCAATTTATTGAAAAGCACAAGTATGACCTGGCTGCGTCCATCCAGCACAGCATTGTGGAGATTCTGATGAAAAATTTGCACAAGGCCGCCAAGGAGACCGGCATTCAGCACATTGCCATGGCCGGTGGGGTGTCGGCCAACAGCGGGCTCAGGGCGGCCTTCCGGCAGGAAGAAGAGCAGGGGAACTGGAAAACCTATATTCCAAAATTCGAGTATTGTACAGATAATGCAGCCATGATAGCCATCACAGGCTATTATAAATACCTGGAAAGAGATTTTTCTTCACATCAGGTCACCCCTTTTACCCGCTACAGCAGCAAATAATCAGGCTTGATTAACTTAATCATTAGGCGGATCTTCTGATGACTGGTTCTCTTCTCCTGGTTTGATCTCTATGAAGGGCGGAAAACTTCTTTCTGTCAACCGATGTGCATCCACATCATAATGGAAATAGTATTCAAGTTCTTCTTCCATTTCTTTTTGCACATACAAGTTGAGGAGGTGATCAAAAATATTTTGGGCGTTTCTTTTGCCCGAATAGGCTGCCAGATCATACACATCATCAATGGAAAGTGGGTATCTCTCGGGTTCAAAACGCAATGTTCCCCTGTTGTCCCTGACAAAACGCCCCTTAACATAATCGCTTGTTGAACTTACATCAAAGAGCACTTGCATGTCCTTATCCTCTTCTTGCAGGTTGATAAACTCAAACCACACATTCGCTTCCAACACCGTGATGGGTACCGCGGCTTCATGCCTGTAGCCGTCTGCATAACCCACGAAATTTGTCCGACCGAGATATTCCAGCAACTCCATTTGCCCGACAGCAAAAACATAAGCCGGTTGATCCAGCTCAAAAAAATCATCTGCTTCATCCGGACCATAATGATTGACATATAACACATCAAGGTACGCCCTTATGGTACTCATGAAATGGTCGACAAAAACCGAGTCCAATGTCACCCTGACAAAACGGGCAAGGTGATGATCCGGGCCAAAAGCACTATCGGAAGGCAGTTCGTTGGGATGTCCCGGCATATATGTTTTAATCAACTCAGGGGGAGGCAGCAATAGCACATGAATATCGGTCTCTTCCACCACAAAATTTGTAGCGAGCTGCCTGCTGCTTACACATGCATGGAAACACAGGGTGACAAAGAACACAAGGATGACATGGCGTTTCCCAGGATTGATATACATTTTATGCTATTTTACGCGTGTTTATCCTTAAGTTTTTTGCCAATCTTTTTCCCATACTCATGGCAAAGGGCATATTCGTCTTCATGCGGAGTGAACTTGACGAACACGCCATCACCCTCCACGTTGAGTTTCAGGTTTGCCAAAGTACTGTTGATTAGCTTGCCGGCCTCTCCGCTCCAACCATAGGAACCAAATGACCCGGCAATTTTCTTGTTATCCCTGATCGGGCTGATCACGGCAAACATCCGGTATATGGGCAACAGGATGTTCTGGTTGATCGTCGGACAACCGACCACAATGGCGCTGCTTTTGGCCACTCGTTCATCTACGTCGCCCAAAGGCATATTCTCAATGTCAGCGACCTCAACCTGGAAATCTCCGACACTTTTGATGCCGTCACGGATGGCCTCAGCCATCATACCGGTATTGTGATAGGCCGACACATAGGGAATGAACACATGGTCCTGCTGTGGTGTTTGTAAAGCCTCTTTAGCATACGCTTCACTCAGATCAACCCACTTCTTCCAGTCTTTCATCAGCAAAGGTCCGTGACCGGTCAGCACCGCATTGATTTCCAGCGGACGGATCTTGTCAATGGCTTTAAGCATAAATTTACTGAAAGGCTTCAGGATGACATCAAAATAGTATTTGAATGCCTCACTGAAATCGCCCACCTTGTCGTCATACATCTCCGGATGCGCATAATGGCAACCAAAGGAGTCGCATGTAAACAACAGCTTGTCTTCCTCCAGATAAGTGTACATGCTATCCGGCCAGTGCAGGTTTGGTGCCGATATGAATCGCAGGGTTTTGTTACCCAAGTCAATGGTGTCCCCGTCCTTGACGATCTGGTGTCTGAAATCCTTGCCCAGGAAGTCCTTCAGATATTGTATCGCCAGCCTGCTCCCAACCACCGTGGCATTGGGTGCCAACGCCAGCACATTACCCAGGTTGCCGCTGTGGTCAGGCTCTGTATGGTTCAGAATCACATATTCGATCTCTGCAGGATTTCCTGCCTTGTAGAGTTTGTCTTTGTATACATCCCAGAACTTTTCCTTGGATGTTTCCACCAGGGCCTTTTTGTCGGCATGAATATAATACGAATTGTATGTGGTGCCAAATTCTGTGGTCATCACCACATCAAAGGTTACAATATCATAATCGATCACACCGACCCACTTCACATCCTTATTGATGTCGAGCACTTCGTTGTCGGGCCTCTTTAAGTCCTGTACGTTCATAAGGTTAAATATTGTAAAAATGTCAAAAACTCCAAAAGTTAAGATTTCAAGGGGTTAAGATGTTTAAAACCAGGCACTTCCTCAGTGCCCGGTGCCCCGCAGGCAATACGCATTCTCCTGCATTTCAACCTCTTTGGCATGGTTAGGTTCATTTGCTATGATTTGATGACTGCCAATCAGAGCCTACCAGTTATTAACGCTGTCAACAAATGATTTGTTGATTACCGGATGGTCAATTATTGCTTTCATAGCATAATGCTTCAGACAGACCAATCAGTCATCCAGCATTCCCAAAAATATTGACAGCATTGGCAAATATACCTAATATCTTATGATTTCTTACGCCGGGAAAAATGTTTTGAGTCACCCCATTCGCCATAGCCTATTTCACCGCCAGCCATGTGTATCCGGGCTTCAAGGCATCGCTTGCAATCCTCCGCATCTTCGTCTGTGCACGGCTTGTCTTCATATAGCAGGTAATCTTCGCGGTAACGTGAGGGGGTCAGGTTGGGCATGATGATGTTGGCGCCAACCTTGATCGACTTCTCCCTGCCCATCGGATCGATGGCTTGCATGGCTGTGGTGGCAGCAATGTTGATGTCCTTCATCATGATACGCAAAATGGCCACCATTTTCAGGCTCATATAAAACCTGTCCATCTTGGGCATCAGCTGGTCACGGTATTCATACATTGGTGTATCCTCGTGTTCTATGTAGGGTCCCATGCCCACCATGTCGATATCGTGCTCCTGAAAAAAGAGCAGGTCGTCGGCCAGGTCTTCTGTGGTCTGGAACGGCAAGCCGATCATTACTCCGGATCCAACCTGATATCCGACCTTGCGCAGGAGGTAGAGTGCTTGCAATCGTGCCTGGTAATCATGGGTGTCATTTTGGGGATGGTAGCGGTGATACAGCTCCGGGTTGGACACTTCAATGCGCAGCAGGTAGCGGTGGGCACCAGCCTCGAACCACCGGCGATACGTTTCCTCAGTTTGTTCTCCCAGCGATAGGGTGATGCCCAACTCCCCATTGCTCATCTTTTTGATCTCCCTTACCAGTCGCTCGATGCGTCGCACATAATCTTTTCCACTGCGCTCACCGGCCTGCAACACGAGGCTGCCAAACTTGTTTTCCCATGCATAGCGGGCCGCCTCCAGAACCTCATCCTCAGTGACTTCGTAGCGGTGTGCGTTTTTATTGCCGGCACGGATGCCACAATAGAGGCAGTTTTTTCCGCAAAGATTAGCATATTCAATAAGCCCCCGGTAAAAGACTTTTTTCCCAACATGCGCCTCCTTCACCCTGGCTGCGTGTGCAAAAAGGGACTTCCTTTCTGTTTCATCGGTGTTCAACAAACTGACGATATCTTTTTTGGAAAGATTTTGTTTTTGCAGAATATTTTGAATGTGCTGTGTCATGGCCCGTGATTATAAATAATCCTCATCCGTTTTTTCCAGTTTGACAAAAGGTGCTACGGCTCTGTGGTATATCCCATGCATGAAAGCAATTGCCATGCCATAGTTGGTCACCGGTACGCCGGCATCCACGGCATCTTTCAGGCGGCTTTTGATCTGTTTCTGAGTGATCATGCAACCTCCGCATTGCACGACCAGGGCATACGCATTAACCGGCCTGGGCAGATCTGACAATCCAGCCACCACCTCATAATCAAGTTTCTTTCCAGTATATTGATTCATCCATCTTGGGATCTTGACCCGTCCGATGTCGTCGCAAGCCACATGATGCGTGCAAGACTCCAGGAGAAGCACCCGGTCGCCATCTTTGAGGTCATCGATTTTTGGGGTCCCTATAAGGTAGTTCTCAAAATCGCCCTTGCGCCTGGCGAGCATGATGCTGAAGCTGGTCAGTGGTATGTCGGCAGGGATCGATGCATCGGCTTTCAGAAAAACCTGGGAATCTGTAACTACGAGGCTGGGCCGGGGTTGCAGCTTTTTCATCAGGGCATCCACCTCCCTCTCCTTCACCACCACAGCGATGCAGTCGTTGTCGATGATGTCGCGGATGGCCTGCACCTGGGGCAGGATGAGTCGCCCTTCCGGCGCTTCGGTATCGATAGGTGTAATCAGTACGACCAGGTCACCGTAATTGAGCAGGTCACCAAGCAGGGAACTCGAGCGGTAGGCCGTTTCGGGCATGGCTTTCCGCAGTGTGGCAATGGCATCTTCCAAATTATTCGGATGCACAGCACAGAAAGATAACACGGTTGTCTGGTAGCTTTCTTCCAGGTATTTCCTGGTGGATGCGTTAAGCTCCTGTTGGTCCGATTTGTTATGAAAGATCACAAAAGGCACATTTTCCTGCTTGAAAGCCTCCACAAGCCGCATTTCAGCTTCATCAAATACATTGTTTGTGATTACCAGGACAGCGAGATCCACTGTTTTCAGAGCTTTCAGGGATCGTCCGACGCGTTTTTCTCCGAGCTCGCCGATATCGTCGATACCCGCAGTGTCTACCAGGATTGCCGGGCCGATACCGGGTATTTCCATCGACTTACGCACCGGGTCAGTAGTTGTCCCTGGTACATCCGATACAATGGCGATGTCCTGTTGTGCCAAAGCATTAATCAGGGAGCTTTTGCCATTGTTGCGGCGTCCGAATATGCCGATATGGGGTTTGGATTCTCTGCCTTTGGCCATGAGCGCATGTATTTAAATATGCACAAAGATAGGAAAATAACGCATCTGCAGAGGCTGCAAGAAGGTTTCCATCCCATGCTCTGTGAGCAGATTTGATGCCTGTTTTGAAGATTCCGGTATTGTTTATTTATCCAATTTTTCTTTCAACGTTTTGAAGCCGCCACCGAGCACTTCATTGGCTTCCAGCACCGTCATAAAAGCATCCGGATCGATGTCATGAATGAAATCCTGCAGAATGGCCACCTCCCTGCGTGTCACAGTAGTGAAAATAATCTTGTGATGTTTTCCGCCAAACATGCCTTCCCCTGTGATAAACGATCCCCTTCTTCCCATTTCGTGTACAAGTTTTTGTTGGATCTCCTCATACTTTTTGCTGATAATAAATAATGTTTTGTCGTAGTTGGGACCCTGCAGCACCACATCCACGATTTTTCCATAAACAAAGATGAGGATCCAGGAATATAGCGGAATGCGCCAGTCGCCAAACACAAGGAGTCCCAGCAATACCACCAGGGAGTCAATGATAATCATGAGCTGTCCAACGGGCATGCTGCTGAAACGCCCGATGATCATAGCAAGCACATCCGACCCGCCTGTGGAAGCCCTGGCACGGAATATCAAACCCACGCCCAGCCCCACCAAAAGGCCGCCAAACACAGCTGAAAGCAGCGCGTCGTCTTCAACCAAAGGTTCATATCCGGTAAAATATCCGCTCACATCCACCAATACGGCAATCAGCACCAGGGTCATGAATGTTTTTACCCCAAATCGCGGGCCAAGGATCTTCAGGCCTGCTCCCAGCAAAATCATGTTGAACACCAGCGCCGTAACTCCCACAGGAAAGCCCAGCTGGTGATGCAGAATAATTGATATCCCATAGATCCCACCTGGCAAAATTTTGTAGGGGATGATAAAGTACACATATCCAAAGGTCAGGATAATGGAACCCAGCAAAATGAAGGTGTAGGCCTTGAACCATTTTTTGCTGAATGGTTTTTCCTTGCTGATAAATGCCGCCATAATGGGTTTCTTATGATTTGGAAAACAAAAATAATTGTTTCACTCCATCGGCTGACAAAAACAGACAACAAGATAAAAAATCGCAACTTCACAGAAGCCGGGGCGCCGCTGACTGATCACGTGTAAACGTTCCATCTGCCGGATACTGATCTGATCTGAACAATATCAGTTTCGTTTTGTTTGAACTAAAAGATACAATGATCTGATTTTTTGCACAATCTCTGAAAACCCAAGTGTGGTTTCTTCAGGGCATTGTCTTTTTTTTCCACAGCCGTGGAGCATATGAATCCTTCCGGATTCATTGATTGCAAACCAAACAAGAAAGGATGGAGTTATGAAAACAAGTGTTTTGATCTTTTTGAGTCTGTTTACGATGAGTTTAACT
>PWNO01000024.1 GCA_003557765.1 Bacteroidales bacterium
CTCGGGTGAATAAAGATGATCTATTGCGTTACGATAATAATATTGTCAATCATTGGCGGCACATTACAGCCAAACGAAATCTGAGCGAAGGGCGCACACTGCATCTCAAGTACTTCCAATATCTTGCCCTGCTTTTCACCGAAATATTTTTAGATAATTATTTTCATCATCCGGATTCACTGCTGGCGAGAATCAACACAGTGATTGATTCTTACAACAACGGTAAACCGGAAAAAGAACGGTTAGAAACGTTCGAAGCCAGCGAACTTAATAAAATGGCTTTCTGGATGGCAACCGGCAGCGGTAAAACTCTGCTCATGCACTGCAATCTATTGCAGTACCAACACTATCTAAAAAAGCACCGTCGGGAAAATGAGATTGACCGCGTGATCCTGCTCACACCCAATGAAGGGTTGTCCCAACAGCACCTAAATGAATTTGAACTTTCAGATATCGAAGCAGGCATTTTTTCCAAAAAAGGACTGGGAAGTTTCATTAATCAAAAACGCATAGAAATCATCGATATTCACAAACTGGCTGATTCCAGCGGTGATAAAACCGTCGATGTGGCAGCCTTCGAAGGCAACAACCTGGTGCTTGTTGATGAGGGGCATTCGGGGGCTAGCAGCGGGGGCGATGGCGCCTGGATGTCTCGACGAAATGCCCTGTGTGAAAATGGTTTTTCTTTTGAATATTCTGCCACCTTTGGTCAGGCTGTCAAGTCGAATGAACACCTGATTCAAGTCTACGCCAAAAGTATTTTGTTCGACTATTCCTACCGCTTTTTTTACAAGGATGGCTACGGCAAGGAATATCGCATTCTCAACATGGAAGATGACAGCCAGGAAGCCCAACGTTACCGCTATTTGAGCGCCTGTTTGCTGGCTTTTTACCAGCAACAGAAGGTGTATGAACAAAACCCAGCAGATATGTTGGCTTATCTGATCGAAAAGCCGCTGTGGGTGTTCGTCGGCGGCAGCGTGAAAGCCGTCTACCAGCGTAACAAGCGCAAAGTCTCCGATGTGCTCGATGTGATCCTTTTCCTGGCGGAATTCACGCATCCCCAAAAACAGGGGATGAATATCAGGGCCATTGACCATTTCCTCAAGGGGAAAGCCGGACTGCTGGACGACCAGGGCAATGATATTTTTGAACGAAGCTTTGAATACCTGGCTGGCCTGCGAATGTCGGCAACACAGCTCTTTGAAGATATCCTGAAGGTCTTGTTCAACAGCAACAGCGCCGGTCGTTTATTTGTTGAGGAACTCAAGGGATGTGAAGGGGAAATTGGGCTGCGTATCGGTGAAAACGAATACTTCGGACTGGTCAATGTTGGTGACCCCAAAGCACTATGCCGGCTGGCTGAAGACCACGACGAAGTGATCGTCACTGAAAAACCATTTTCCACATCGCTGTTTCAAGTGCTTGAAAAACAAGACTCAAAAATAAATATTCTGATCGGTTCACGAAAGTTCATGGAAGGTTGGAACAGCTGGCGAGTCTCCACAATGGGACTGATGAACATTGGTCGGGGAGAAGGTACACAAATCATTCAGTTGTTTGGGCGCGGTGTACGCCTTAAGGGGCGGGATTTCAGCCTCAAACGCAGTACCGCTATTAATGACAAACCACCTCGATATGTCCCGCTGGTGGAAACTTTGAATGTCTTCGGTGTACGGGCAGATTACATGCGCCAATTTGAAGAGTATCTGACAGAGGAAGGGCTTCCTATAGAGCCACAGAAATTCAATTTCATCATGCCGGTAATCCCTAATCTTGGTACAAAGAAGCTCAAAATCATCAAAGTTAAGTCGGGGATAGATTTCAAAAGCCAGGGCGAAAGACCCCTGCTGGATTTGCCAGATGACCAACTCAGTCGCAGACCAATTACGATGAATTGGTATCCTCATGTCCAGGCGATTTCAAGCCTGAATGTGAATGATGAGGCAGCCAACTTGAACCAGGGCAAATTGACTGCAAAGCACATCGCCTTTCTAAATATGGACCAAATATACTTTGCGTTGCAAGATTTCAAAGCAGATCGCGGCTGGTACAACCTCAATATCTCACGAAAAAACCTGCGTGATTTATTACTGGATGGTACCTGGTATCAGCTTTATATCCCGGCTGATGATCTGGCATTTAATAACTTTGAACAGGTGTTTCGCTGGCAAGATATTGCTATAGCACTGCTCAAGAAATACATGGACAGTTTTTACAAACATAAAAAAGCTGAGTGGGAAAGCAATCATCTTGATTACAAAGAACTCACCCCAGATGATCCAAATTTCATCTCTGAATATCACATCCTGATTGAGGAGTCGCGTACCGATATTGTCAATACATTGGAAGAGATCAAACAAGCTGTTGAAAGCAGGGATTTTCGGCTTATTGAATATCAGCGCATGTCTGCCATCATGTTTGAGCGGCACCTTTACCAACCCTTGCTTTTCTTAGGGGTTGGGATGGAGATTGAGATCAAACCGGTCGCGCTCAACGAAGGTGAAAAGACTTTTGTGGAAGACCTGAAGAAATATTATGATGAAAATCCTGCTATCTTTGAAAGCAATGAATTGTACTTACTTCGTAATCGAAGTCGTGGAAGCGGAATTGGCTTCTTCGAGGCCGGCAATTTCTACCCGGACTTCATCCTCTGGGTGGTCAAAAATGATCTGCAGCACGTTGCTTTTGTCGATCCGCATGGTATGGGCCGGGAAGGCATAGAAGATCCTAAAGTTCAGTTCTATAAAAAGATTAAGGAGATAGAGAAAGAGTTGGGAGATCCCAAGGTGGTTCTGGATTCATTTATTGTTTCCCCAACTCCCCTGGCTGAGATCCCACAGCAAACACGGGAAATGAATAGAGAAGAGTGGGAAGCTCGTCATGTGTTATTCCAGCGAGATGATCCTAATGGGTATATTTACAAACTATTTCGCGTACTAAAAATTGAAAGCAATACAATAATAATCTCTGAGGGTAAGGGGGCAGGAAAATCTTAATGGGTAATGGACTTTCAGGAAACGAAATTAGGAAAATCGTTTACCAATATATTGGTGTGAACTATGGCTACTTGGGTGATTTTAGTTATAGAACTCATACTGAATTTTATCCATTGTATTGCGATTTGGATATTGACCCAAATAAAGTTGAAGGCACAACAAAGGAGAGATTTATTAAAATTATTTCTTCACAAAGCCCCAATAACCAATCTAAAATTATCAAAGGAGTGCTAGAGCGTTTCCCGATAGATGCAGAAAACAAACCCAAATCGAGGACACTAAAGCTTCATGATGAACTAGAAGAAACCGCATCTCGGCTAGAAACAGGAGATGGAGTATCCGCAGTTTCTTTGCAAACGTCTTACGCAGTGGTGCTTCAGGCTTTAAAGGAGGCTGAATTGTTGTTGAGTAAGTCAAACGCATCAAGCGGTATTGATCGGTTGTTTACTGCCTTACAAGGGTATATGGAATTTATTCTTGATGATGCAAACATCTCCTACAAAGAAAATGCATCAATTACGAGTTTGTTTAAGATTCTCAGAGATAATCACCCAGCGTTTCAAACTTCAGGGCATAGGGTACAAGACATAAGAAAAATTCTTCAAACGATGTCAGCAATCATTGATGCACTTCAACCAGTACGGAATAAAGCTTCCCTTGCTCATCCAAATCCCTTATTAGAAGAACCAGAAGCCATGCTGATCATCAATTCAACCAGAACAATATTGCACTATTTGGCTGGAAAAATTCAAACCTGGAGAAATGAACAGGAAAAGATGGACGACATCCCATTTTAAATACCCTAAGTGTTTTTTAAAACATTGTTTCTGAAAATTCGACCGAAGGGCAGGTAAATAATGAATATCACAGTATCCTCGATCTACCTTTTGCATTTTTAATAAATCACTTTTGCACTAAATTCTTGAATCTGAGTATTTTAATCTCTTTTTCTAGACAATAATATCCAGCCAGGTTCCTTATCATCTTTCAGTTATTTTCCAGTACAACCCTTTAGAAGTGATCAATCCATTCTCATCGCACCGTGTTACCTTATACAATTGATCTAGTTTTGGAATATTTAGCCATAAAATATCATTATTTGGTTTCATCCATTGAGGCCATTTATTAATCTCCAATCTTCTCGGTTTTGTTGGTGATAAGCAAACAAAATGAGGCATAACATTATTCCAGTTATTTCCATTTTCACCAAAGATTTCTCGGTATCTTATTGCCTTTGAAACCATTTGCTTATTTGACCATCCACCAGTGACTTTTGCTTCTAAAAGAATTACATGGAAACCAGTTTGATCCTTAAATGCAACTAACCAATCAGTATCTTCTTGTTGAGCTTTGATTACTTGATTCTTATTTAAGTACACTTTATCTAAATTATTCTCTCTTGCAAGATTTAAACTGGCATATAGCCAATCAACATGATAATCCATAGCTGAAAATGCGTCGCTGGGAATTTCAATGTTGATTAATTCGCTTAGATCATTCCGAAAACTCTGACAAAGTGAAAAATTATAGTTACCGAGCAAATAACCAGTTAAAAAGAAGCGCTCTTTTGAATTGAACAACTTTAACCATTCAAGCAAGTTATTCATATTTTCCACACCTTTCAACAATTCCTCTTTAAAATAGAGAACAGCAATTTAGATTATGATCTTATGATCAAGCATATTTAACGCAATCATAGTTGACAATATTCCCCATCTTTCAAGAAGGTAATTATTTATCAATAAAAATTATATTTCAAAGTATATTACTAAAAAATGATCTTGTCTTTTACTGCAACCATATTGCAACCCAGTGATGATTCGCCAAGATTGAGCCGGTCTTCTGGTCAACAGCACCAGGTTTGAAGATTGGAGCCTTATTTTTCAGATCGTCTCGGCCAAATCACTCTTCCACAATTCGGCTCAAGCAATAACACTGCTTTGGCGGCTAATAACCGGGCGGTTTCAGTTTTACCTTTCATCAAATATCTTTGAATTGATTTTTCTGCAGCTTCATTCTCGTGGGCATCAATACTGCGAACCATACAATCTACTCTGCGTCCAATAAAATTAGGCTTATCCTGTGATTGGCCGAATTTTGCATCGCCAAAATCATAAAACTTTAGTCTCTTTGGATACAAGTCTTTTTGGGGATTCCTTCTGTAGAAAATAAAAACATCAAAGTCATTGATGCCAGTGCTTCTATCAATATAATGGAGTGCTGCACCCTGACAAAGTGCAATGCAGATTTCACGACCAGAATACAATCTTGCCCATTCGGGGTATTTATCAAAAAACTCAGCCTGGTCTTTTCGGGCAATTAAGGCCAGCCTATTTAAATCAGCAATTTCGATTGTTCGATATGACCTTCCGGTTGAACCTACTGTGCTCATATAATACCTCGCGTTGAATTTTTTCTATGATTAAGAAGCATAAAAATTGAATACCTTTATAGACATTTTAACATTGTTATTATTCCGTTCAGTTAACTGTGAGAAGGATTTTAACCTGCAATTATTATTTGTGATATCAATCATGAAAATGCAACCAATTCTTAAAATTTTTTATACACATCATCAAAGGGCTGCGCACAGGTGCTGAATTCAGCGGTTAACAGGCTGCCAACCCCCGCATACTGGGCCAACATGAGCCTTCATTATAAGAAGATTCTTTTTGATTTATTAAACTTACCTCTATCCAAAATCGATCCAATCGGATAGGATTATGTTTCTGCAGGACAATGTCCAAGACAGCGTCGGCCTGATTGGCCGATGTTTTTTTGCAAGAAACCTGGCTTCTCATGAATCGAGACTTATCATTTTATGCTTACTGAACGAACAGATCTAAGAAATATCGCCATTATAGCCCATGTTGACCATGGCAAAACCACGCTGGTGGATGGCTTGCTGAAACAGGCGCATGTTTTCCGCGCCAATCAACAGGTAGCCGAACGTGTGCTGGACTCGAATGATTTAGAACGCGAACGCGGCATTACCATTTTGGCCAAGAACACGGCGATCGAAATTTGGGATCAAGCTGCGGGGCAAAACGTGAAAATCAAC
>PWNO01000026.1 GCA_003557765.1 Bacteroidales bacterium
AAGACAGCGCAAAGAACCGCCTTGAAATCATTTACGAAGCATCCACGGAAGTGGCTCCCGCCATCCTTACTGCAGTGAGCACAACCATCGTAAGCTTCCTTCCCGTTTTTACCCTGCAGGCTGCAGAAGGCCGGCTATTCTCACCGCTGGCCTTTAACAAAACCTTTGCCCTGGTGGCAGCTCTTATCATCACCATTGCTTTTATGCCGGTGCTGGCCTACCAGTTTTCAGGCAAGTGGGAATGGAAAAGGTGGAAAACAATCTACGGGAAGTCAATAACCCGCTATATCATCAATGCCCTGGCCATTGTTGCCGGATTGCTCATTGCCATTTATATCCTCTGGTGGGGCGGTTTGTTTATCATGCTGCTGGGAATTTCCGGTATTCTGCAAAATATTTTCCCCGAAAGGGTTAAACCCTTTAAAAGTTATATCAACCTGGGAATCACACTTCTGGTAGTACTGATTTTACTGGCAAGCGAATGGCTACCCATTGGGGTGGACCGCAACCTGTTTATCAACATCCTGTTCCTGGTGCTGGTCATAACTATGGTTCTGGTGCTGTTCAGGCTGTTTCTGCATTATTACCCAAGATTGCTTACCTGGTGTCTGAATCACAAGAAAGCTTTTCTGATAATTCCGGCATTCTTGCTGCTGCTCGGTTTGAATATATGGATGGGTTTTGGAAATATATTCGGTTTTGCGGCCAGAGGTTTTGATTCATTAGGTGTAAACATCCGCACTACATCTGTATGGAGCGGCCTGCATCATGCATTTCCTGGACTTGGAAGGGAGTTTATGCCGGCCCTGGACGAAGGGAGCTTTCTGCTGATGCCCACCACCATGCCCCATACCGGAATTGAGTATAACCTGAAAGTCCTGCAGGAGCTGGATCGCCGCGTGGATGCCATTCCTGAAGTGGAAATGGTTGTTGGTAAAGCCGGGCGTGCCGAAAGCCCGCTGGATCCGGCTCCCATGACTATGTTTGAAAACGTCATCATCTACAAAAGCGAATACAAAACCGATATGGACGGGCGCAAAATCCGTTTTAAGGTAGATAACGACGGGAAGTTTGTTCGTGATGAAGACGGCGATCTCATCCCTCACCGCCGCGGGCGTTATTATCGCCAGTGGCGCGACCATATCCAGAGCCCTGACGATATCTGGAATGAGATTACCCGTGTGAGCAGATTCCCCGGGCTCACATCGGCTCCAAAGCTGCAACCCATCGAAACCCGTTTGGTTATGCTGCAAACCGGCATGCGGGCACCTATGGGACTGAAAGTTTTTGGTCCAGACCTGGAAACCATCGAAGATTTTGCAATGCAGATGGAAAGGGTACTACAGGAGGTTCCTTTCATTCGCAGCTCAACCGTATTTGCCGACAGGGTAGTGGGTAAACCATATCTGGAGATCAGACCTGACCGGCAAGCCCTGGCACGTCACGGCATCACCATTGAGGAGTTCCAGATGGTAGTAGAAGTAGCCATTGGAGGTATGCCCATGAGCACCACCGTGGAAGGGCGCGAGCGTTACAATATCCGGGCGCGTTATGCGCGGGAGTTCAGGGACAACCCCGATGCCCTTGGCGATGTATGGATAAAATCCCCTGCCGGATACCAGATACCCCTTTCAGAAGTGTCCACCGTGGAATTCCGTAAAGGACCGGGCATGATACGGGGAGAAGACACCTTCCTTGTGGCCTACATCACCTTCGACAAGGAACCCGGCCATGCCGACCTTTCAGTGATACAGCAAGCCACTGATATGATTGATGACAAAATTGCCAGCGGTGAACTTCGTGTACCCCAGGGGGTAAACTTTTATTTTTCCGGAAATTATGAAAACCAGATGCGGGCCGAACGCCGGCTTATGTTGGTCATCCCGCTATCCATGATCGTGATATTCCTGATCTTGTATTTCCAGTTCCGTTCGGTGGCTACTTCGCTGATGATTTTCTCGGCCATTGCCCTGGCCTTTTCGGGTGGTTTTCTGATGCTGTGGCTGTATGGCCAGGATTGGTTTCTGAACTTCAGTGCTTTTGGAGTGAATATGCGCGATTTATTTCAGATGGATGTGGTAAACCTTAGTGTGGCCGTTTGGGTTGGATTTATTGCACTTTTTGGTATTGCTACGGATGATGGGGTACTTATCGCCACTTACCTGAAAAACAGTTTTAAGAAGTACAAACCCGAAACCCGTGAAGAGCTGCATAAGGCAGTAATGGAAGCCGGACAGAAGCGGGTACGACCTGCATTGATGACCACGGCTACTACGTTGCTGGCACTTTTGCCCATTCTAACATCCACTGGTCGTGGTGCCGATATCATGATACCCATGGCCATCCCTGCCTTCGGTGGAATGACTATAGCGTTGATTACCCTGTTCCTGGTGCCGGTGCTATTTACGGCTTGGAATGAGTTTCTGATAAAAAATGGCAATGATGAACAGAAAAGCGATAATGGTTAAAAAATATAAAACAATGAACACAACAGTTCATAAGTATCTAAATTTTGTTGTTTTAGTGGTCATGGTAATCATTATGGGCACAATGAAATCTTATGGCCAGATTTACCCCGAGCCCTACCTGCAGCAAGCCCTGGAAAACAACCCTGGCCTACAGACACAGCAAAAGGCTTGGGAAGCCACTCAGCAGCAGAAGGACATCTCCGGTGCTTTGCCTGACCCAACATTGACAGCAGGCTTTTTTACACCACCAATGGAGCGCTTCATGGGCAACCAATGGTTTGATGTGGGCGTTATGCAAATGTTCCCATGGTTTGGCACCCTGGGGAAACAACGCAGCGTTGCTGAGAAAATGGCAGATAGCCAGTATCAGAAATTCCGCGACGAGCGCAACCGCCTGTTTATGGATATGACCCGATTCTGGCTGGAGATTTACCGCAAAGAACAGGAGTTGAAAATCATTGACAACTATATGGAGATTCTCAAAGCCCGTGAAGACATTATCTATACTCGCTACAAAGCCGGACAACAGCGTTCAGGGCTGGCACTTGATATTTACCGGCTGGAGATACAACTGGCTGAATTGAAAAATCGCAGCGAAAAAATTCAGGATGAACGTATCGCCCTGAGAGAAAGCTTTAACATCATGGCTGGCCGTGAAATTCAGGCATCCATCAGCACACCTGATAGTTTACCATCAGTTTCCGGTTTGGAGCATGAAATAAAGCCTGTTGCAGAAACCTTCGCATCCAATCCCCGCTTCCGGAAAGGCATGCTGGAGAAAGAAGCCGCTGAAGCCATGCAGGAAGTCAGCAGGCTGAAAACACGGCCCATGCTTGGAGTGGGCTTGCAGTATTCGTATTTTGCCCCTGGAGAAGCAGCCATGGGACAAATGGACGGCGGTCATATGCTCATGCCCATGGTATCACTGAGCTTGCCCATCTTCAGCAGAAAAAACCAGGCTACCCGGCAGCAGGGGGTGTTAATGGCCGAGGCTGCCCAATTCAGGGAGAAGAATGTGCTGAACACCCTGCAAACGCAATGGACAAAATTACAGGCAAAAATCAGCAACCTGCAACGTGATGAGAATTTTTATAACCATCAACTCGATATCACCCAAAAAACATGGGACCTCATTCTTAATGCCTATGCTTCAGGAGATGAAGGCTTTGATGAACTGTTGCGCATCCAGGATCAGTTACTGAGCCTCGAATGGCGGATACTTGAAACCCAGATCAACCAGCACCTGACAAGGGCAGAGATGGATATGCTGATGGCACGCAGTGTTTTTGAATAAGATTGCAGATCTCCTGACCTGACAGATTATTATGTAACAAAATTCGAGGCCGCTGGCCCAATAAAAACATCATCATGAAAAAGCAAAAAGTAAATTCCTACATAATTTATTTCATCCTTATCCTGGCAGGACTTTTACTGGGTTGGCTGCTCTTTGGCAGAAGCAGCGATGACCATCACCATAATGGTGACCACGAGCATGCCGAACACAATGGAGATGTTGAATACACCTGCTCCATGCACCCACAGGTAAGGCAGGATGAACCGGGTGATTGCCCCATCTGTGGCATGGATCTGATTCCCGCTTCCGACGAAGATGACCATCAGGAGGATGATCCTTTCCTGTTCACCATGCGCGAAGCCCACAGTACATGGGCTAATGTACGCACCCAGCGAGTGGATGCCAAACACGCGGGTACCACCGTCCGGCTCACCGGCAAGGTAGTGGTCAACGAACGTGAAGAGCGGACAATTACATCCCATTTCCCGGGCCGTATTGAGCGATTGTATGCAGACTACACCGGAAGGTTTATCAGCCAGGGAGAAAGACTGGCCACCCTGTATTCTTCTGAATTGATGCAGGCCCAGCAGGAACTTATTCAGGCTGCAGCTCGTAAGGAGAGCCAGCCACGCATGTATACCGCCGCACGGGAAAGACTAAAACTTTTCAATCTCACAGAATCACAAATCAACCGCATAGAAGAAGGCGGGCAGGCATCGGCTACCACCGATCTGTATGCCATACGTTCGGGTTACCTTACCCAACGGGCTGTATCGGAAGGTGATTATGTCTATACCGGACAAACCCTCTTTGCCATTGCCGACCTTTCAAATGTATGGGTGGAACTGGATGCTTATGAAACCCAAATTGGACAAATTCAAACAGGCCACCAGTCAAAAGTTGAATTACCGGCACATCCGAGCAAGGAGCTCACCGGCCAGGTAGAATTTGTGGATCCCTTTGTAAATCCCCAGACTCGCACATCAAGGGTAAGGATTACAGTATCTAACCCCAACAACCTGCTCAAGCCCGGAATGTTGGTCAATGCCACTCTAACCGGCACAGGACAACACCAGGTAGTGGTGCCTGAAACCGCCATTCTGTGGACGGGAAAACGCTCGGTGGTATATGTAAAAAAATCGCAGGATAACGGATTCACCTTTGAATTCCGTGAGATTGAAACTGGGCCTCGAACTTCGGATGGTTACACTGTGATTTCGGGATTATCGGAAGGAGAAGAAATTGCCGTGAGTGGTGTATTTGCCATTGATGCTGCTGCACAACTTCGCGGCTATTACAGCATGATGGCTCCACCAGAAAGGGCAGTCATTCCCGAGCCCTTTAAAAGTAAACTGGAAAAACTTTTCCATATTTACTTCGACCTGAAAAACGCTCTGGCCGACGACGCACCTGATCAGACCAGGGAACTTGGACGAAAATTAAAAGAACAACTGGAAACCGTCGGCGAGCACTCCCTGGACGGTGAGCACCACATGTTCTGGATGAACAGATATGAGGATATTGAAAAAAGTATTGGAGAGCTTGTGGATGCACCTGGCAAAGAAGAAATGCGCGTTCATTTCGAACCTCTTTCAGAAGCCTTCATTGAAACCGCCCGCACACTTGGTGCTATTGGCCAGACCTGGTATGTGGCATACTGCCCGATGTATGACAATGACCGCGGAGCTTACTGGCTCAGTGAGTTTGAAGAAATCAAAAACCCCTACTTCGGGGATATGATGTTGCGTTGTGGAGAAGTGCGTGATGTATTGCGTGAAGGGACAAAGCCAGTAAAACAAGTAGAACCCCCTGAAGACCAGTCACATGTGCATTAATTGATTGCTTGCCGTTATCTGGCAATAGAATACCTGTGAGGTAATTTAAATGCACTTAGAATGGAAAGAAGACAGTAATCATTACTGGTTTCTCTTAGTGTTATTTTGGAAATCCGAGTGGAAATTAAAACGTGCGATACACTTTTAGGGGGTATTTGCTGGTCTTAAATATTCGCCTCACGTGCGAAGCTTTCTTAGAGGCTTTCTTTTTCATTTTCATCAAGTTGTAAACATAAATGCCGGCATGCTTCAGTGTTCGGTTAAACCTTCCTTTTGCCTTTATGCCTTGACTCAAAACCTTGACGCTAAAATTTCCAGGTGGTCGACTAACTCCCGCTTTCAGCTCTGCTTGTCTCCCGGCTCGTGATGATGCACCAAAAATCATTATCAATCGTGCGAGCCAGATGCACAAA
>PWNO01000060.1 GCA_003557765.1 Bacteroidales bacterium
AGGTTTGTACCGGAGGGGATGGTGAGCATGGCTTCATCGGCGATGGAGAGGTTGCCCACGGATCGGTCGCTGTCAAGCTCGGGATAATGAGTTAATCCGCCGGGAATTAAGACGTTGGCGCCCGTGTCAGGTGCAGTTGTTTGATCCCAGTTACTGGCATTACTCCAATCAGTACCATCATCTCCGGTCCATATAAACAGACTGCTTTTCAGATAGGGATAACCATCATTAATTACTGGATCAATAGTCCAGATGCCTTCGAAATCCCAGTTGGTAAAAGTGCCTTGGGTTGTCATTTCAACGGTTGTTTTACCGGTTCCCATTTCTGAGGCACTTAATCCGCTGGTTTGTGTATCCCAAAAGTTATCTGTGTCAAAAAAATTACTGTTTGTTGTTTTATTGCCTACAAGACCGCCATATTCTGATGTAACACCGGACATATTAATATGACCGGTAGAATAGCTGTTTCTTACGCCTGCATTCCACACTTCACCGATCAGGCCGCCAATCATCGGGTTGTGGATATCGCTTTCCACATTTCCCCTGGCATAGGAGTTTTCAACCTCTGAGTTCCAGCCAAGAGCGCCAATTAAGCCGCCCACGCGGCCCCTGCCTGATACGTTGCCTGTTGCAAAACTCTCTTTAACAGTGGAGGTAGAGTTAATATGGCCAATAAGTCCACCGTGATATAATGCACCTGGAGCCGAATCCAATAAGACATCGGCCGAGGAGCTGCAATGAAGAAAGGCTGTTCGCCGGCCCCAGCCCACCAAACCACCTGTATTTCGGTTACCTTTAACTGTTCCACTTACATGGCAGTCGGTAATGTCATTCCATTGATCGGCCATCCCAACCAAAGCGCCAACCTCCCGGTATCCTGTGATGTTTGCGTTGACAAGAGTGATGCTTTTTAGCACAACGCTTTGAGTAGATTGCCCATCGATAAAACCAAATAAGCCCACATTGGTTTCATTGGGGCGGTTGATTACCAGGTTTGAGATGCTATGACCCTGCCCGTTGAATGATCCTGTAAACTTGGTGATGCTATTGCCGATTGGCCTAAGCCCCTTACCTCCATCAAGATGCTCGGAGCCGGTTAAGTCAATGTCAACCACTTGCTTATAGTGCTTGTTCCAATCGGCCGGATTTTGAGCCATCCAGCAAAAATTACCCGGCTCAGCTATAATATATGGATCTGTATCTGTTCCTGTCCCTGAAATGGGCGGGTTGGAAGAGCATGTAGGGTTATATTCATACGCACCGATGTCAACGGTGTCCGTTCCGTCATCATTCCCATCCACTATTCTGGGACCACCGCGTAAGTCCTTCGTAACGTCAAAACCGTCAAGGTGGTCGTTATTGCCTGCATCCACGGCTGGTGAATTGCTTTGTATCATATAAATCCCCGAAGTGTTGGGGGTGTCTGAATCCGTAGCTTCAACCGGATTAAAGAACTCGGGGGTTTTGGTCAACGAACTAGTTGTACTTACAGTACCTCCGTTTGCAGTATAAACATCACCGCTTGCATTGCCGTACAGAGAGTGATCAATGTTTGCCGTGCAGTTATCGCATACCCACAACTCATTGCCTTCCGGGCTGACGTTGCCCCATACAATGGTATTTTTGATCGCAACGGTTGATCCCCCGATCATACTGATACCTCCGCCGCGCTCGCCGGCATAATTGCCGCTGATGGTGGTATTGATGACCTCAGGCGTTTCGTTGTTGAAATATAAGCCGCCTCCGTGCTTTCCAGATTTGTTTCCGCTCAACAAAGAGTTTATGATTATCGATGAACCATCTCTTCCATAAAAACCTCCCGATTGTTCAGTTGCTTCATTCCCTCGAATAATAGAGGATGTAACAATGGTATTGTGCATGTCGCTGAATATGGCTCCACCGTATTCGGCCGTATTTTGTTCAAAGATTGAGTTGGATATCTTTACCTCTGAATCATCACGGTTGGTGTCACTTCTGCTGCTGTGATAAACGGCTCCTCCATATTGGGCTTCATTTTCCAGAAAGGTTGAGCCGTTAATGGTCAAAAACCCCGGGTTGGCTAATGCATGAATGGCGCCTCCCCTTGCTCCTGATGAGGTTTTGTTAACAGTGTTTCCAATAAAAGAACAGTTTGTGAATGTTGTGCCTTCAGTGCTAACTGATGTAGTTATATAAACCGCACCGCCACCTTTATCTGAACCTGTGGCTTCTGCTGAGTTGTTTTGAAACGTACATCCATCAAAAGTTGTGGTGTTTCTTGCTAAGAAAACCGCACCCCCAAGATCCGTAGCCGAGTTGTTTTCAAACACTGTATTGACTATTGGAGGATTGCAATAGCGGCTGTTGTACATGGCGCCACCTTGTCCGGCTTCATTGCTTTTAAACACGCAGTTTCGAATGGTGGGACTGCTGCCATTAGCTGAGCTTGAAACGTAATTTAACATACCTCCCCCCTTATTTTCTGGGTCAGAACCGTCAGCTTTACCCCCGCTGATGGTAAACCCATCCAAAACGGCGGTATTATCCAAGCCAATATTTACATGCCGGAAAACATGGTACACATTTGTTCCACCACCCAGGTCACCGCTCAGGATGGTTTCATTGGCATCGAAATCCCGGTCATCCAAATCAAAATCTGGATCTTCCGTACCGGCAAAGCCCCCGTAAATTTCCACGCCGTTCTTTAGCTGAAAAGTTTGGAAGCGGTCGCCGGTTCCGCCAACCTCATTATTTGGTGTGTAGGTGCCTGCGGCAACCCAGATGTGATCATCGGCATTCACATTATCCAGCGCAGTTTGCAACGATGTATAAGCATCGGCCCAGCTTGTACCGTCATTCTCTCCAATAGCATCGTGCTTGACATAAATTGGGGTTTGGCCATTCAACAAGAGGGCAAACAGAATCAGGGCGAGGGTAAGGGTTGATGTTTTTGTCATGGATGTTGTGTTTTGGTGATGCAATGTTGCTTGACAAACGGCTGAAACCGCTAAAGATAATGGATCCTGCAGCACAAACAGGTGGATGTGTTTAACAAATTGCAATAAACCACACTTAAAGAAAATTGCTTGGTTAGAATAACTCCTTATCAATAAAATAATGTCAATAATTGCACCAAAATACGTATTGGCTTCAACAAAGCGGTGTTGCGATACCGGTTATATTGCCTATATATGGGAAAACCCTTCATAAACGAAGAACCGATATCGGCCAGCATGTGCCGATTTTTATTTGTCCCCACAACCCGAGTGCCGCGGTCTCTTCATTTTTCATTTTTCACTTTTCATTCTTCTTCTTGTTTCCAGGAATTCGGACAAAAAGCATTAATCAATAAATATAAGGAAAAAACCGCACAAAGCAAAACATTAACACTTACCTGGTTGTCCTGTCTTCTCATTTGGGCATATGCTCCCGGATCAGCCGCCGCAGTTCCCTGGGGCTCACCGGCTTGGATACGTAGTCGTTGGCGCCGGCCTGGTGGGCTTTCGCTTTATCGCCTTCCAGGGCGTGGGCCGTTTGGATGATGATGGGAATGTCGGGGTTAAAGGTGCGAATCTCCCGGGTGGCGATCAGGCCATCCTTTATAGGCATCTTCCAGTCCATCAGCACCAGGGATATGCCCGAATTGTTTCTGACGGCATCGACGGCAGCCTGTCCGTCCATCACATGGAAGGGCTTCAAACCCTCCTTCTTCAGCACCACCTCCAGGAACTGGTAGCTCATGATGTCGTCTTCAGCCACGAGGATGGACTGCACATCTGCCGCAGCTAACTCTTCCTCACCATCCGTGGTGGTTATGGGCATTTCCTTCCTGGCAGACTCAAACGGAATGGCCACGGTGAAGGTGCTTCCCTGGCCTGGCACTGATTCCAGGCTAACCTGTCCACCCAGCAGGTCGGCATAAGCCTTCACGATGGAGAGGCCAAGGCCGGAACCTTCATAACCGCGACTAAGCTCCAGGTCGGCCTGCACGAACCGGCCAAAAATGGCCTGCTGTTTGTCTTCCGGGATGCCCACGCCGGTATCTTTCACATAGAATGTCATCATTTGGTCCTGCAGATAACAGCCCAGCTCGATGCTGCCCTCCCTTGTGAACTTCAGGGCGTTACCCAGCAGATTGGTAAGGATGCCCTCGAGCTTGAGCCGGTCGGTGATGATTGCCCCCATACCTGGCGGCAGCTCGGACTTCAACCTGAACTCCAGTCCCTGCTCACGTGCCTGCTGGCTAAAGAGCTTTTGCAGATAGTGCAAGGTATCCGGAACCACCACCTCTTCCAGTGCCAGCTCTGCCTGGCCGGCTTCCAGCTTGGCGGCCTCGATGATATCGTTGATGGTCTGCAGCAAACGCTGGCCGCTCTGGTTCACGATGTCGATGAACTCCAAGCGCTGATCCCCTTCAAGGTCGGGCTCCTTAAGTAACTCCAAAAAGCCGATGATGGCATTCATCGGGGTCCGGATCTCGTGGCTCACATTGGCGAGAAAGGCAGACTTCAAACGGCTGCTTTCCTCGGCCTTCTCTTTCGCCTCGAGAAGCTTTTGAGCCGTCTTCTTGCGCTCGGTGATGTCGGTAGAAACACCACACAGACCGATTCGGTTGCCGTTTTCATCTTGCAGGCTGGAGATGCGCACATCCAGGTGGATTTTTCTTCCATCCCTTATAATATTGACCATTTCCCCCTGCCAATGCCCCTTTTCCAGGGCTTCCCGCAACACCTCGTCCTGGGTGCCCCCCTCCTCCGGATCGTCACCGTATTCCTTCACATAACGCCCAATGAGTTGTTCCGCTGACAGGCCCATCATCTCGCATTCCGCCTGGTTCACATAGGTGATCTTCCCTTCCAGGTCGGTGACCGTAACCCGGTCACGGATCTGATCCAGGATCAGCGATTGGAAGCGCAGCTCTTCAATGGTTTTTTGGCGTTGGATGGCCAGGCAGATATGGTTCGCGACAAACTCCAGGATCTCCCTGGTGTCATCAGAATAGGCATCCGGGTTTTCATAATCCTGGATTACGATGGCCCCAATGACTTCTCTGTCACTGATTAACGGCACACCAAGCCAGGCCTCACACATATTTCCAACCTGCTGGATTTCCTCCCTGCTGATCAGTTCTTCAATGTCGGCCTTCCTGAGCAGCAAACTCTTTTTCTTTTTTATCAGTAGACCCGTGGCAGATCCTTCGGCCTGCCAGCTGGGGATCTCATCCTTTTCATCCTTCTCAAATGGGAGTGACAGGGTGTTGGATGCCTTGTCATACAGGGCAATGAAAAAGTTGGTCGTGTCAATATAGGACTCCAGGCTCTGCAAGACCTGCCGGGAAAGCTCGTTCAGGTCATCCACATGCATGGTGGCGCTGGCAATGTCGTGAAAGATCTGTTGCTTGATCTCGGTCTGCTTCCGGCCGGTAATGTCGAGCAGGGAGGCAATGCTCTGGCTGGTACCAGAAATCACGTCAATGAACAGGTGTATATGACGAATTTGCTTGTGCCGGTCCACAAACCGGAACTCGTATTCAGTCGGGGCCTTGCCGGGCTGCTCGCGACGTAACTTATGCTGTTCCTGCATATACGCAAGGTCTTCCGGCACCACGAATTCCGGCCACTTTATTTTATGTTCCACCTCCTCCGCCTTGTAGCCAGAGAGCTCCTCAAAGCTTTCATTGACCAACGAGATGGTATGGTCTTCCTCGATGACACAGACAGCCGTCCCGCTATTGGCAAAGATGGTGCGGTACTTTTCTTCCGCCAGCTTCAGGGCAGCTTTTTCTTCGGCATCCACCTCTACCCGCGACTGTAGTTCAGCCACCTGCCGGCGCAAGGCGTCGTTTTCCGCCTGTAATTTTTTGATGTCGGCTGGTTTGTCTGTCATGGTTTGGGATAAAGGTTCAAATGACAAAAAGACAAAATGACAAAAAGACAAAAGGTCGAAAGGTCAAAAGGTCGAAAGGTGAGCCCACTCCTAAAAGTCGACATCACTG
>PWNO01000258.1 GCA_003557765.1 Bacteroidales bacterium
ACTCCTGCTCGTGGCCAAAACGGAAATTGCGCAGACCAAGCTGGCCAAAGCCTTTTTCGACCGCAACATCGACCGGATTTACCACGCACTGGTATGGGGAGATTTTGAGGAAGATGAAGGCACCATCACCGGTCATATTGGCCGCAGCCTCAAAAACAGAAAGGTGATGGATGTCTTTCCGGATGGCGACTACGGAAAACCGGCCACAACGCATTATAAGGTATTGGAGCGTTTTGGCTATGTAAGCCTCGTGGAATGCAGGCTCGAAACCGGCCGCACCCACCAGATCAGGGCGCACTTCAGGCACATCAAACACCCGCTTTTCAATGATGCCACCTACGGAGGAGACAGGATCTTAAAAGGAACGACCTTCACAAAATATAAACAGTTCGTCAGAAACTGCTTCTCTCTGTTGCCCCGTCATGCGCTGCATGCCAAAACCCTGGGCTTTACGCACCCCATTAGCGGAGAGAACATGCATTTTGAAGCACCACCGGCTGAAGATATGCAAACCGTCATTGAAAAATGGCGTAACTATGCCATACACAAAAAATCCGAAAGCTAATTGAAGCTTGTCTCATCACGTCTGCCCAACCGCACAGCAGAGAAACCTCTCCGTCATCCCAACCGCACATCGAAGCACCCCCCGGGAACCCCGAAGGGATTCAACACGAATAACACTGTAACACCTGAGATAACACCGAATGGGTTCAACACGAATAACCCTGAAACATATAAGAGAACCCCGAATGGGTTCAACACGAATAACACGAATAGCAAGGCGAAAAAAAACCACAAGCCGAAGCTTGTGGTAACCAACTATTTTTATGAAGTTTTTTTTCTTTTATCCTGTCATTAGTTAAACTCCATCACCACAAGGTATTCTCCATCTTCTTCCTGAAAACGATCTGTTTGTACATCAGCCGTTTCTTCTCCACGAAAAATAACAGGGTTGATGTTTTCTGCAAGCATGCCGGCAATGGCAGGCGAGTCTTCAGGTGAAAGGTCTGCTTCAAATGCAGGCATTTGTTGATTAATGTCATTCACGTCATGCATACGGATAGCCACGGAAGTTTGCGGAGCGCGCTCCCTGCTTTCTGCCTGATCCAGATCCATGCCACGATCATACCCTCTTCCTGCAAGCATGTCATCTGTAACGACAATAGTGTAACTAACGCTTGAACTTGCCTGCGCCTGTGCATCCTGCACCAATCCAAGTGCGAAAATGACTGTAAAAATTATGGTGATTGCCAGCGCCTTCATTGCTAAATATTTTTACCTCTGCTCGTTTTACATGACAAATATGGCAAATATTTTTTAATCTTGCAAATTTTTTTAATTATTTTTTTACTTTTTTTGTTGATTTTTTTGTTTTTGGTGCTGTTTGTAAATATTTTTTACTATAATTTGGCCTTGCAGCATCATATTTATTATGCGAAGTGGAAATTACATAACCGGTTACTTGATCAGGCATATCGCCTGCATGAATAATACAGCCCTCAAAAATGCACGGCATTTTCCTCACAGGGCAATACAGTTAATCAATGCTTTGTGGATTTTTTCGCGCAGGGCTTCGCTGGTAGCCAGAAAGATCCTTTACAGGTGGCTACACGATAAAAAACGGCCTGTACAGTCAATCTGCACAGGCCAAAATTTTTAAACCTGGTGTCCTTCCTTAACGCTTCAGTCCATACTTTTCAATCTTGGCATTCAGCGTAGGCCGGGTAATGCCCAGTATGGAAGATGCTTTCTGTTTACTCCATCTCACATAGGCAAGGACCTTAGCTATGTGTGCTTTTTCTACTTCGGCAAGGCTTTCGGGCATTTCGTCGGGAACCTCTGGGGTAATCTGTTCTTCAGACAATCCCTCCAGTTGGATGTTTTTTGCCTCCAGCAGCTCTCCATGTGCAAGCAGCACAGCTTGCATCAGCACGTTTTTAAGTTCCTGTACATTGCCTGGCCAGTCATAAGACTGCAGCAGCTTGATTGCCTTTGTTTCCACCTGATGTACGTTTTTGTTAACCAAGGAATTGAGTTCCTGGAGCAGATGATGGGTAAGCACAGGGATGTCTTCCTTTCTTTCTCGTAAGGGTGGAATGTGCAGAGAAAACACCTTGAGCTTGTAATAAAGTTCCTTCAAAAATTTCCCCTCGTTGATCAAGCTATTGATGTCCTGGGTAGTTAATGAGATCAGCCTGGGCTGTTTGCCGTGATCCTTCATGAAATGGTCATTCAAATAGTCCATCAGGCGCACCTGCATGTCGGCCGACAGCATGCCCACCTCATCCAGGATCATGCTGCCATAGCCAGCATCGCTAGTCGCACCGGACACTTTTTGGTCAGCATAATCGGTCATAACCTTCCGCGCGTGTTCCAAGTGTTCTTTCTCCAGACTTTTGCAGCTGAGCTGAATCAGCGGTGCATCCTGCTGACTGCCAGAATGGTGTATAAGCCTTGCCAGCCGTTCTTTCCCCGTGCCGGTCTCACCCGAAATGATCACACCCACGCTGGTTTGCGCAAAGCGGCCTACGTTCTTGAATATTTCACGCATCGCCGGGGATTTGCCAACCATCAGGTTCTCATCCCGTTTGCTTTGCTCAGTTTCCGGATCATCCGGATCATCTTTTTTAACGGCCTGTATAGACTGCAGTCCGTTTTTTACCGTATCCAAAAGCTCTTTGGGGTTGATGGGCTTCTCAATAAAATCAAATGCCCCCGTTTTCATAGAGCGAATGGTCAGCGAAGCATCTCCATATGCCGTCAATATGATTACCGGGATAGTATCATCCACCTCCCTGATCTTGTTTAATACATCAATGCCACTCATACCGGGCATCTGGTAATCCGTGATCACAATATCAGGTTTTTTATCCTGTAGCAATTGCAAGCCAGCCTGCCCCTCTTTGGCGGTATGCACATCAAATCCCTTTTTTCTAAGAATCCCTGATGCCAATTGCACCACCACGGGATCGTCATAAATAATCAATACTTTTTGCATGTAGATGGCTTCATTAATATCATTTAAAAATGCATATGACGTTACTTGCTGACACGAAAGTAAAGATTATTTACAACACAGGCGGCATCCTGATGAAATTTTAACATTTCTAAATAAAACGAGCCATGCTAAATAAATTTGACACATATCAACAGCAATGCGGAATTTCGGCTATTAATAAAACATGTGTTGACAGTCAGCTTGTGATCAAGCAAGAGGTAGTTTTGCTGAAGACAAAAAATAGCCAGCAACACTACAATCCTTGCAAGCATAAGGTTTTTGAGCGCATGAATGCCAACGCAACGCCGATGAAGTGATTTTAAAAAGACAGGATGTGCAATACAGAAAACCAAAAACAATGGCCTTGGCCTTCTGCAGGGGCATTCAAGTTTTCAGAAGCGAAGATTCAGCCCGGCCATTACATGTCTTCCGGCCTGCGGGAAGAAACCATCATCAATGGAAATCAGCCCCTGATCACCCACAACGCCTTTATATACCCAGGCATTGGTCTCATATTGCACATCAAAGACGTTATTTATGTGGAAAACAAACTCCAGCTCCCTGAATCGCTGTGCATTCACCACATATTGCAGCCGTAGGTTGTTGACAAAATAAGCGTCAAGCATGCGATCCTTACTCATCGTATTGTCAATATACTGGTCGCCTACATATTTGCTGTCCAGGTGGACGTGCAAGTTATTTACAGGTGTAAGCTGCACCTGGCTCGACGCAATGACTGATGGAGAAAAAGCGATGTCAGTGTCTTCATACACCCTGACATCTGTTCCCACCCAGTTCCAGTCGGCATCATACTTATCTGAATGCTCCACAAATTCCGGGATCTTATTGCGGCTCAATGTAAGATTACCAGACCAGGCCAGCAGATCGTTGAAACGGTACCTGCCCTCAAACTCTGCACCCATGCGATAGCTCTTTTCAATATTGGTCCTGGTAAAACCACCGACATCGTTGATCTCGCCTGTTAGAATAAGCTGGTCGACATAATCCATCAGGTAGAGGTTCACACCAAATCGGGCATTTGTCCGCTGATAGGCATAACCAAGTTCAATGTTACGGAGTGTTTCGTGTGTTGGACGGCTTTCCGGGGAAGATTCTGTAAAATCGCGGCGAACGGGTTCACGGTTGCCGATACCACCAAACAAATAAGTGGTATGCCGCGGCCCCCACTCATAATTCAATCCCAATTTGGGGTTGAGGAAATGAAAGGTCTCTTTCTGCTGCAGGGGAACCACCTCTTCATGCACCCAGGCCTGACCGAGGAAGCTGTACGAAACATACCTGTACTGCATGTCGGCAAAGGCAGTCAGCTGATTGGTCAGGTCATAACTGGTTTTCAGGAAGTTGTTAAAATCCTTCTTGAAACCGTTGTTGTCATAATAGCGGTGTCGGATGTCGGCATGCTGGGCGTGCCTTGCCCAGATGATTTCACCATAATGATCACCGTCGTATTCATTGTATCCACCTCCGAATATCAATTCCAGTCCACGGTAGTTATTATAGTTCAATGAGTAGGTGAACCCGTAAAAGTGGTTGTCAAGCCACCTCCTGCGAACCAGGTCGCTGCTGGTGATCTCCTGGTCGCCAAGCATCAAGTTGGGCAGGTCATACCGGCTGAACGCCTCATCTTCACGATATTGTTCGTAATAACCACGACCCCTGGTGTAATGCAGGGCTCCCGTAGCCACCAGCCCCCGGGTGATATTGTGGGTCACATGAAGCTGATAGTGGTCCTGCTGGTAATTGTCGGTTTCGTTGTCATAAAACTGCAAGTTGCCATCCGCATCGGTATACATTCCGTATGGGTTGAAGGTCCGGTTTAGATTGAGAGAGTCTGATGGTACACCATTCCATGCCTGGTAGGTGGTTTCCTTTCCCGAGAATACGACGCCCTTCACCATGGTATTGGAACTGTAGTAACCTCCGGATAGGTAAAATGACTTCAAGTCAGCACTGGCCCTGTCAATAAAGCCATCCGATTCAATCCTGGATAGCCGCCCGTCGAAGGCCCAGTTGTCGTTAATCAGGCCGGTGCCAAAGCTTACGGTGTTCTTCAGGGTGTTGAATGAACCGGCAGAAGTGTTGACTTCGGCATAGGTCTCATCCCTGAGTATAGTCGACTGCAGGTTAATGGTGGCACCAAAGGCTCCGGCTCCATGTGTGCTCAGACCAACGCCTCGCTGCACCTGAAGATTGTCCAGAGAAGAAACAATGTCGGGCATGTTTACCCACCATACGCCATGGGATTCAGCATCATTCACCGGAATGCCATTTATGGTCACGTTGATGCGGCTCTGGTCGCTTCCGCGGATGTTCATCCATGTATAGCCGACACCTGCACCGGCATCGGAGCTGGCCATTAGCGATGGCGTGTTGGTGAGCAGCATGGGTAAATCCTGCCCCAGGTTGCGCGGGGCAAGGTCCTCCTGCGAAATGTTCGTGTAGGTTACCGGTGCGCGCCCACCAGCCCTTACGGCCGAAACCACCACTTCTTCCGTAAGTGTTACGCGACGCTGCATTTCAATTTCAAGGTGGCTGTCTTCGGTAAGATCCACCTGCTTCTCAACCGGGTCATAACCCATAAACGAAATATGTAAAAAATACCCGCCAGATTCAAGATCCTCAAAAAGAAATCTGCCATCTCGATCCGTAAACAACCCTTTGTACGTGCCATTGATGACCACGTGAGCCCCTGGCAAAGTGTTGTCTCCCTCGCGGTCGGTCACACGACCGCTGATTGCATACTGGCCTGATGCATATACAGGTGCCATCAGGCAAAACGCCATCAGTACTGCTAATTTTTGCATAATTAGATGAATTAAACTGTGTGAAACAATCAACGGCAAATAGGAGTAAAAAGCCGTCATTTGTTTACATCCCTTCCCTTCGCCGGCACTACCCGGATCAGGTTCAATGGGTTTGATCTCAGCCCGTTCGTTTAGGGCACCCCT
>PWNO01000220.1 GCA_003557765.1 Bacteroidales bacterium
AAAGGAATTGTATCCCCTTGCTCATTCCGGCGGCCACGTCGCGGCTGCGTTTCACCATGTCGGGCAGACTGGCCTTGGCTTCACCGTCGAAGTTTACACCATAGTCGCCGGCGTGCTTAAGGTAATCAAATACCTGAGCGCTTTTCAGCAAGGCCTTGGTAGGAATGCATCCCCAATTAAGACACACACCGCCCAGCTCAGCTTTTTCCACCACGCCGACTTTCAACCCCAGCTGAGATGCCCTGATGGCAGCTACATAACCGCCAGGACCGCTGCCCAAAACAATCAAATCGTACTTCATCGTGCTATTTTTTTTATTGATAATTCAACTGATTTCTCTTGTGTTTATGATTTAACCAAATATGTTACATGGCGCTCGCCATACTGAAATTATTGTCGTGTGTGTCAATCCCGGTGGCATGGCTCGGTTATCCTGCCATGCGTTTCATCCATGGTATGGGTTGCCTCTATAGCCATGAATGACTCCGGGGACAGCCAACACAATCCGTTACCAATGCATACACAAATATACAAAGCAGGATCAGACGCTGAACCCTAGCCTGATAAAAAAGCGCCTTCCTGTCGGGTTATACTCCCAAAATAATGTAACATCACAGCAACCTGGCTTGTTCACGGTGATCAGCGATTGATGCATTTGCATTTCCGATTTTCAGACATGCTCTACAGTATATACCAGCAGGTAATCTTCTATGGTTTCATAAAACAATTCCATGATCCGGTGTGTTTCTCCTATGTGTAGATGTCCTTTGACCTTGCCGTTTCCGGTATATGTAAAAGGCTCTATTTCGAGGTGCTTGGAGAATTGCAGACCGGTTTCGCCATGTAGTTTGTACAGGGCTTCCTTTGCACCCCAGATGACGTACAGGCTTTCCCGCACAGCTGTCGCGAAGCGGTATTCCTGTTCCCGGTCAGTCAAAAACTTATGTGCCAGGTTCAGGATCTTGTGCTGCATGTGTTCGATATCGATGCCTGTGGGGAATCGTTCGCTGATGATGAGGGTGGCAAACTTACCGGAGTGTGCTACGGAAATATGGCCGGCACCATTATCCAGGGAGGGCTTGCCGTATTTGTCGTATGAGATTCCGGAGACAGCATGGGCAGGCAGGAGTTTTGGCAGGAGGAGCCGGTAGCTCAGCCAGTGTTTTCTCCTGACCTCTGTGCCTAGGCGGGAATAAAATGCTTCCTCTTGTGGTGAGAGGCTGGCCATCTCGTAGAGCTCACCGGTGTTTTCGGTGATTTCCCAGATGCCAAGGCGGGCATGCCGCAGGTCTTTTTTCAGGTAAAGAGGCATGAATGCATTTTTCCGTTACGGGTGTCATTAATCCGCTAAAGGCCAGAATGGCGTGGGCAACAGCCACTATTGATATTAATATTACCTTTGCAAAAATAACAAATAAGACGACAGAAGATGGATAACACGATGACAAAAACAGCACTAGATTATAAGATCCGGGACATCTCCCTGGCGGAATTTGGCCGTAAGGAGATTGCGATCGCAGAGAAGGAAATGCCGGGTTTGATGGCGATACGTAAAAAATATGCCGCACAGAAGCCGCTTGCCGGTGCCCGGGTAACCGGTTCGCTGCACATGACGGTACAGACAGCCGTGCTTATTGAGACGCTTGTGGCCTTAGGTGCTGATGTGCGTTGGGCCAGCTGCAATATCTTTTCCACGCAGGATCACGCCGCTGCGGCCATGGTGGAGGCTGGCGTTCCTGTGTTCGCCTGGAAGGGAGAAACACTCGAAGAATACTGGTGGTGCACCAATCAGGCCCTCACCTTTCAGGGCGGCAAAGGTCCGCACCTGATTGTCGACGACGGCGGTGATGCCACCCTGCTGTTGCACCAGGGATACCAGGCCGAAAAAGACCCGTCTTTACTCAGCAAGGAAGCATCCAACAAGGAAGAAGCCATCGTACAGGAGCTGATTCGCGACATACACATTGAAGACCCCAGAAAATGGCACCGTGTGGCAGAAAGCCTGAAAGGCATCTCTGAAGAAACCACCACTGGCGTGCACAGGTTGTACCAGATGATGGAGAAGGGAGAACTCCTGGTTCCGGCCATCAACGTGAACGATTCGGTGACCAAGTCCAAGTTTGACAACCTTTATGGTTGCAGGGAGTCTTTGGCCGACGGCATCAAACGTGCTACGGATGTGATGATTGCGGGTAAAGTGGTCGTTGTTGCAGGCTATGGCGATGTGGGCAAGGGGTGCGCGCACTCCATGCGCAGCTATGGTGCCAGGGTGATCGTGACGGAAATTGACCCCATCTGTGCCCTGCAGGCAGCCATGGAAGGCTTTGAGGTGAAAACCATGGAAGAAACCCTCGATGAAGGCAACATCTTTGTGACGGCCACCGGCAATAAGGACGTGATCACTGCCGATCACATGGCCGGAATGAAAGACCAGGCCATCGTATGTAACATCGGCCACTTTGACAATGAGATACAGGTAGAACAGCTGGAGGCCTGGAAGGGGGTTGAAAAGATCAACATCAAACCCCAGGTGGATAAGTTTGTCTTTCCTGATGGGCACGAGATCTTTTTGCTGGCTGAGGGCCGCCTGGTCAACCTGGGCTGTGCCACAGGGCATCCCTCCTTTGTGATGAGCAACAGCTTTACCAACCAGGTGCTTGCACAGATGGACCTCTGGCAGAAGCAATACGAACTGGGCGTATACACCCTGCCCAAGCACCTCGATGAAGAAGTCGCTCGGCTGCACCTCGAAAAAATTGGGGTCCGGCTGACCAAGCTCACCGCGGAGCAGGCCGCCTATATTGGCGTAAAGAAAGAAGGGCCGTTTAAACCGGATTACTATAGGTATTGATGCCTGTATGCAGGTAAGTTACTGCTAACTGGCTCAGGCCATAACCCCGTGGCACTCATTCTGGTGTCATGCGGCACCTTGTATGCCACGCAGGCTTCAAGTCATCAAAACCATATGAAATAGGCGATCAATTGCTGACATGCAGGCGGTTTGTGGCCGGGTTGAAGGTGGCCCGGTATTCCTTTAGCGGGAATTGTGCATCGCCTTCCATGATGGTGCCATCAATCAGCAGGAACACGGATCCGCAGCACGGATCCGTCGCCAGCAGCTGGTTGTCAGGGTCTATGCTCACTTTGCAGTTGTGCGGGTCGCAGGGACAAGCCCTGTCAAAGGCACGAAATTCATCTATCAGCCGGTGAACGATAATCCCCCGGTAACCCCCGGATTCAAAATCGGAGAACTGATGCGAAGAGCCGGGCCCTGCAAGGTTATAGTGTAAGACGTTGAAGTTAAAATCCACGCGCACATAAGGCACCGGATGCTCCCTGTCTTTATCGCAGGCCATGGGTAAAAACATCAAAACAATAATGATGAAATAGATGTTGTATCTTTGTGTTCGCAGGTAATTCATTGTACAATAAAAATAAGAATCAGCTTTGCTTATACCCTGGGCGCGCTTTGATGATTCATTCTCAGGGTGTGTTACTGTTCCTGGTTTATTATGGTTCAGTTTACTTTGAAAACGTGATATAAAGTTACCATATTTTTGGTAAATTTGTTTGCTGGAATAAATCCTGTTTCTCAGATGGAAGAACTTGTATATATCGTATTGATCGTGGTCTGGTTGCTGGTCAGCTTCCTGAAGCGTAAGCCCAAGTCCGGCAAGCCTGCCGAAAAGCAGCAGCCTGCACAGGGTGAAGCGGCGCCCGCTGAAAAAGAAGTGACCGTGGAGGATATGCTTGAAGAGTTTTTTGGCTCGGAATCGAAGAAGGAAAAACCGGAAAAGTTGGAACCTGTGTTTGATGCCTCAGCGCGCAATGTGAGAAAAGATGATGGATACGAACGCATGGAAGACATCAGGGAGAAGGATTTGCGCGACCAGCGGGATGAAACGCCCATGTGGGGTCAGGAGCAGCAAAAGAAAGATCCCCGGTTTGAACAATACAAAGACAAGGATGCCGTGTCAGCACCTGCGGGATCTCCTCCTGAAAAAAAGCAGCAGACCATTGAGGAGTTGATCGCATCGCATAAAAGGGAGGAAGCCATGCGTGCTGCCATGGAGGAAAGGTATGATGGTGCTGGAACAGGGCTGGAGGGCTTTCCTGAGTTTGATCTTCGGACGGCTGTGATCTTTTCTGAGATACTGAACAGAAAATATGACTAATTTTTTTGCTATTTAAATAATTACTTCTTATCTTTGTTTTAGGTAAAAACAAGCTAACCGCCTGATGTTGGGTTTAAGACCCGGTATCAGGTATTTTTTCTGTAAGCCCCCTGTTTCCTAAAGTATCAGGCAGGGCTTGTTTGAAATCCGGAGCGGTTCAGGCAAGTGCTGCCAAAAGATAGCGGATTCAGGGGTAATATATTCTTAAACAACAAGCAATAATCTCCAGGCGTTCAACGAAGCAAGGATTGGCATCCGTTGAATGTCTGGTCTTCTTTTAATATCCTAAGGCTATGAACCAAGTTAAGTATTTCACCAAAGCAGGGCTTGACAAATTAAAGGACGAGCTGGAGAAGCTCAAGTCTGTGGAAAGACCGAATGTATCGCAGATGATCGCCGAAGCGCGCGAAAAAGGTGACCTTTCAGAAAATGCAGAATACGATGCAGCTAAAAATGAACAGGGAATGCTCGAGCTTCGTATTGCCAAGCTCGAAGAAACCCTGGCCAATGCCCGAATAATCGATGAAAGTCAACTCGACGACAGCAAAGTGTCCATCCTGAACACCGTAAAGCTTAAAAACCTCAATAATAATGCGGTGATGACATACACCATCGTCCCTGAAAATGAAGCAGATATCAAAAACGGAAAGATTTCTGTCAACTCCCCTATCGCTAAAGGCCTTCTTGGAAAAGAGAAAGGAGAGACTGCAGAAATCAATGTGCCGGCGGGTCTGATGAAGTTTAAAATCGAAGAAATCTCACGGCAATAATTGCCGTGAACAAACTTTCCTGTTATGGCAAGCATATTCACAAAAATCGTCAAGGGAGAAATTCCTGCCTACAAGGTAGCCGAAGACGACAGGTTTCTGGCATTCCTTGACATCAATCCCCTTGCAAAAGGACATACCCTTGTGATTCCCAAGGAAGAGACAGACAACCTCTTTGACCTGGATGATGACACCTACCGCGACCTCTGGCTTTTTGCGAAAAAAGTGGCTGTAGCGCTGGACAGAACCATGTCGTGTGAGCGGGTTGGCGTGGCAGTTGTTGGCCTGGAAGTGCCACATGCACACATCCACCTGGTACCAATCAACGGCATCTACGACATTGACTTCAGCAAGCCCAAACTGGAACTTGGCAGCGAAGAGTTTAACCTCATTGTCAGGCGAATTCAGGAAGCACTGTAAGCTGATCCGCACAATCTATTTTCACCTCAGGAACAAATCTTTCTTAGCCTCTTATTTTCCGGTAATCCGGTCGGGGTTGTCGTGAATGAAGGCCTTCCAGCTGCTGTAGTTTTTTTTGTCTCCGGCACCTTTCCCCGTGTGTTGATAATGGTGACACAGTGCTACCGCAATGGCGTCGGTGCTGTCGAGATCCTCCGGCATCTCTGTGAGGTGAAGGATGTGGCTGAGCATGCCTGCCACCTGTTCCTTTGACGAGCCGCCTTTTCCGGTGATCGATTGCTTGATTTTGCGCGGGGAGTATTCAAACACCGGGATGCCGCGGTGCAGGGCAGCTGCGATGGCCACACCCTGCGCCCGCCCGAGCTTGAGCATCGACTGCACGTTTTTCCCGAAAAAAGGACTTTCAACCGCCAGTTCATCCGGATGGAAGGTGTCGATGTTGCGCAACACGGTCTCAAAAATTTTCTTGAGCTTAAGCGGCTGGCTATTGAGTCTGTCAAGCTTCAGCACGTTCATGGCCAGCACGTCGATCTTATTTTGACGAAAGCCCAGGACACCCAGGCCCATATTGTTAGTGCCGGGGTCAATGCCGATGATGATCTTGTCATAATCTGCCATGTGTAATTGCGCTCAGGTGATACTCCTTTCCCGGAGCATGCAAATCTAAGGAAAAATATGGCATCCAGGTTGTGCATGGCCATATCGCTGCGCCCCGGCTGTTAAGGGAGGCCTGGTGCACAGCTGACGACACGGCTCACTGATCCCGTGTATCCTCCTCATCTTCTTCGTCGTACTCATCTTCTTCGTCGTGTGCTTTTTCATCTTCTATGAGCTCGGTCTCTTCCTTCTCCTCATTATCGTTTTCCAGTGTGCCGAGGTATAACGGAAGGGCCAGCAGGATCAGCACAAAGATAGTGACCATACCCAGGATGATCACCGGATTGGGTCCCGGCCGCTTCCGGTCCCTTGCTCGCTGCCGCCGCATGGCTTTCACATGCTGCATCCACAAAATGGTCAGCAGCAATATCACCAAAATAATGACCAGCCACCAGGAGGCCAGGATGCTTTCAAAAATGCCTGTTGTTTCGAAAAGGGTCATGAGTTAATGGGTTTTTAATGGGTGTATGTAGTTTGTTGACAAGTTATTGACTATGCGCTTTTATCCAATAGTTAATTATCGGAGAAAACGTTGGCTGGCTGTGTAATGGTGCTTCCTCCCCACAGACATCTCATTACAGATATAAATTTACGTACCTTTGTAGGAATAAAAAATTATTTTGCAAAAATTATTGTGATGACACGCGATTTATCTTCCAACCATATGATTAAAATAGGTATCAGTCATGGTGATGTGAACGGGATTAGCTATGAGATCATCATGAAAACCCTGTTTGACTCACGTATGCTCGATTTTTTCACCCCGGTGGTATACGGTTCATCCAAAGTGGCCAGCTATCACAAGAAGATCCTTGGCATACAGGATTTTAATTTTCATGTGATTCGCTCGGTTGATCAGGCAGTGCATGGCAAATCCAACCTGATCAATATCTTTCAGGAGGAGATCAAGATCGACCTGGGTCAGACCACGGAAGAGGCTGGAAAGGCTGCATTGCATTCGCTCGAGCTTGCCACTGATGACTTGGCTGCCGGGCATATCGACGCCCTGGTTACAGCTCCCATCAATAAGCAGAACATTCAGAGCAAGGATTTTGAATTTCCCGGACATACGGAGTACCTGACCAAGAAATTCGGTGCTACGGACAGCCTCATGCTGATGGTCAGCAACGAAACCCGTATCGGTGTAATAACCGGCCATATCCCCTTGCGTGAAGTGCCTTCCAGAATCAGCAGGGATGGCATCCTCAAGAAAGTCCAGATCCTGAATGCCTCCTTGCAGCGCGACTTTGGCATCATTAAACCCAGGATTGCCATTCTTGGGCTCAATCCACATGCCGGAGACAAAGGGGTGATCGGCGCAGAAGAGCAGGATATCATCATTCCGGCCATCCAGCAGGCTTTTGATGAAGGCATCCTGGTGTTTGGCCCCTATCCTGCTGACGGATTCTTTGGCTCGGCATCTTTTAACAACTTTGATGGGATCCTGACCATGTATCACGACCAGGGGCTGATTCCTTTTAAAACCCTGTCGTTTAAGAGTGGAGTGAATTACACTGCCGGTCTGCCCGTGGTGCGTACCTCTCCCGCCCACGGCACTGCTTTTGACATGGCTGGCAAAAACATTGCTTCGCCTGCTGCCTTCCGGGAGTCGGTCTATCTGGCCATCGATGTGGTTAAAAACCGGAAGATGTACGAAGAGATGACAGCCAACACGTTGGATGTTGCGCAGGAGCAGGACGATAATGACAATTAATCCTATATGACACGCAAGGCTGATTTGCCTGGCAACCCAATGAGATCCTATGCCTTGTCGGAGGTCGCAGAAATCACAGGTGGCCGTTTGACCGGGAATGTCCGGGCCATGATTCGTTTCCTGCTGATCGACAGCAGAAGGCTATTATTGCCTGCGGAGAGCCTTTTTTTTGCGCTGCGCAGCACGCAGGATGACGGCCACCGGTATATCGACGAACTCATCCAAAAGGGTGTGCGCTCCTTTGTAGTTGATCATCTCCCGGATGACCTTTCGAAATCATCAGGGGGTGTATCCTTCATCGTGGTGGACGACGTGTTGGGCGCATTGCAGAAACTGGCTGCCGCACATCGCGCCAGACATGCCTGCCCGGTGCTTGCCATCACCGGAAGCAACGGAAAAACGGTTGTCAAGGAATGGATCTTCCAGTCACTATGCGACCAGCATTACATGGTGCGTAACCCTAAAAGCTATAATTCACAGATCGGCGTGCCACTTTCGGCATGGCTGATGCACGACAACCACGACCTTGCCGTGTTTGAAGCGGGGATATCACAGCCGGGCGAGATGGCGCGTCTAGCTGCCGTGCTGCAGCCGGATATCGGTCTCTTTACCAATATCGGACCAGCCCATGATGAAGGGTTTGCTTCCCGCAAGGAAAAAATAGGAGAAAAACTGAAGCTCTTTGCGCAATGCCGTACACTGATCTGCTGCAGGGATCATAAGGATGTGTATGCAGCGGTCAGCCAGTGGCATCAATCGCACCCGGATGTGCGCCTCTTTACCTGGGGCAGCTCCCCCGAAAACGACATACAACTTGTCCAGCAAGACATGGTGGCAGGCAATACCTATGTTTCCGTGGTATACCAGGATGAAAAACAGATGCTATGTCTGCCTTTCCAGGATAAAGCTTCTGTGGAGAATGCCATGCATGCGGTTGCCTTTATGCATTATATCGGCAGTGATGATGCTTCCATCATCAAATCTGTGAGCAAGCTGCAGCCGGTTTCGATGCGCCTGGAAATGAAAGAGGGGGTCAATAACAGCCTCATCGTCAACGACAGCTACAATGCCGACCTCCACAGCCTGACGATCGCATTGGACTTCCTGCAAAGCCAGGCGCACGGAAGAAAGAAAACCCTGATCCTTTCAGACATCCTGCAAAGCGGGATGCCGCCGCACGATCTGTATGCAGAGGTGGCTGCACTGGTGCGGTCAAAGCAGGTAGACCGGCTGACTGGCATCGGACCTGAAATACAAAACCATGCCTCGCAGTTTGATGTGCCTGCCATCTTTTATCCATCTACAGGCGACTTTATTGAAAAAACGGATTTTCAGCAGTTCCACAATGAGGCCATTTTGCTCAAAGGGGCGAGGCCTTTTGGTTTTGAACGCATCAGCAATATCCTTCAGCAAAAAGACCATGAGACCATCCTGGAAATCGACCTGGACGCTTTGGCCCATAACCTGAGTCTCTACAAGTCCATCCTGAAGCCTGAGGTGAAGCTGATGGGCATCGTGAAAGCCTTTTCTTATGGTAGTGGCAGCGTGGAGGTGGCCCGCATGCTGCAATACTACAATGCCGACTACCTCGCCGTGGCCTATGCCGATGAAGGCAAGGAGCTGCGCAAAGGTGGTGTGCAAATCCCTTTGGTGGTCATGAATCCGGAGGTACGAACTTTTGACACACTGTTTGATTATGATCTTGAACCTGAGATCTATGGATTCCCATTGCTTAAGCGCTTTTTGAATGCCACCCGGGCATATATGGAGAATGATGCGCAGGCGTCTCCCGGCCAGTTTCCCGTGCATCTCAAGCTGGACACAGGCATGCACCGGCTCGGCTTTCAGATGGAACAGCTGGATCGTTTGCTCGCAATCCTGAAGGAAAACCAACACATTTACGTGGCTTCTGTCTTCAGCCACCTTGCCGCCAGTGAAGATCCCGCCCATGATGCCTTTACCCGAGCGCAAGTCCGGCGCTTCGAAGAGGCCACCGAAAAGATCCGGCAATCCATGGCTTATGATTTCATCCGGCATATTTGCAATTCTGCCGCCGTATCCCGTTTCCCTGAAGCCCATTACGACATGGTGCGGGTAGGTATTGGCTTGTATGGCGTCTCAGGTGACAATAAGATTGCACCGCTGCTGAAGAATGTCAGTACCTTCCGGTCGGTGGTTTCCCAGGTAAAGCAGGTTTCTCCTGGTGACACTGTGGGGTACGGCAGAGCCGGAGTGGCAGAGAAAGAGATGACCCTTGCGATTGTACCGGTAGGCTATGCCGACGGACTGAACCGTCGGTTGAGCCGTGGACGCGGTCGGCTGATGGTCAATGGGCAGCGCGTGCCCATCGTCGGCAACATCAGTATGGACATGTGTGCTATCGATGTCACAGGTCTGAAAGTGTCAGAAGGAGACGATGTGATCATCTTTGGCGAGGAGCTGCCGGTAACTGAAGTGGCCGACGCGTTAGGTACCATCCCTTATGAGGTCTTTACTTCAGTTTCGCAGCGGGTTAAAAGGATTTATTACCAGGAATAATTAAAAGTGAAAAGAGAAAAATGAAAAACTTAAATCCCGTGTCTCGTGCTGAATTAGTGTCTTGTCCTGAAATAGGGTTGCATTTTTATCAATAAAAAAAATGCGTCACCCGTTGACCAGCACTCAGCGTCCAGTGCTCGGTTTTCAGTGTAAGTTTTAGATAAACATATTGTCTGTCGTTTGGTAATGCGTTTTACCCATTGATCCAATTGGATAGCATCTGCCTTCCCACCTGCGTCATCACACTCTCGGGGTGGAATTGCACGCCTTTTATATCGAAGTTTTTATGGCTAATGGCCATGATGAGGCCTTTTTCATCCATTGCGGTCACGCGCAAGTCTTTGGGAAGGCTTTCCGGGTCAATCACCCATGAATGATATCTTCCTGTGTCAAATCGTGCAGGGCATCCCCGGAACAAGGGTTCCATCCTGTCGGTGACCCTGGTGTTGATGGCTTTGCCATGCAGGACTGTCGGGAGGTTCAACAGCTTACCACCGAATGCTTCGGCGATGGCCTGGTGGCCAAGACAAACACCCAGGATGCTTTTTTCCCCGGATAGCTCGCGAATCACTTCGCAGGAGATACCGGCATCTTTAGGGAGTCCGGGTCCCGGGGAGATGATGATCTTATCATACTGCGCCGCTTCCTGGATGGAGAGTGCATCGTTACGAAGCACCCGGATCCTGCTTTTTGCTGGCATCACGGCTTCAGCAAGGTGGTACAGGTTGTAGGTGAAGGAGTCGTAATTGTCTATGATGAGAATATGCATCTTTGGGAACGACCTGTCTGTTTGACAAAAATACGTAATTTTGGATGCAATCCGGATTTGAGTTGTGCGTTATGAATTTTAGCTGTCCGGTGGCTCCTGACCTTTGGCCCTTAAGACTTTCGACTTTTTGACACTTTGTTTATTTGGGTGATAATGAGCAGATCGCATCATCATTTACACATCAATAATAACTTTAAAAATACGTGATTATGAAAGAGATCATCAAGACAGACAAGGCGGCGCAGCCTGTAGGCCCATATAACCAGGCGGTCAAGGTAAACGGCATCCTTTATGTATCCGGTCAGATCCCATTGGATCCCAAAACCGGCGAGTTGGTCAAGGGAGATGTACAGGACCAGACCAGGATGGTCATGAAAAACCTTGAAGCCATCCTGGAAGCAGCGGGCATGGATTTCAGTAACGTCATCAAGTGCAGCATATTCATAAGCGATATGCATGATTTTCCAAAAATCAATGAGGTATATGCCTCCTGTTTTGAGGGTGAACCACCAGCAAGGGAAACCGTTCAGGTGGGTGCACTGCCTAAATTTGTTGATGTGGAGATCAGCTGTATTGCAGGGTAAGTTCATTTTTCTGATCAGCAGCTGCATTTTTTTGTGTGTATTATTTGATTTTCCGGACACATGAACCGAGCACTTTTTGAGCTCGGCGAAGCCAAACCCGCCATGCAATAAACATCGTCGTGTTTGACAATTTTTTGGCATGGCTCGTTTCACATGTAATTTTCTTAATCCACATACCGTATCCGGCTGCAGGTTATTAATGCCAGGCTCTTTATAAGGCGCTGGCATAAATGGCCAGCAGCCGGTTTTTTATAGATGAAAACTTCCCTTACAGGGTAAAGTCATATTAAAACTGTTGCGGCCATAAAAATCAATAAGAAGAAAATATAAATAAAATAGTTGTAAAATATAACTAATAAAGCGTATATTTGAGGGAAAAACCTCAGGCTATGCTTGTAAAAACATTCGGTAGCACTATACAGGGTGTAAACGCAACGATTGTCACGGTGGAGACGTCGGTGGCACCGGGGGTGAACTTTTTTATGGTTGGATTACCTGACAGTGCGGTAAAAGAAAGCCATCACAGGATTGAGGCGGCGTTGAAACATAATGGCTATAAGATCCCCGGAAAGCGCATTGTGGTAAACATGGCTCCCGCCAACATCCGGAAGGAGGGGTCTTCGTATGACCTAACCATTGCCATCGGCATACTGGCAGCAACCGGTCAGGTTTCGCCAGCCCGTGTCGGCCGGTATATGATTATGGGCGAGGTGTCGCTCGACGGGGGGTTACAACCCATTCGTGGCGCCTTACCTATAGCGGTCAAGGCAAGGGAATCCGGTTTTGAGGGTTTTATCCTTCCGGAGGCGAATGCCCGTGAGGCGGCCGTGGTCAATCAGCTGAAGGTGTATGGCGTAAAGAACATCCGGCAGGTGATCGATTTTTTTAATGGAGATTCGCAGTTGTCACCCATGACAGTCGATACCAGGGCTGATTTTTTTGCCCGCGTGGATCAGTTTGATGTCGACTTTTCCGAGGTAAAAGGCCAGGAAAACATTAAACGGGCCATGGAGGTGGCTGCGGCTGGCGGCCATAACATCCTGCTTATCGGAAGTCCTGGTTCAGGAAAGACGATGATTGCCAGGCGTTTGCCTGGGATTTTGCCTCCGCCCACGCTCCAGGAAGCGCTAGAGACCACCAAGATACACAGTGTAGCAGGTAAGCTGGAGAATAACAGCTCGCTTCTGGCGGTCCGGCCCTTCAGGAACCCCCATCATACGGTTAGTGACATTGCCCTGGTCGGAGGCGGCTCCTATCCCATGCCCGGAGAAATCTCCCTCGCACACAATGGTGTGTTGTTCCTGGATGAGCTGCCGGAGTTTAAACGTACTGTGCTGGAGGTGCTTCGACAGCCATTGGAAGATCGCGTGATGACCGTGAACCGGGCACGCTTCTCGGTTTCATACCCTGCCGGCTTTATGCTGGTGGCCTCCATGAACCCTTGCCCCTGTGGCTACTATAACCACCCCGAGAAAGATTGTGCTTGCGGCTCAAACAATGTGCAGAAATACCTTAACCGCATCTCCGGCCCATTGCTCGACCGCATCGACATCCATATTGAAGTGACCCCCGTACCTTTTGAAGAGATGAGCCGACACAAACCCGCTGAGGCGAGCAGGGAGATCCGGCAGCGTGTCATCCGGGCACGCAAGCGGCAGTCCATGAGGTATGCCTCAGATAATGGCATTTACTGCAATGCCCAGATGCAAAGCAGGCATCTTCGCGAAGGATGTCGCATTTCATCTGCCGGCTCCTTGCTGCTGAAAACCGCCATGGAAAAGCTGGATCTTTCTGCCCGCGCCTATGACCGTATTCTTAAAGTGGCACGCACAATCGCTGACCTCGACGACAGCGAGGATATCCAGGTGGAACACCTGGCAGAGGCCATCCATTACCGGAGCCTTGACAGAAGCAGCTGGGCGCTGGGGTGAGAAGGAAGGACGAAAGGACAAAAGGACAAAAAGACAAAAAGACAAAAGGAGCAAAGGAAGATCTGCGTATTTTCTTATTTTTGTTTAGACATTTCGTCATTTTGTCATTTCGTCCTTAAAAAAATCGTGCCATGAGTAAAGTATTGATTATTGGAGCCGGTGGTGTGGGTAATGTGGTTGCACGAAAGTGTGCCCGTTTGCCGGAGGTGTTTTCAGACATCATGCTGGCCAGCCGTACCCTGGAGAAATGTGAGCAGATCGCGCGTGCCGTGGGTGGTGACCGCATAAAGACCGCCCAGGTAGATGCGGACAATGTGCCCGAGTTGGTGCACCTGATCAACAAGTTCAAACCCGATATGGTGGTGAATGTAGCCTTGCCGTACCAGGATCTTACCATTATGGATGCCTGCCTGGAAACCAGGACCCACTACCTGGACACCGCCAACTATGAGCCCCGTGATGTAGCCAAGTTTGAATATAGCTGGCAATGGGCATACCACGACCGGTATAAGGAGGCTGGCATCATGGCCATACTTGGTTGTGGATTTGACCCTGGGGTAACCGGCGTGTTTACCGCTTATGCGGCTAAACATTATTTCGATGAAATCCATACCCTGGATATCGTGGATTGCAATGCCGGGGATCATGGCAAGGCCTTTGCCACCAATTTCAACCCGGAGATCAACATCCGGGAGATCACCCAGAACGGGCGCTATTGGGAGAATGGCAAATGGGTGGAAACCAAACCCCTTGAGATACACAAGTCCATCGAATACCCGGAAATCGGGGCACGTGAATCCTACCTGCTGTATCATGAAGAGCTGGAGTCACTGGTGAAAAACTTCCCTTCGCTTAAGCGGGCGCGCTTTTGGATGACCTTTGGCGATCAGTACATCAACTTCCTCAACGTGTTGCAGGAAGTGGGGATGACAAGCATCAAGCCCATCACGTTTAAGGGCATAGATATTGTTCCCCTGGAGTTTCTTAAGGCCGTTCTGCCTGAACCCTCCTCCCTGGGTGAAGGATATAAGGGCATGACCAGCATCGGTTGCCAGATAAAAGGGATTAAAGACGGTAAAGAGCGCACTTACTATGTCTGGAACAACTGCGATCATGCTGCTGCCTACCGGGATGTACAATCGCAGGCGGTGAGCTTCACCACCGGCGTGCCCGCCATGATCGGTGCCATGATGGCCCTTACCGGCAAATGGTCGGGAGAGGGCGTCTTTAACGTGGAAGAATTTGATCCGGATCCCTTTATGGCGAAACTTCCGGAGTTCGGCCTGCCGTGGCATGAGCAGGTGGATAGCCCGTTGCCGGTGGAGAAAAACAGATGAGTTTAATGTGCTAATGTGGTAATGTGCTAATGAAAGGGTCCGTTTGGCAATGTCCAGCGGTAAATTTCATGATCGTTGTTTTTTATTTACATTCGGGGGCTACCTCATTCCGAACGCGAAGCGGAGGAACCTCATTAAAACACTTCCGATCATAGCACGCACCAATACACCCATCAGCCGCAAACAAACAAAGGGATCCATCTTACATCCGAAACTCTTCATTAGCACATTACCACATTAACACCGCCCATTATAAAACTAAATCTATGAACAAGGAAATCATCCCTTCCCCTTGCTTTGTGCTGAAGGAGGAGTTGCTGGACATCAACCTGCAGATCCTGGATCTTGTGCAGCAGGAGGCCGGTGTGGATATCATCTGTGCGCTGAAGGGCTATGCCATGTGGAGTACCTTTCCGCAGATCAAAGAATACCTGAAAGGGGCCACTGCAAGTTCGCTGCACGAAGCCCGGCTGATCTATGAAGAAATGGGGTGCAAGGCCCACAGCTATGCACCTGCATTTGATGCCGAAGAGATGGAGGAGATCCTTCGGTGTAGCAGATACATCTCCTTTAATTCGCTTACGCAGTATGATCGCTTTATTGACAAGGTAAAGGCTTGGCCGGAAGAGGTGTCGGTGGGCTTGCGTATCAATCCGGAATATTCGGAAGTGGAAACAGAGATTTACAATCCGGCTACTCCAGGTTCACGGCTAGGCATAACGCGCGACAAGCTTGGCGACACCCTCCCGGAAGGGGTCGATGGCCTGCATTTTCACGTGCTGTGCGAAAACGACAGCTTTGTGTTGGAGCGTACCCTGCAGCGTGTGGAAGAAGCCTTTGGGCCACTGATCAGGCAATGCAAATGGTTTAACATGGGCGGCGGCCACCACATCACCCGCAAAGATTATGACGTGAAACACCTGGTGCAGCTGCTGAGGGCGTTTAAAGCCCGGTATCCAAACCTGGAAAAGGTAATTCTGGAGCCCGGAGAGGCCGTGGGCTGGCAAACCGGTTACCTGGTATCCACCGTGCAGGATATCGTTGAAAACCAAGGCATCCGCATCGCCATGCTGGATGTCAGCTTTGCTGCCCACATGCCAGATTGTCTTGAGATGCCCTATAAACCGCGGATCCTCGATGCCACTGATGCCCAGCCCGGCAAGCCGGTTTACCGCATGGGCGGCGGGACATGCCTTGCAGGCGACTATATGGGAATGGGTGATTATTCCTTTAAAAAGCCACTCAAGCCCGGCGATAAGATCATCTTCGACGACATGATCCATTACACCATGGTGAAAACCACCTTCTTCAACGGAGTCAAACACCCCTCGATTGGCATCATTCGTAGGGATGGCCGTTTTGATCTGCTCAGGGAGTTCGGATACGAAGATTACAAGGGCAAGCTCTCCTGAAAAGAGATGCATGGCGCAAGGCTGGAGCTGATTGCAGAAGGCAAGCTATTCGATCAGGAAAGCTGGACCACCAGCGAAGTTATTCAAGCAGCGAACTATTCCTCCAGCTGATAGGTCTCCTGCCTGTCCTTTTCAGCCCGCTTTTTCCTGCGATCCCGGTAGAGCGACCAAAGCCAGCTGCTCAAAAAGCCCAGCAGGAAAATCACTGGATAGACCAAAAAGCCATACCCTTTGATCTCCAGCCATAGAAAGGTAAAGGTCACCTTATCCCAGTTCTGGATGATAAATATTATGATTACCAAGGCAATGAGGCCGTTGACTACCCAAAAAAGGATGCTTCTTTTTTTCTGTTCCATGACAAATGGTTTTTCCGGTTGCTCAAAAATACGTATTTTTAGGCTTTGATTCCACACGATATGCCACGAAATTGATCCTATGCGGATGATCGCAATGGGCCATAGCGGCTGATGTGTTACTTATTTATTTATATATGTGACTATTATGAGACGACGAATGCATTTACCGGTTATGTTATGGGTTGCCTTTTCCCTGTGTGTATCATTCCCTGTTGCAGGCTTTGATTTTGATGAGGAATCCGCAACAGCGCGTATCCAAAAAGATATTTATACCCTGGCAGCAGAAGAGATGGAAGGGCGGGAAGCTGGCACGGAAGGTGAGCGCCTGGCGGTGGCCTACATCAAGGAACGCATGCAGGAAGCCGGCCTGGAGCCCCTGTTTGACGGTTCATTTTTCCAGGAATTTCCTTTTCCGGGTGAATGGGTCTGGGGGCCTGACAATGAATTTATATACCAGGATGCAGATTTCGAGCACGAGTGCGATTATTATGTGCTGCCCGGTTCTCCATCTGTAAGCATCAGTGCGTCATTTGCTCACGTGGGCTTTGGCCTGAGCCATCTGGAGGATCATGAGGGATTTGAAGACTATTGCGATTATGCCTTGCACCAAGACCTGGAAGGCAAGATCTTTGTGATGGAGTTTTTTCTTCCTGAGCAGCTTGACACCCTCGGTGACAGGCAGATCTTGCGCATGCTTTTTGATAAGATCAATACCGCTACCGAAAAGGGTGCCAGCGGCATCATCTTTGTCAACACCCTTCCTCATCGCGAAGATCCGCCTATCAATATGCGCATGGCGCGGATGAATTTTGACATTCCTTTGCTATTTGCAGAAGAGAAAGTGCTGCATCATCTGATGAGGGACCAGGATGGCACGGTTTATCTGACTACAGATGGCTACCGTGAAGAGTATACTGCGATCAATGTGGCAGGATACATCGACAATGATGCGGAGACTACCGTGGTGATCGGAGGACATCATGACCACGTGGGCTATGGAAGGCAAGGTTCCTTGAGCCCGGGTGTGCATGCTATTCATCCGGGTGCTGATGACAATGCCAGTGGTGTTGCCGGGATGCTTGAAGCAGCAAGATATATAAAGCATCAGGGGTGGCAAAACCATAACTACCTCTTCATGGGATTTGGTGCAGAAGAAAAAGGCTTGATCGGCAGCCGGTATTTTACCCAAAGCGATGCCTATGACATGGACCGGGTGTTGTATATGTTTAATCTTGACATGATCGGGCGGATGGAAGACCATACGCTGACCATGATCGGCACGGGTTCTTCTCCGGAGTGGAATGACCTTATCGATTCCCATGCACCTGAGCATTTCAATGTCCGGAAGAGTCCCGGTGGCCGTGGGGGATCTGACCACACGGCTTTTTATCTGATAGACATTCCCGTATTGTTTTTCTTTACCGGTGTGCACGAAGACTATCACCGTCCGGGGGATACTCCCGACAAAATCAATTACACTGGCGCTTATGAGATCACGCAATTTGCCCTGAATATGGCTGAGGCCTTGGAAAGCTGGGATCAGCTTGCATTTACCAGCACAGCCACGCAGGAACCAGCACGCACACGCAGCAGTGGGGTTACCCTTGGATTGATGCCCGATCACGGGTATGATGGTGAAGGGCTGCGGGTGCTTTCGGTGACCGAAGACCGTCCCGCTGCAAAAGCAGGCATCCTTGATGGTGATGTGATCGTACGCATCAATGACATTCCGGTGGTAGAGATCCAAACTTACATGGAAGCCCTGGAAAGGCTTAATGAGGGAGATACTGCGCGGGTCGTAGTGATCCGGGAAGAAGAAGAGCACAAGGTGGAGGTAAGCCTTTAGTTTAACTTGAAAACCCACGTCCTTTAGGCGTGATGATGTGCTGGCGGGGCTTTGCCCGCAGGCCTGTGCGGCAGAAAAAATTTGCGGTGCGAAGAAAAAATGGGGGTAAATGCTACCTCCTTTGGTGGTGGATAGTTCGATTTAAGCGAATATTTTACTTCTTAGTAAAAGAGAAATTGACATGCAGGATTTACAGGCAGCAGTGATCGGTTCAGGTAGTTGGGCAACGGCCATTGTAAAGATCTTGCTTAACAACCTGCAAAAAGTGCATTGGTGGGTTCGGGAGGAGGATATCGCATTGCACCTGAAGCAATATGGGAACAACCCCAAATACCTGAGCTCGGTGTCCTTCGATCCGAAACGCTTGGACGTATCCCACGAGCTGAACCGTGTGCTCAAGCGCGCCGATGTGCCCGTGTTTTGTATTCCTGCCGCATTTCTGCAAAACTCCCTTTCCGGGATGCACGCTTCGCTGCTGCGCGACAAGCCAGTGGTGAGCGCAATCAAGGGCATCATCCCCGGCGACAATGACATCATTTCCGATTTCTTCTATAAGCGATATGGTGTGCCTGTCAAACAGTTCGTGGCGGTCAGCGGACCAAGCCATGCTGAAGAGGTGGCCCAGGGGAAACTGACTTACCTCACGGTAGCATCTGAAAGCCGTGTCAATGCCGTGGCTGTGTCTAACCTGTTTTCCTGCCGCTTCATCAAAACCAGCATTACAGACGACATCTTTGGAACGGAGTTTGCCCCGGTGTTGAAAAACATCATTGCCATTGCCACAGGGATAACCAGTGGCCTTGGTTATGGTGATAACTTCCAGGCCGTGCTGATCTCCAATGCCCTGCGCGAGATCAGTCGCTTCGTAGACGCGGTGCGACCAACCGACAGAGACATCAACCGATCGGTGTACCTTGGTGACCTGCTCGTAACCTGCTACAGCCAGTTCAGCAGAAACCGGCGCTATGGCCAGATGCTGGCCAAGGGTTACAGTCCACACTATGCCCAGATGGAAATGAACATGGTGGCTGAAGGATATTATGCCACAAAATGTATCAGGGAAATGAATACCCGGTACAAGGTGGAGATGCCCATTGCTGATACGGTTTACAACATCTTGTATGACGGTAAGGATCCCGCCAAAGAGATCCAGGCGCTTCAGGACAAGCTATCGTAAGGTGCCCGTACCCTGGTCATACAGCCCATCTGCTGTATGCACAGGTCGCCGTTGAGAAAAAGATGATGCCGGTCTGGCCCGCCCCCAACTGCTGGGTTTTGTGAGTCAATGACCAGATGCAGCACTCCTGAAGTAATACCTGTGCACCCTGCCCTTGCGAAAATTGCGCCTAACAAATGATCGCCTGTGACAAGACAAAGACAAGTTGCTTCAGGCAAACTATTACGCGCGCATGAAAACAGGTTATAAAGACTTCGTTATAAGTGCTTTGTATTACAGGAACTCCATCGTTTTGCGCGTGGTGATCTTCTCACAATAGTGGCACTTGAGGCGGGTATCCTCTTTGTCCACTACAACAAAGATGGCCGAAAGCTGCTCAATATTGGTGATGCAGTTGGGATTGAAGCACTTGACAATACCTTTGATCCGTTCTGGAGTTTCGACAATGGTTTTTTTCGTTACATGGAAGTCGTGGATTTCGATAACTGATGCGTGTGGCGCTACCTGAGAGATCTTATTCAGCTCTTCGGGGGCGAAAAATTTGTTGCTGACCTTAACGATGCCCTTTTTACCGTATTTCTTGCTTTCCAGGTTGGTGGCAAACAACACCATGTTGTCAAATGCTTCCAGTTTCAGTATGCGGATCACCTGAAAGACGGCGTTGGATGGGATGTGATCGATGACGGTGCCATGTTCAATGGCCGACACCTTGAGTTCTTTTATCTTTTTACTTTCCATGTTGTGCTTATTTTTTTGTAATCAAATGACGCATGACCAAGGTACACATGAATAATTATTTGATTCCCAAAATGGAAGCCATCAGGGCCTGGCGGACAAACACTCCATTGAGGGCCTGTTCAAAATAATAGGCCTTCGGGCTCTGGTCCACGTTGATGGCAATCTCATTGACGCGGGGCAGGGGATGCAGCACCCGGAAATTTTCCTTGGTGTCAGCGATCAGTTCATGGTTCAGGATGTATACGTTCTTGATCCGTTCGTACTCCAACGGGTCGCTGAAGCGCTCGCGCTGAATGCGGGTCATGTAAAGGATGTCAGCTATAGGCATGACCTCATCCATTTCTGTGTACTGGTGATAGGTCAGCTTACGTTCCTTGATGTGCATTTTTACGGAGCTGGGTAGCTTGAGTTCCACTGGAGATACCAGGTGAAAGGTGGTGTTGTAGTTGCAGAGTGCGATAACCAGCGAATGGATCGTGCGGCCATATTTCAGGTCGCCGACCATGGCAATATGCAGGTTGTCAAGTGTGCCTTGCGTTTTGCGTATGCTATATAGATCGAGCAAGGTTTGTGTGGGATGCTGGTTGGCCCCGTCGCCGGCGTTGATGATGGGTACTTGCGAAATTTCTGACGCGAAACGGGCGCTTCCTTCGATGGGGTTGCGCATCACGATGAGGTCGGAATAGTTGGCCACGGTCAGGATGGTGTCGCGAAGGGATTCTCCTTTTTTGACGCTGGT
>PWNO01000250.1 GCA_003557765.1 Bacteroidales bacterium
CACGCCAGCCGCGGCGAATCGCATCGCGACGTGACGCTCATCCCGTCCTCAGCGCACGGTACCAACCCGGCCAGCGCGGTGATGGCCGGCACGAAGGTGGTCGTGGTGAAGTGTGATGACGATGGAAACATCGACATTGATGACCTGCGTGAAAAGGCCGAGAAACACAAGGACAACCTGGCGGCCATCATGGTCACCTATCCTTCCACCCACGGTGTGTTTGAGGAAGACATCCTGGAGGTAACCAAAATCATTCACGACAATGGGGGCCAGGTTTACATGGACGGCGCCAACATGAATGCCCAGGTGGGTTATACCAATCCGGCGATCTGCGGGGCCGACGTATGCCACCTCAACCTGCACAAAACCTTCGCCATCCCGCACGGCGGTGGTGGACCCGGGGTCGGTCCGATTGGCGTCAAATCGCACCTCCTGCCCTTCCTGCCTACGCATCCCCTGCAAAAGACCGGAGGTGCACAGGGCATTCACGCCGTAGCGGCTGCACCTTTTGGCAGTGCATTCATCCTGACAATCACGTATGGGTATATCAAACTGCTTGGTGGCCACGGCCTCAAAGAAGCCACCCGCATAGCCATCCTGAGCACCAACTACATCAAGTCCTCACTCGAAGACCACTACAAGGTGCTGTATACTGGTAAGAATGGGTGGTCGGCACATGAGATGATCCTCGACTGCAATCCTTTCAAACGCAATGTGTCGATTGACGCAATAGACATTGCAAAACGCCTGATGGACTATGGGTTCCACGCCCCCACGGTGGCCTTCCCGGTGCCCGGCACCTTGATGGTAGAACCAACGGAAAGCGAACCCCTGGCGGAATTGGATCGCTTCATCGACGCCATGATCGCCATCAGGGAAGAGATCAGGGAAGTGGAAGATGGGAAGGCAGACAAGGAGAACAACGTGATCAAAAATGCACCCCACACCGCAGTGATGGCGGCCGGAAACGACTGGGACAAACCCTACAGCCGCGAAAAGGCTGCGTTCCCCAGGCCATGGTCGGCCGAAATCAAATATTTCCCGCCGGTGACCCGCATCGACGATGCCTATGGCGACCGCAACCTGGTGTGTACCTGCGAACCCATCGACAGCTATGCACAGGATTGATAACGCCAGGTGCCATTCATCAGCCTGTGCGTCCTCCACACATGCACCCGGCTGCTGAAGACACAGGACAATGGCCGATATTGGTTTAAAAAAGGGGCTGCAACAAATATGCTGCAACCCCTTTTTTTTAATGACCCCCGTATTTTATAACGTAAAGACCATTAATCAATGTTTATCCGGACTTCCGGTCAGCTTTCATCCTTTTGCTTGTTAAAATAGAGAAAGCGCTTGATTTTCTTGGTAGGCGTTTTTTCAAAAGGCTCCACCTGCTCTTCCAGGAGGGTTAGCCTGGAAAACCGGTTTAGCCTTGCATTGACTCGTCTCTGTATTTCTTCCAGGTGTTGTCTTACTTTTTCCTGCATCTGTGCATACAGCTGGTTCGCTGATGCTTTCAACTCATGATAACTTTGACCAGTAGACTCCCTGAGCTCATGATAGCGTTTGTCAATCTCCTCGTAGTTAAGGTGCACTTTTGCCACGAGCTTACCTTTCAGCTCGTAAACGAGCGACTCCTGCACATGCTGTTGGTTATTAATCACTGCCTCAATATCTTCAGGATATATATTTTCCCCCGTCGAACTGATGATCACATTCTTCAGCCTGCCTTTGATAAACAAGTAACCATCCTCATCAATTACACCAAGATCTCCTGTTTTAAACCAACCATCTGAAGTGAATACCTTACGGGTCAACTCAGGCTCCTTGTAATAACCCTGCATGATGTGGTCACCCTTTGCGAGGATTTCTCCTTCGCCGGTATGCGGATCCGGGTCCAGGATGCGCATTTCCTGGCCAGGAATGACTGGGCCTGTCGATTGCAGTTTGGTACTTGCTGGTCCGCAACCGGCCACAAGCGGGGATGTTTCTGTTAAACCATACCCAATGGCATAAGGAAAGCCCGCATTGCGCAGGAACTGTTCTGTTTCGACGTTCAACTTGGCGCCACCGATTCCAAAAAAGTGAAGGTGCCCGCCAAAGGCCTTGTTGATCTTTTTAATAGCCAGCTTGTGGAAAAGCTTCCGGATGTGCTTTTGCCGTGTGAGGGCCCGCATGACCCTGCTGCCGGTGAGCTTAGGCAACACCCTGTTCTGATACACTTTTTCAATAATTAGTGGAACCGTCAGGATCATGGTAGGCTTCACCTGCTGCATGGCAGGCAAAAGCACTGCCGGCGTAGGCAGTTTGTCCAGGTAAGACACATATGCACCCGACATGAACGGAATAATGAACCCAATGGTACATTCATAAGTATGGGGTAACGGCAATACAGACAATAAGCGGTCTTCTGGTGTCACCGCCTGCATCTTGAGTGTGTTTTCCGCATTGGTGAGAATGTTCCTGTGACTCAGCATGACCCCCTTGGGTTTACCTGTTGTACCCGAAGTATACAGGATGGCTGCCAGGTCATCCTCTTGAGGTTCATCCTTTAAGGACCCGGCAATCTCATTCACTTCATCGTCAACCTCAACAATGGCGCCGTTCAACTCCAGATTACCCAAGCTCAGATTCGCAAAATTATCCATCAGCAGGGCAAATTTCACACGGTCAGGAAGTCCACCACACAACTTATGGGCCTGTTTTTCGGAGACAATGATGCCTTTGGCTTCACTGTGCTCAAGTATTTTGGCTATTTCTTCCTCGGTAAAATCGATCAGCAAAGGAACCACAACAGCTCCCATGGAGGTGACTGCCAGGTAGGATATCCCCCAATTGGGCATATTCTGAGCCAGCAGCAATACCTTATCGCCCTGTTTGATCCCTTTATTAATCAGCTGATCACGCAATCGCGCAACCTGTTCTCCCACCTGCGCATAAGTCAGGGGTTCCTGTCCTACAAATCCCAGTGCCGGGCGCTCAGCAAACGATGTGGTGCTATGATTGAGCAGGGAATAAAATGTCTTTTTCGGTAATTTTGTCATGATATATTGCAAACGCTAGTTTAAAACACAAAAATACGTATAAAATACAGGGCAATAACAAAAAAAAACACAAATAAGTTTATGAGTGTATGACAGGCGTGTTGCGATATCTTTTTGTTGAAATCCAAAACAACTAAAACCGTTCTGCATGCATTGACAGAATTAGTTTTCAGAGCATATGACTGAATGACAACGCAAATAAAAGCATGATGATTAGTGTTTTTTGTCCTGATGGCGTGGCTGATCCTCTGCAAAATTGGCACCTCGGTAAATATACATGCATTTTGGGCTGCCGGTGGTTCAGGTAATTCTCTTGAATGTCTTTCCTGCGCAGCATCTTACAGGCGGATTGAGCAGGTGTGGCAGTACCCGGCATGCATCAGGTATTCCGGGGTAAAGCTTACACACGGAGCATGAGGATTGAACCTCATGCTCCGTGTGTGTGGTAATTTTTATCATGTGGTTTCAGGACATGATGCAGTGTGATCCAACGAGGGATAGCCTTCACAACCAAATCCTACAGGATGTTATAGGCAACAGCTACTCCCACGGTCACCACGGAAGCCATCACCATCAATTTGATGAGGATGTTCAGGCTGGGGCCGGAAGTGTCTTTGAAGGGGTCACCCACGGTATCACCTGTAATGGCAGCTTTATGGCTTTCCGAACCTTTGCCGCCATAATGTCCTTCTTCGATGTATTTTTTGGCGTTATCCCAGGCACCTCCTGCGTTGGCCATGAAGATGGCCAGGGCAAAACCGCTGGAGATGGTCCCCAGCAGGAGACCCGACACGCCGGGCACACCAAATATCAAGCCAACAACCACCGGGATCATCAGGGCGATCAATGAAGGCAACAGCATTTCCCTTTGTGCGCCTTTGGTGGAAATATGCACACATCGGGCATAATCCGGCTCGGTTTTTCCTTCCATGATTCCGGGCATGGAAGCGAATTGCCTGCGCACTTCATCGACCATTTTCTGGGCTGCCCTGCCCACGGCGTTCATCGTGAGACCACTGAACAGGAAGACGGCCATCACGCCCAGCAGGATACCGACAATCACTTTAGGGTTCATCAGGTTCACCTCATAGTGGTGCACGAAATCCATGAACTCTGCTTCCATGGCTGGAATGTTGTTGATCATGGCATCGGGCATGTCGAGGAACTTGACAAACATCATGCGGACTTCTTCGAAGTAGGATGCCAGCAGGGCCAGCGCGGTGAGTGCCGCAGAGCCGATGGCAAAGCCTTTTCCGGTAGCGGCCGTGGTGTTACCCAGGGCATCCAGGGCGTCGGTACGGCTTCTGACCTCTTCACCCAGCCCGCACATTTCGGCGTTGCCACCGGCATTGTCGGCAATAGGGCCATAGGCATCCGTGGCCAGGGTGATACCAAGCGTGGATAGCAGGCCAACGGCTGAGATGCCAATCCCATAGAGTCCCACATTAAGGCTGCCCAGGTCGAAGGTAAAACCGGTAGCAAAAAGGAATGCCAGTGTAATGGCGATTACAATGATAAACAGGGGTACTGCGGCCGAGATCAACCCGGTACCCACGCCGCTGATGATCAGCGTGGCGGTGCCTGTCTGTGCGGATTCAGCAATTTTGCGGGTAGGTTTGTAGGCGGATGCAGTAAAATATTCTGTCGACTGGCCGATACCGATGCCGGCAAGCAGGCCCACCACGATGGAACCCCAGATGCCGAGATAGTTGGGCAAAGCCAGGAAATATAATATGAAGAATGAGGCGATGACAATGAGAAAGGCACTCATGTTGACCCCAAATCCCAGGGAGCGCAGCAGTTGTTTTTGTGTGGCGCCTTCGCGAGTGCGCACCATGAACACACCCAGGATAGAAAGCAGGGTGCCTGTGGCAGCAATGAGCATGGGTGCAATTACAGCATTGAATTGCATGTGCAGGAGATCCTCGCCCATGAAGGCTGCGGCGCCCAGCAGTGCGGTAGCAAGGATTGAGGCGGCAAACGACTCAAAAAGGTCGGCACCCATTCCGGCCACATCGCCCACATTGTCGCCTACGTTATCGGCTATGGTGGCCGGGTTACGCGGATCATCCTCGGGGATGCCGGCTTCAACCTTTCCGACAAGGTCGGCACCCACGTCAGCAGCCTTGGTGTAAATACCCCCGCCAACACGGGCAAACAGTGCCTGCGTGGAAGCACCCATCCCAAACGTCAACATGATGGCAGTGATGGTCATCAATTTAAATCCTGGCTCCATCTCTGTGATAAAGAAGTTAAGAACGACGAACCAGGCTGAAATGTCAAGCAGCACGAGGCCGACCACCACGAGGCCCATTACAGCGCCACTTCGAAAAGCCAGCCGCAGTCCGCCATCAAGAGAAGTGCGGCAGGCATTGGCCACCCGGCCCGAGGCATAAGTGGCCGCTTTCATGCCAAAAAAACCGGCTAAGCCTGAAAAAAAGCCGCCGGTTATAAAGGCAAAAGGCACCCAATGATTCTGGACGCCTAAACCATAGGCCAGAAAAGAAAAAATCACCGTGATGACCAAAAACACGATGATTACTACCTTGTACTGCTGGCGCAAATAGGCTGAGGCACCTTTTCGCACATGTTCAGCAATCTTTTTCATCATGTCGGTGCCCTCATCGGCACGCATCATGTTCCTGAAGAAATACCAGGCAAAACCCAGCGCCAATAAGGAGCTAATAGGAACTAACCAAAAAATGGAAGGCATTTTTCTTTGTTTTATAGATTATGTAATATAATGGATGACAACGTACAGCGGCAAAAATAAGTATTAATCTATTGCCAAAAACAAGCAAATGGGCAATTTTTTGAAAAATGCGTATAACACGCTGCCATCACGGCCAGGCGACAAACTATACACCGACTATACCCGCAACAATACACGGGCAGTCAGTCAAAAAGCCTGCAAGGGGTTCGATAAAATTACGTATTTTTGTTATTCACAGAAGCTGTTGGTGAAATCATTCTTTGAAGGAAGTTGCTTATGAAGAAAATTAAACTGGAGATTCTCGGGATATCATACAGCCAGTCACAATCCGGTGCTTATGCACTCATATTCGGCGAAGAAGGGAAAAAGCGGCGGTTGCCTATCATCATAGGCAGTTTTGAAGCGCAGGCCATCGCCATCGAACTGGAAAAAATGAAGCCCAGCAGGCCGCTTACCCATGACCTTTTCAAAAATTTTGCAAGCACTTTCAACATCAGTGTCACTGAAGTCATCATCTATAAATTCAGTGAAGGCATATTTTACGCCAAACTGATCTGTTTTGATGGCATCAAAGAGGTGGAGATAGATTCACGTACTTCCGATGCAGTAGCTATTGCAGTGCGGTTTAAATGCCCCATTTACACTTACAAAAACATTCTTGATGCTGCGGGCATTGTCATGCAGGAGGGTGATGAGTCGCTGGAAGGTCAGCCAGGAAAAGCCGCCACAGAGAAGCCCGAAACAGGTTTTTCGGGTGCTGCCAGCGAAGATCAATACAGCCATATGACCCTTAAGGAGCTGGAAAAAAAGTTAATGGAGGCAATCGATGCAGAAGCCTATGAAAAAGCTTCTGTGATCCGCGATGAGATCAACAAGAGAAAAAGCAGCAAAAAATAACCCATATTCTTTTCCTAACATCATCCATCTTTCAACTTATTACTGCCAATGAAGAAGAAAACTACGCTTTTCAGGTTTGCATTGTTGACTTTTGTGCCGCTTTTGGTTTTGAGCGCATGCAACAACGACACTGCCCAGGAAGGGCTTGCCGACATGTCCCGGGTATGGTCTTTTGAAGTGATCGAAGACAAGGAGACCGGAGAAGAGGTGACCACAGCTCCAGGAGACACCCTGTCGATTGTGGAGACCGATGAAGAAAAAACCTTCACGGTGGATTCAGATTTCTGGAAGCTTGACACCCGTGGAAGCTGGAGCCGTTATGCCGACACCTTGCGCCTGCTCCCGGAGCTTACCGAGATCACCAAAGAGGTGGACTCCATAGTGTACCTGGTGGAAAATGGCACACCGCTGCTCTATTACTACCACGAAGGTGAAATGATTGCGAGGCATACCGAGGAAAGCCTGAGGGGTGATGAGCAACCCCTGGTGTTCGTCATCGAAGAGCTTACCGAAAATGGGCTCGTCATGGCAGATGAAGATTACCGCTATACTTTGAAATATACACCTGTGGATGTCCATGAGTATGCATTCGGCATCACCTCCATCTTGAGAGGCCTGCTGGGGATGTTTGTCCTGATAGGCATTGCTTATGTGTTCAGCGCAAACAGGAAGGCCATTTCCTGGCGCGTGGTGGGGATCGGCCTATCCGTCCAGGTACTTCTGGCCTTTGGCGTATTGCAGGTTCCAGCCGTACAGTTCTTTTTTGAAACCATCGGATCCTTTTTTGTGATCATCCTGGATTTCACCAAAGCAGGTACTGATTTTCTTTTTGAAGGCTTTCTCGACACGGAAAGGTTTGGGTATATCTTTGCCTTCCAGGTGCTTCCCACCATCATCTTTTTCTCCGCCCTGACCAGCTTGTTGTTCTATCTCGGCATCATTCAAAAAATCGTGTTTGGCATGGCCTGGCTGATGACCAAGATCATGCGGCTCTCAGGGGCGGAAAGCCTTTCTGTTGCCGGCAACATCTTCCTGGGGCAAACAGAGTCGCCACTCATGATCAAGGCCTATCTGCCCAACATGACCAAATCGGAGATTTTACTAGTGATGACCGGTGGCATGGCAACCCTTGCCGGTGGTGTACTGGCAGCTTATATCAGCTTCCTGGGTGGCGATGATCCCGTGCAACGCCTGATGTTTGCACAACACCTGCTGGCCGCTTCCATTATGGCTGCTCCAGGCGCCGTGGTATTGGCTAAAATCCTTTATCCGCAAACCGAAGAGATTGACAAGACCATGGAGATATCCAAAGACCGCATCGGTGACAACATCCTGGACTCCATCACCAATGGGGCAGGCGAAGGCCTTCGGCTGGCCGCCAACGTGGCCGCCATGCTCCTGGTGTTCATTGCTTTTATCGCCATGTTTAACCACATCGTAGGTTATATCGGCGACGTGGCCAACCTGAACCCCTGGATCGCACAAGTGACTGACGGTCGCTATGACAGCCTTTCCCTACAGTTTATTCTGGGATACACCTTTGCTCCGGTCATGTGGCTCATCGGGGTCAGCCTGCCTGACATCACGCTCGTGGGCAGACTGCTCGGCGAAAAAATCATTATGACAGAATTCATTGGTTATCTGAGTCTTGCTGAGCTGCAGGAAGCAGGCGCCTTTGCTGATCCCAAGTCCATTATCATGGCCACCTACCTCCTGTGTGGCTTTGCAAACTTTGCCAGCATCGGCATCCAGATCGGTGGCATTGGCTCCCTGGCCCCCTCACGCAAAGTGCTTTTGTCGCGCTTTGGCATGCGGGCACTCCTGGGAGGCACACTCGCCGGGCTAATGAGCGCAACGATTGTGGGCATGATCATGGGTTAAGGCAAGGTGTCCTCCTCGCCACCCCATAGCATACGCAGCTTGCACACCATGTCCGAATAACCGGAACACGCTTCCGAAAAAACCTAAAACACCTGCCCGGCACCTCATGGTGATTAAGGCGCATCAATGACCGAAGTATCGCATTTGAACCTATAATCAACGCAAGCATGCAACAGTATCTCCAACTGCTGGACCACATATTGCAAAATGGCGTGCAAAAAAATGACCGCACGGGCACCGGCACGCTCAGTATTTTCGGCCACCAGATGCGCTTCGACCTGGCCAGGGGCTTCCCTCTGGTGACCACCAAGAAACTGCACCTCCGTTCCATCATCCATGAATTGCTATGGTTTTTGCAGGGTGATACAAACATCCGCTACCTTAACGACCAGGGCGTATCCATATGGGATGAATGGGCCGATGCAGAAGGCAACCTGGGGCCGGTTTACGGCGCGCAGTGGCGAAGCTGGCCCACAAACGGTGGATATGTTGACCAGATCACTGAGGTGATCGATCATATCAAAAACAACCCGGACTCCAGGCGACTCATGGTCAGCGCATGGAATGTGGGCGAACTGGAACGCATGGCATTGCCCCCATGCCACGTCCTGTTTCAGTTTTATGTGGCCAACGGAAAACTGTCGCTGCAACTCTATCAACGCAGTGCCGACGTATTCCTGGGCGTACCATTCAACATTGCATCCTATGCATTGCTCAACATGATGGTTGCCCAGGCATGCCAATTGGAACCCGGGGAGTTTATTCACAGTTTCGGCGATGCGCACCTTTACCTTAACCACCTTGATCAGGCCAGGCTTCAACTAAGCCGCGAGCCCAGACCCCTTCCCACCATGACAATCAACCCGGATATTTTGGATATCTTTGCCTTCCGGTATGATGACTTTGAACTTACGGGCTATGACCCCCATCCACACATAAAAGCACCTGTTGCCGTATGAAGTGCAACATCCACCACGGTTCAGAATCTACTAACCAAAGCCGCTTGTTTTATGAAGATGTATATCATTGCTGCCATTGCCAACAACAATGTGATTGGTAGCGAAAACCGGCTGATATGGCACCTGCCAGCCGACCTGAAACATTTCAGGGAGCTCACCATGGGACACACCCTGATCATGGGAAGAAAAACCTTTGAGTCGATTGGAAAACCCCTTCCAGGCAGGAAAACCATTGTGGTAACTTCCAGAAAGGGTTACGACGCAAAAGGTGAACAAGTAGCCCACAACATAAAAGAGGCCATCAGGATGGTCAAAGATGAAAAAGAAGTGTTTGTGGCAGGCGGATCGGATATCTATGAACAAACCATAGACCTTTATCACACCCGACGCATGTATATCACCAGGGTGTATGCCAACTTCGAAGGTGATGCATTTTTCCCGGATATTGACCCGGAAAAATGGGAGCTCATCGACATGGAGGAATATGAGCCGGACGACAAAAACAAGTATCCTTATGCTTTCATGACCTACAAGAAAAAGGCCAGGTGTCGGTAAGCTACTTCGTCTTTAAGGTTTTCAATGGTTCCTGTCTGGCTGCCGGGAAGAGCACATTATTCAAAATCAACCGGTATCCGGGAGAGTTCGGAAACAAGTCCAGATCTGTGGGTGGATCGCCTACATGGTGCCTGTAGTCTTCCGGATCATGGCCGCCCAGAAAGGTAAACGTGCCATCTCCACGCGATCCGTGAATGTAACGGGCCTCATCCTTAGACCGGTTTTCTCCGAGAATGGTCACAGTGGGCTTGATGACCTTGTTTCTGAATGCGGTTGTCTGCCCCATAAATCCTTTAACCACCATTTCATGGTTTTGGGTCAGCATTGTGGGCACGGGGTCCCATTTCGCAGAAAACTCAAACAGGGTAAAGAAGTCGGTTGGCTCATTGCGGCCTGTTTTCGGCACATCGATGTTGGACTTTTCATATATTGCCGGGTCGGGCACGATGGTAAAGTTTTCAAAGGCAAATGTTTTTGAAAAATCCAGTCTTTCCTGGGCGTCGGGATCCGGTGGCCTGCCATTGTACACTTCATGCAGGATATCCACGCCTTCTGCTGCCAGGGCGATGTCGATGCTCTCGGGTGCAGAACACATGGCAAACATATATCCGCCACCCTCTACAAAGTCACGGATCTTTTTTGCCACGGCGAGTTTAAGGTCAGCCACCTCATCAAAGCCCAGGCGCCTTGCCGTTTCTTCGGCAAGCCTGACATCTTCCTGGTACCAGTCGGCATTACGAAAGGCCAGCCAGAATTTGCCAAACTGGCCAGTGAAATCCTCATGGTGCAGGTGCAGCCAATCGTAGAGTGGCAACACACCCGAAAGGACCTCTTCATCATAGACCTCATCATAGGGAATTTCAGCGTATGTCAGGGCAAGCGTCACCGCATCATCCCAGGGGAGGCTGTTTGGTGGTGTGTACACAGCAATTTCGGGCACTTTGTGCAAACGGATTTCTTCCTTGTTGACCTCCGGATCAGCAATTTCACGCAGGATGCCAGCTGCCTGCACATCCGCGATTACCTCATAGCTGACACCGCGCACGGTAAGCTCTTCTTCAAATTCCCGGTGGTGGTCAAACATGAAGCTGCCCCCGCGGTAGTTCAGCAACCAGCTCACCTCTATGTCATATGTAAGCACATGGTAAGCGATACCGTAAGCTTTCAGATGGTTCCTCTGGGTGTCATCCATCGGCACAAGGATCTGTGCACCTTGGGCGACCAATGAAAATAATAAAAACAGGCTAACGATCAGATACCTCATAATAGTCGTGTTTTTTTGCAACGCATATACCGGGATTAAATAAGTGCCAGCCCACTTTTGGCGATGCCAAGGCTGAATCTGGTCAACTCAACTGTTTCACGGTATTATGGCGGCCATTTTTTATCTGCCCTTTTGTCTTTTAACAGTTACACCTCATTCAGCAAACAAACTGCTGCGATTTGAAAATAACCTGTTACTTGATGTGTCATGCTTTTCAGTATAAGCAAAAAACATGCAAAAATGTTCAGCAAAACGCAAAGAGATCCGGGATCAGAATGGCACATCATCGTCATCCAGGTCGTCATTCATCTTGGATGGGATGGTTAAGGTGTTGGCTTCATCGTCGAAGGCATCAGATGGCATCAGGTCAGCACCCATGCCATAATCTCCTGATTCGTATTCAGTGAACTTTGCGAAGTTTTGAATAAAACGCAGGCTAATGTCTTTTAGTGCACCGTTACGGTGTTTGGCGATGATAAGTTGTGCAAGGCCTTCGGTGGAGTTGCCTTGTTCGTCTTCGGTGATCTGGTAGTATTCCGGGCGATACAGGAACAACACCATATCTGCGTCTTGCTCGATGGCTCCTGACTCCCGCAGGTCAGAAAGGATGGGCCTTTTGGATCCGCCCCGTGTTTCTACAGCCCGGCTGAGCTGACTGATGGCCACTACAGGGATATTAAGCTCTTTGGCCAGGCTCTTCATGGAGCGGGATATGTTGCTGATTTCCTGCTCCCTGTTACCCCGGTGATTATCCGATCCTGAGGTCATCAGTTGCAGGTAGTCGACCACCACAAGCTGAATATCGTGCTGTGCTTTAAGCCTTCGGCATTTGGCACGTAGCTCGAAGATGGATAGTGCGGGGGTGTCATCGATAAACAGGGGGGCATCGGTTAGAGACCCCAGCCGGGCATTCAGTTGTTCCCATTCATATTGTTCGAGCTGACCCCGCCGGAGTTTGTCTGCTGCCAGCTCCGATTCGCTTGCTATCAGGCGGGTAACGAGCTGGACGCCGGACATCTCCAATGAAAACACGGCGATAGGCTTTTTGAAGTCGACGGCCATATTCCTTGCCATGGAAAGGATAAAAGCGGTTTTACCCATGCCGGGGCGTGCTGCCAGGATGATCAGGTCAGACTTTTGCCAGCCAGCCGTCACCCTGTCGAGGTCAGAAAAACCGCTGGGCATGCCAGTAATATGTCCTTCCTGATCTTTGGCTCCTTCAATCTGTTTCACAGCCTCTTTGACGAGCGAGTGCATGTCATCGTAATTTCTGCGCAAATTGGTTTCACTGACGGCAAAGAGTTCTTTTTCTGCCTTATCCAGGATGTCGAACACATCCGTGCTGTCCTCGTAGGAGTCTTTGATGATCTCGGAGCTGATCCTGATGAGCTCCCGTTGCAGGTGTTTCTGCAACAGGATACGGGCATGGTATTCTACGTTGGCAGAGCTGGCCACGCGATTTGTCAACATGGATATGGTGTAAGCGCCACCGACAATGTCGAGTTCGCCTTTCTTTTTCAGGGCTTCGGTAACTGTCAGGATGTCTACCGGCTGGGCAGCAGAAAATAGTTCATGGATAACGGCAAATATCTTTTGGTGTCCTTCCTTATAGAACACTTCCGGCTTGAGGATGTCTACCACATTGGTCAATGCATTCTGCTCGAGCATGATGGCGCCCAGCACCGCCTCTTCCAAATCAATGGCATGGGGAGGAACCCTGCCATGATCCGAATAGTCGAGCGAAAAAAAGACCTTTTTGTTTTTGTCGCGGGTGCCTTCGCGCACTTTTTTCTCCTTGTTTTCCATACCTCAAAAATAATCATTACCCCCCATGAGGACAACTAAAATCAAAGAAATAATTATTAACAATGGATGGGATGCGTTATATGAGAAGTTTAGCCAATATGATGCACCACGGCTTGATTAACGGTCTTGCGACTTTATAATTTTAAACGCTGTGCGTCTGTTCATCGCTCTCCCTTCTGGCGTTTCATTGGTGTCGACCGGTTTTGTGTCGGCATATCCTTTATAAGTTAACCGGGAACCAGGAATGCCCTGATCAATAAGATAGTCACGCACGCTTCGCGCACGGTTTTCAGATAGTGCCAGGTTGTGCGCATAAGTCCCTCTGCTGTCGGTATGGCCACTGATCTCAATATGCACATCGGGGTTTTTGCGCATAAAGCGGTATAGCTTTTGGAGTTCTGCCATGGAGGTCTCTTTGAGGGCGTGGCTGTCGGTTTCAAAAAAGATATTGCGCAACACCACAGCTTCTCCCTCCCGGATGGGATGCAGCTCAATATCGCGGATGTACGGGTCGGTGGCTTTTCGTATCCCATCATAGGAAAAATGGTCGGAAAAGAACAGGTATCCGGGGTTTGATATATTTAATGCCAGGTCCTGACCTGTGGGAATGGCCACCAGGAAAGTTCCGTCTTCAGGGTCGGATGCAGCCTCCATGACCACCTGTCTGTCTGACACACGGATAAGTTCAAACGAGGCCTGCAACGGCTTATCTGTTTCGGCATCCGATACAACTCCACGCATATAGGTTACTGGTTGCGGGCTCACTGCATCATATAAGGAAAAGGTATATATATCTGATCGTCCATGCCCCCCTTCCATGTCTGAGGCAAACCAGGCCTGTTGGCCGGAAGCCCCTACGACAAAAGCAAACTCATCACGATGTGTGTTGATGGGATAGCCCAGATTTTGCGGCTCAGACCAGGCCCCGGTTTCCGGGTCACGCCTGCTTACAAAGATGTCCAGGCCTCCCATGCCGGGATGTCCGTCTGATGCAAAATACAGGGTTTCATTGTCGTGGTGTATAAACGGAGAAAGTTCCTTGCCGCTGGTATTTATGGTCTTCCCAAGGTTTTCAGGTTCTCCCCACTGGCCATCATCTTTTTTCCGGGCCTTCCAGATATCCATGGAGCCGATGCTGCCCTCACGGCTGCTGGCAAAATACAGGGTTTTTCCGTCGGCCGACACGGCGGGTTGTGAATCCCATGAAGATGAGTTGAGCGGCCGGCCAGCATTCTGCGGCACACTCCACTCCCGGCCTACCTTCCTGGTATGATAAATGTCGCAACTTCCAATGCCATCAGGCCTGTTGCACGCCGTAAAATACATGTGCCGGCCGTCAGCCGTAATGGTTTGTGCACCCTCGTTGCCAGGGGTGTTCAACGGTGCACCCATGTTTTGCGCCTTCGTCCATTCGCCGTCTTCCAGTTGGCTTATATAAAAATCTTCGTAAAAAAAATCGCGCGGCAGATCCTCATGCAGCTCATATCCTTCAAGCGGCTTTTTGCGTGTAAAAATCAGGGTTTGCTCATCTGCCGTAAGGGCTGGACTGTATTCAGCATATTCGCTGTTAATTGCCGGCCCCATGTTCTGTGGGTCAAATGGCACAGGGTTTTGCATGGCCTCTTCAGCAAAGCGGGCATGTGTAAGAGCGTGCTGCACCCTCGACTGGAAGGATACACTGATCCCATCCGTTTCTTTGAAGGTTTCCAGCCAGTATACGGCTCTTCCGTAGGCTGCAGTGCGGAATAATGCCCATCCTTTATAGTATTTCGCAGGCGGAAAAAAGGAAGCATCCAGGGTAATGGACCTGGCATAATGCCTTATTGCTTGTTCGTAGGCCTCATCCATATAAAAGATCTCTGCCTTCAGCAAATGGGCTTCGATAAAGGAATCATCGATGCGTATGGCACGCTCCAGCCTTTCTATGGCCTGATCATGGTCATAGCGCCGATAGGCCTGTGCTGCCTCCTCGTAGGCCCTGCGAGCCCTTCGGCTTCCTGTACTCAGCTCCCCTGAAGCTTGTGCAACAAGCCCTTCAGCAAAGAAACACAGAAATAACAATAAAAGCATGAAAGTGCGTATCATCTGAGTGGAATTTAGCGCACAGGCCATATGGCATAATTGCCCTGCATGAATAAACTGATGAACAGCAAACACATGTTGCCCGGCATACATCGCATCACCAGGTTTCCACCGCCTGAAAACATTTCCCTATGCCAGGTTGAATACACCACGCATATTGTTTCAGGGGATTCGCATAAACTTATGCGCCTGCAGGGAAACCATCCATTTGGGATTTTTCTTTACGTAAGAAACGATGCGGGGCAGGATTTTATGATATTGGCTCCACTCGGGCTGTAGAAACAGTTTACACCTGTCTTTCACCAAAGCGGCATTCTCTTCGGCCCAGCTAAGGTCAGCGGCATCACGAATGATCACCTTCAGTTCGTCTGCCGCGTGGAGCATGTCGCGGCGGGGTTCCATGTTGATTTTAGGCGACAGGCATATCCAGTCGTATTGACCACTAAGTGGATAAGCTCCACAGGTTTCCAGAAAGATAGTTACCTGCTGTTCTTTAAGGGCCAAACACAAATTGTTCAGGTTATAACTCAGTGGTTCGCCTCCTGTGATCACCACGGCTTTGGCGGGTTGCGCCACAACAAAATCCAGGATGTCTTTAATCGGGGTGAGCGGATGTACGGAGGCATCCCATGCCTCTTTGGCGTCACACCAGTAACAGCCCACGTCACATCCGCCAATGCGCACAAAAGAGGCAGGTTTGCCGGTATGAAAACCTTCACCCTGCAAGGAGTAAAAAAGTTCCATGACCGGCAGAAGCTCCCCGGCAAGCAGGCGGGACTGTTGCCCGGGTGGCAGATTTATGGGTTGATGGTTCACCTTGTTTATCCGTAGATTTCTCTTTTTGCAGCTTTCAAGGTATTCATCAGCAGCGAGACAATGGTCATGGGACCCACACCCCCAGGGACAGGCGTAATATGGGAAGCCTTCTTTGAAACCTCATCAAAGCGCACATCACCGATGAGCCTGAAGCCTGACTTGGTCTGGTCAGAAGGCACCCGATGGATGCCCACATCGATCACGACCGCACCTTCCTTCACCATGTCGGAAGTAACAAATTCGGGCCTGCCAATGGCCACGATCAGGATATCGGCCTTGGAGGTGATCTCCGCAAGGTTTTGTGTTTTGCTGTGACACACCGTCACCGTGGCATTGCCGGGCTCCTCGTTACGGGCCATCAGCAAACTCATTGGCTTGCCCACGATATTGCTTCTGCCCAGGACCACACAGTTTTTCCCGCGGGTATCTATCCTGCTTCGCATCAACAGCTCCATAATTCCATGGGGTGTGGCCGACACATACGATGGCAGGCCAATTGTCATGCGACCCACGTTTACCGGATGAAAGCCATCCACATCCTTCTCAGGGGCAATGTGTTGGATTACCTTTTGGTTATCAATATGATCAGGCAGGGGCAACTGCACGATGAGCCCATCGATTTCAGGGTCATTGTTAATGAAGTCGACCGCCTCCAGCAATTCCTCCTCAGTAACATCTACAGGGAAGCGATAGGTAGACGAATCAAACCCAACCTTCTTACAGGCTTTCGCCTTGTTGTTGACATAGGTTTCACTGGCAGGATCCTCTCCAACCAGAATGGCTGCCAGGTGGGGCACTTTTTCACCCTGGTCTTTCATCTTTTTTACTTCACCCGCAATCTCTTCCTTGATGGCTGCAGATATTTGTTTCCCGTCAATAAGCTTCATATAAATGTGTTTGTGTTTTTTCAACTAATTGGTTATCTGTTGTTTGTATTTTCAAGCGGAATGCTGTTTGCTATTGGCTCCTGGCTTTTAGCTTTTGGCTTTCTTGCCAATAGCTAATAGCCAAAAGCCGGCTTAACGCGGACGCATGCCTTGCATGTTTTGCATCATGCTGGCCATTTTACCCTTGCCACCTTTTGACATCATACGCATCATCTTGCGGGTATCCTCAAACTGTTTAACCAGCTTATTCACTTCTGTGATATCCGTACCTGCCCCCCGGGCGATGCGCTTGCGGCGACTGCCGTTCAAAATAGCCGGATTTTCACGTTCTTCTGGTGTCATGCTGTAAATGATGGCCTCAATGCCTTTGAACGCGTCATCTTCCAGATCTACATCCTTTATGGCTTTACCCATGCCCGGGATCATCCCCATCAGGTCTTTCACATTACCCATCTTTTTGATCTGCTGCAGCTGCGAAAGGAAGTCATTGAAGTTAAACTGGTTTTTGGCGATCTTTTTCTGGAGCTTCCTGGCTTCATCCTCATCATACTGCTCCTGGGCCTTTTCAACAAGCGACACGATGTCACCCATGCCAAGTATCCTGTCTGCCATCCGGCGCGGATGAAATACATCGAGGGCATCTGCCTTCTCCCCGATACCCACGAACTTGATGGGCTTGTCTACCACAGACCGTATGGTCAATGCCGCACCACCCCTCGTGTCGCCATCGAGCTTGGTAAGCACCACACCATCGTAGTCCAAACGCTCATTAAAAGCCTTCGCAGTATTCACGGCATCCTGGCCGGTCATGGCATCCACCACGAAAAGCGTTTCATGCGGATTTAAAGCCTCCTTAAGTGAGGAGATCTCATTCATCATCTCCTGGTCGATGGCCAAACGACCGGCAGTATCCACCACAACCACCTGGTGTCCCATGTTCCTGGCATGCTTCACGGCACGTTTGGCGATACCCACGGGGTCTTTCTTGTCTTCTTCGGTATACACCTCTACCTCAATCTGGTCACCAAGCACCTTCAACTGATCGATCGCAGCAGGACGATAAACGTCACCGGCAACCAGCAACGCCTTTTTGCTCTTTTTGTTCTTCAAATAATTCGCCAGCTTGGCAGAAAAAGTCGTCTTACCACTACCCTGCAAACCGGCCACCAAAATGATGGAAGGATTGCCCTTGAGATTTATTTCCTCGTGAGTTGAGCCCATCAGCTCGGCAAGCTCCTCGTGCACCACCTTTACCATCAGCTGACCGGGCGATACAGCGGTAAGCACATCACGCCCCAGGGCTTTTTCCTTCACATTCTCAGTAAAAGACTTGGCAATCTTATAGTTTACATCAGCATCCACAAGTGCACGACGCACATCCTTCAGCGACTCGGCAATGTTTACTTCGGTGATATGGCCCTGTCCCTTGATGACCTTAAAGGCCTTGTCCAATTTATCACTTAAATTATCAAACATATATATAAAATTTTTTTTGCAAAAGTACCATTTATTCTTTGATTTTCATACATTGACCTTGGCAACGGGGATGATGAAGCCGGCAGCTTACAAATTGTTTTTTGTTTACCTTTGTGGTGTCCATTCGTGTGGCTGTGACCACAAAATCGTGCAGGATGTCACGAGCCGCTTACTTTTGAGATGAATAAGAGATGCAAAACAATTCCCATACACCCTGGCAAGTGGAGCGATATGAAAAGCTCATGCAGGATAACCGTCCTGTATACTTTGATGTGGATGACTTCGTGGAGATCATTGACCATTATCTTTTCCAGGCTTCCTATAAAAAATCCTTAAGGGTTTCCAATTATGCCTGCGAATTGCATCCATCCTCCATTTCACTGATGCTGAAGAAAGCCCAGCTGTTGGCTACCTTCAACCGGGAAGAGCGTGCGCTTGAGTTGTTGTCGGCAGTCGAGAACCTCGACCCCAGCAATCAGGATGTCTTCCTTACCAAAGGGGCCATTTTTTCGCAGTTGCGCAACTATGAACAAGCCATTGAAGAGTATAACAAGGCAGTATTTGATGCGGATGAACCGGACTATGTGTACTGCAGCATTGCCATAGAATATGAGAACCTGGGCAATTTCGACAAGACACTCGAATACCTTGGCAAGGCACTGGAGGTGAACCCCAACAATGACCTCGCCATTTATGAGGCAGCTTACTGTTTTGACCTGTTGTCTCTTACGGAAGAGGGCATCACATTCTTCAAGCGCCTGATCGACAAAAACCCCTATAGCACAGAAGCCTGGTTTAATTTGGGGGTCTCCTACATCAATGCCGGCTTGTATGAAAAAGCCCTGGAGGCTCTGGAGTATTCACTGGCCATTGACCAGAAGCATGAACATTCGTTGTTTCATAAAGGCTATGCCCTGAGTTTGCTGGAACGCCACCATGAGGCGATCAGGGCTTACAAGGCGTCTATTGACATCGACGGGACTGATGCCATGAAACATTATTATATCGGTGAATGTCATGAAAAGATGGATGACTACGAACTGGCCAGGCAGTGGTACCTGAAGAGTCTGCAGATCGACCCTGAGCTGGCAGATGCATGGGTGGGCATGGCTGTTTGTGAAAACGAGCAGGGCAAAGCAAAAGACGCCATCAAATACCTGGAAAAGGGTCTCAACATTGATCCCGGCAATGTCAATTATCTCTGCCTGCTGGGTAACACCTGCTTCGCTGCGGGAGACGAGCAAATGGCCATCGACACTTATGAAAAGGCCATCGAAGCAGATCCTGAAGACGAGGAGACCTGGTTTGAATATGTGGAAGCCCTGGTCAAGGCAGACAGGCTGAAGCTTGCAGGTGACGTGATGAACCGTGGTATGGCAGCCCTGCCCGACAATCAACAGATGCTCTATGGGATGGCCGCCATCCTCTTTCTTACCGGCAAAAGCCAGGATGGCACCTTCTGCCTGGAAGAGGCCTTCCAAAAAGATCCCGACGGAATACGCCAGATTATGACAAGGTTTCCCAGGCTATCCGGCAACAGCGCCTTCATGGAGGTTGTCGACAGACTCATCCAGTAATCATTGTTGTTTTATTCTGACACGTACATCATGCTTGATTTTCTTCCCGTTCGAGATACAAAACCGCGACATCAAGGGATTAGCATGGTCATGGACAAAGGCCTTGGCATGCGACAGGCAGAAGACCTGGCTGAGACTGCCGGGCACCTCATCGACTTTTTAAAGCTTGGTTTTGGCACTGCTTATGTAAGCCATAAAGCAACATCGAAAGTAAAACTTTATCAGGAGCACGACATGCGCGTATTTGTGGGAGGCACCCTTTTGGAGGCCTTTTTGCTGCGTGGTCAGCTCGATGATTACCTGCGGTTTGTCAACAAACTGGGCTGCGACACCGTGGAGGTGTCGGACGGGTCAATTAAGCTTCCCCATGACGAAAAGTGCAGGCTCATCGAACGCCTGTCAGGAGACTTTACCGTGCTCTCTGAAGTAGGTGCCAAGGATTGTGATGTTTCGATGGACTCAGAGACGTGGACGTCCTGCATGCAAAAAGAACTGGATGCGGGCAGCAGTTTCGTGATCGCCGAAGCCCGGGAGAGCGGCACAGTGGGCATTTATGGCAAGGAGGGAGCTGCTGATCAGGACCTGATTCAACGCATCATCCATGAAGTGGGTCCTGAAAAGGTGATCTGGGAAGCCCCGCTTAAGCAGCAACAGGTATGGTTCATTAAAGCCTTCGGTGCCCAAGTGAACCTCGGCAACATTGCTCCTGCTGAGATTGTCGCTTTGGAAACCCTCAGGGTGGGGCTGCGCGGAGATACTTTTTTCGATTTTCTCCCCGAAGAACTGAAGAAGCACAAACTATAAAGCACTTCCATTGAGGATAAAACACCTCCGGCCGGATGGATGTACCGGCCGCTTTTTGAATCTTGTCAGACATATGAAGGAGAGAAACCGGGTTGGTCAATTGCTGTTGTTATTCCGGGGTATGGCGATGGGGGCCGTGGATGTGGTTCCCGGGGTATCGGGTGGAACCATCGCCCTGATCACCGGCATCTATGAAGAACTTATCCTTAGCATCAGGTCCATCCAAACAAGTCTATTCAGCACACTTTTTCGTGAAGGGCTTCCCGCAGCCTGGAAGCAGGTCAACGGCAATTTCCTGGTCACCGTGGTTGGTGGCATCCTGATCAGTATCTTTTCTCTGGCACGCCTGCTTTCATGGCTTTTTGAGCACCACGCCATGCTGGTTTGGGCTTTCTTCTTTGGACTGATAGCAGGAAGCGCCTTGTTCGTGGGTAAAAAAGTGGAAAAGTGGCAGGTCTCTCCAATTATATCCCTGTTCACAGGCACGATGCTGGCGTATTACATCACCCTGGCCACCCCTTCAACAGGTCCGGAATACCTGTGGTATGTTTTTCTATCGGGAAGCATTGCCTTTTGTGCCCTTATCCTGCCTGGCATATCCGGCGCTTTCCTGCTGATTCTGCTGGGTAAGTACGAATACATGCTTCAGGCGGTCAATGAGCTGAATCTGTTGGTGCTTTTCACATTTGGCATCGGTGGGATAGCGGGTGTCATTGCCTTTTCACATGTGATCGCCTGGCTACTGAAAAAACATCCTCACACTACCCTCGCCATGCTCACCGGATTCATGATCGGATCACTGAACAAGCTCTGGCCCTGGAAAGAAGTACTTGAAACCAGGATAAGCAGCGCGGGAGATATCGTCCCCCTGGTGGAAAAAAACATCCTGCCCGCAGCATATGCTGAAACATATGGTAAAGACCCGTTGCTGGGCGCTGTGCTCCTTTGTATGATCACCGGCTTTGGAATCATTGCCGGTTTCATGTACTGGAGCAGAAAGAAAAGGCAGCAAATGTCTAATCGCGGTCCTTTTGCTTAACATGCCATCCAACCAGGAAAAGGACGGTAAAAAACACCCCAAAGGTGATGGCCAGGTAAGGGTTAAACTCCTCATCGGGCGCTACAAAAGCCTTGTACAGGCCATAAAAAAGGGCGGTAAGACCTGCCAGCAGCATAAACAGGAACAATACCTGGTCTAAGACTCTTTCTGCCCAGGCTGGCTTCCTGGTGCTTGCAGACTGTTGGTAGCGATAGGCCTGGTTACGATAGGCAGTGTAAGCATAGCTCCGTTGCGCAGCAGCACTTCCAGGCCTGTAATAGACCCGCTGGCCATGGGTGCCCCGGGCAAGCCGCATGTCGTAAACACTTCTTTTGTTGACATCACTCAGCACCTGGTAAGCCTCGTTCACCAGCTGAAAGTCCTTCTTGGCACGCTCCGCACGGTTCACATCAGGATGCAGTTGCTTGGCACGCATGCGAAAAGCCCTTTTGATGCGCGCATCATCCGCATGTTTATCCACACCCAAAATGTCATAATAGTTCATCATGCGTCAGATTAATGGCATCAGGTAACGCCGCTTTATGCACCCAGGACCTCTTGCCGATTCTGCGAATCAATCAACACATTATCATGGACAACACAGCAGGTTTTGAACTTCATAAAATCGAATTTACACAAAAGTGCCATGAAAATCAAATTCAGGCCCTGTTTTATTAAAAAAGACTTGCGTATAAGAAAATAAATGCCGTAATTTGCACTCCTTTTAAGAAAAGACCAATTCCATAATCGCAAAATCATACATACCATGTCACGTATTTGCCAGATCACAGGGAAACGACCGATTACAGGACATCGCGTGTCGCATTCAAACATCAAAACCAACCGCTGGTTTTACCCCAACATACAGACAAAGAAGTTTTTCGTACCCGAAGAGAACCGCTGGGTTACCTTAAAGGTTTCAACAAAAGGGATACGCAACATCAACAAAAAAGGCATTTATGCCTGCTTAAAAGAAGCCCGCCAAAAGGGATTTATCAAATAAACATACTGGTTTTGGGAATGAAAGCTGTTGCATGCATATGCAGCAGCTTTTTTTTCGCTTGCTGTATGCAATCTGTTTGACAGATGTTAAAGAATAATAAGATAGCCCCTGATGGCCCGTGATGTTTTCCTAAATTCGATGATTATTTTTACCTTTATACATTGTACTTTAAAAACGCAGAGGTCGAAGCATGAGAAAAGGTTTTTACCGGCTGGTAATTTTTGGATTCGCTGTGTTCATGCTGGCATTGCTGATGGCTGAGACCGGCTTTGGGCAGGACCGTGAGCGCCGCCGGGTAGTTCAGTTTACCGGTCTGCTGCTTACCAGTGACAGCCTCAAGCCTTTGCCGCATGCCTCTGTATGGGTGAAGAACACAGCTCGTGGAACAACTACTGATCATTATGGTTTCTTTTCTATCCCGGTTTTTCAGGACGACACCCTGCGTTTTTCCTCCGTTGGATATCTTGATGCGTATTATACCATCCCCGACACCCTTACCAAATCGAGGTATTCTGCTGTGCAAATGATGACCAGGGACACCATACACCTGGCGGAGACCGTTGTATACCCCTGGCCAACAAGGCAGCAGTTCAGGCACGCCTTTATTCATGCGGATGTTCCTTCCTACGACTATGACAGAGCCATGCGAAACCTGGCACATGCAGAGATGCGTGAACGGTTCGAAAACATGCCCATGGACGGCTCTATGAACTTCAGGGCGCACGTGCAGCAGCATGCTGACAGGATGTATTATGCCGGGCAGTCACCACCCATCAGGTTATTCAACCCTTTTGCCTGGGCTGAATTTATTCAGGCATGGAGAGAAGGAAGATTCCGACGGGATGACTAATATCCGGGCAATATTTTTTCTTACCTTTTGTTAATTAATATAGGTCATTTTGTTTTTCATTCAGCCTCTTTACCGAAATAACACAAATACATATAAAGATTATTGACGCCCCGTGAATCTTACTTATAAATTATTCTTCATACCGCTCCTGTTTCTTTCCATTTATTCGCCAGCACAGGAAGCCCTCATCAGGGGTACCATGAAAGACAAGGCGGATAATCCTATGCAGTTTGTACACATCGCGGTGAGGGAAATACATGCAGGCACCACTACCGACGAAAGGGGCCATTTTGAATTACATATTCCGGCAGGAGAAGATTTAACAATCATGGTTTCTCACCTGGGGTTTAAGCCCGAGGAACTTCATGTCAGACTTGAACACGGTCAAGAGAAGGAGGTCACCATCATCCTGGAACCCCTGGTCACAGCGCTGCCCGATGTGGAGGTCAGAGACCGGCAAGTGCTTAGCACCGATGTAACCAGGATCGATCCGCGCCTCACTTCTGCCCTGCCGGGACCCAGCGCCAGCATAGAACGCCTGATTCAGACCCTTCCGGGCGTTGCCACTGCATCGGAACTCTCTGCACAATATTCTGTGAGAGGCGGCAGTTACGATGAAAATTTAGTATATGTAAATGGAATAGAGATCTACAGGCCTTTTCTGGTAAGGGCCGGTCAACAGGAAGGCCTGAGTTTTCTTAACCCCGACATGGTTGCTGAGATCAGTTTTTCTGCTGGCGGCTTTAATGCGCAGTACGGGGACAAAATGGCATCCGTACTTGATATCAGCTATAAGGAACCAGATGCATTTGGCGGATCTTTCTCTTTGAGTCTCCTTGAAGGATCCGTGCACCTGGAAGGCACATCTGAAAACAACCGCTTTTCTTACCTGCTAGGGCTGCGCTACAAGTCCAATCAGTATTTGCTTGGCACGCTGGATACGCAAGGAGACTACAGTCCATCTTTTTCTGATATCCAGACCCTGTTGCGCTATCGTTTTTCCGACGACCTCGTGCTAAGCTTTCTTGGCAATTTTAACGACAACCACTACCAGTTTGAGCCGGAAGTGCAACGTACAAGATTCGGCACCATCATGGATGTGCGTGAATTTACGGTATTTTTTGACGGCCGCGAAACCAACCGTTTTACTACCACCACCGGCGCACTTTCGCTTGATTTTCAGCCCCATGATGACTTCTCCATGCAGCTCACCAGCAGCATTTTTCAGTCAGATGAACGGGAAAACTTCGACGTGATGGGTCAATATTGGCTGCAAAGGGTCGAGACAGATTTTGGCGAGGATGACTTTGGTCAGCCTACCGGCGTGCCCCTGGGAGTTGGCACCTTCTTAAACCATGCCAGAAATTATCTCAATGCCATTGTATGGAATGCAGAAACCAAAGGACGATGGAATATCGACAACCATGCATTACACTGGGGGCTGAAATTTCAGTATGAGGATATCTACGACAGGCTGAATGAATGGAACCTGATTGACTCCGCCGGTTACTCGCTGCCACGTCAACCCCACCATGCCATTCTCCTTCAGGACACCCTGAATACGCAGATCAACATGCAATCAAATCGCATCACAGGGTTTCTTCAAAACACCTGGGAGTTTACAAGGCCTCATGGCCGATTTGCCCTCACTGCAGGGGTAAGGGCCAACTACTGGGATTTCAACGAACAATTGGTGATCAGCCCACGGTCTACCATGTTATATAAGCCCGGGTGGGCCGAAAGATGGACTTTCCGTGCTTCAGCAGGATATTTTCATCAACCGCCCTTCTACCGCGAGCTCAGGGATATGCAGGGCCGGCTCAACCAGGAAATCCGTGCACAGGAGTCCATTCACCTGGTGCTGGGATCCTCTTACCATTTTACTGCCTGGGAGCGCCCCTTTAAATACACCACCGAAGTATACTATAAGTACCTGAATGATCTCATCCCCTACCAGCTTGATAACGTGCGCATCAGGTATTATGCCGACAACATCGCTGATGGGTATGTTGCCGGGCTGGACATGAAGATCCACGGAGAATTTGTCCCCGGCGTTGACTCATGGGCCTCACTCTCAGTGATGCAGGCCCGCGAAAATATTGAAGGCGCATACATCATCAACAGAGATGGGGAGGAAGAGCCTGCCGGACATATTCCCCGGCCTACCGATCAGCGCTTCAACTTCAGCATGTTCTTCCAGGACTTCCTGCCCAGGAACCCCAGTTACCAGGTGCAACTGGGCTTCTTTTACAGCTCCGGAATGCCCTTCTGGCCACCCAGGGAAGACCTGAATGTCACTTTCGGACGAATGCCTCCCTATCAAAGGGTTGATATTGGCTTCTCCAAACAATTGATCGGAGAAGAGAGCCGGTTCTCTGCAGAAAACCCGCTCCGGCATGTTGACAGCATGTGGCTCACCGCCGAGATTTTTAATTTGCTCGAAATCAGCAACACCATTTCCTATTCATGGGTTAAAGACGTGGAGAACCAAATGTTTGCCATACCCAATTACCTGACCTCGCGGCTTGTCAACCTGAAATTGATTGTCCGGTTTTAGCCTGCCTTTTTGTCATTTATCTGACACAAGCAAACATTTTCCGACCCCAATCAGGTGCCATTATTTCAAAAAACGGGCGTGAAATTGCATTGGCATAATCATTGACACATCTACTGCCGGATAATTAATCAGAAATTACACATCAAAAAAACATACACAATGGGTAAAATTATTGGTATTGACTTAGGTACGACCAACTCCTGCGTTTCGGTGATGGAAGGTAATGAACCGGTGGTGATCCCTAACAGTGAAGGACGTCGCACTACACCGTCGATTGTGGCTTTCACTGAAAACGGAGAGCGTAAGGTTGGTGACCCTGCCAAACGCCAGGCGATCATCAACCCGGAAAAAACAATTTACTCGATCAAGCGTCTGATGGGGATGCCTTATGATGCCGCTTCCAAGGAGCGCGACAGGGTTACCTATAAAATTGAAAAGGGTGACAACAACACCACGCGTGTCAAGATTGATGACAGGATGTACACGCCACAGGAGATCTCAGCCATGGTACTTCAGAAGATGAAGAAAACGGCCGAAGATCATCTGGGACAGGAAGTCACCGATGCAGTCATTACGGTGCCGGCATATTTTAACGATTCACAGCGCCAGGCCACCAAAGAGGCCGGTGAGGTTGCCGGGCTGAATGTGCGCCGCATCATCAACGAACCGACAGCTGCATCCCTGGCCTATGGCCTCGACAAAAAAGACAAGGATCTGCGCATCGCCGTTTTTGACCTTGGCGGGGGTACATTCGACATCTCCATTCTCGAGCTGGGCGATGGTGTTTTTGAGGTCAAGTCGACCAACGGTGATACACACCTGGGCGGAGATGACTTCGACGATGTCATCATCAACTGGCTGGCAGAGGAGTTTAAAAAGGATGAAGGCATAGACCTTCGCAAGGATCCAATGGCATTGCAAAGGCTGAAAGAGGGAGCTGAAAAAGCCAAGATTGAACTTTCCAGTGCCACATCCACGGAGATCAACCTGCCATATATCATGCCGGTTGATGGTGTGCCGAAACACCTTGTGCGCACACTTACCCGCAGCAAATTTGAGCAGCTCAGCGATCATCTGATCCAGGCAACCCTGGAGCCCTGCAAGGTGGCACTAAAAGAGGCCGGCATGCAGCCATCGGAGATCGACGAGGTAATCCTGGTTGGTGGTTCCACACGCATACCTGCGATACAGGATGTGGTGGAAAAATATTTCGGTCGCAAACCTTCCAAAGGTGTAAACCCGGATGAGGTGGTAGCCATTGGTGCCGCAATCCAGGGCGGCGTCCTCACCGGCGAGGTGAAAGATGTGCTGTTGCTGGATGTCACACCCCTGTCGCTGGGTATTGAAACCCTTGGTGGTGTGATGACCAAACTGATCGAAGCCAACACGACGATCCCTACCAAGAAGCAGGAAACTTTCTCTACTGCCGCTGACAACCAGACTTCGGTTGAAATCCACGTGCTTCAGGGTGAAAGACCGATGGCCAACGACAACCGCACGATCGGACGCTTCCATTTAGATGGCATTCCTCCGGCACCCCGGGGCATGCCGCAGATTGAGGTGACCTTTGACATCGATGCCAATGGCATCCTGAACGTGTCGGCCAAAGACAAGGCTTCCGGTAAGGAGCAAAAAATCCGCATTGAAGCCTCTTCCGGCTTAAGTGAAAACGAGATCAAGAAAATGAAGGAGGAAGCTGAAGCACATGCAGAAAGCGACCAGAAGAGGAAAGAAGAGATCGACAAGCTGAATTCTGCAGATAGCCTGATCTTCCAGACTGAGAAACAGCTCAAGGAGTTTGGTGAGAAGCTGCCTGCAGAGAAGAAGGAGCCGATTGAAAAGGCGCTTGCAGACCTGAAAGAAGCACACAAGAACAAAGACCTTGCAGCGATTGATGCGACCATGGAAAAGCTCAACAACGCATGGCAGGCTGCCAGCGCGGAGATGTACCAGAATGCGCAGCAGGATGCAGGTCAGCAGGCCGGTGGCCAGCAACAGGCCGGAACGGATCAAACACAACAGCAAGACCAGTCATCTGGAAAAAAAGATGATGACGATGACGTAACCGATGTGGATTTTGAAGAAGTGAAATAAGCAAATCCACCTGTTGATAAACCAAAAGCGAGCGGCGCCTGGATGCCCGCTCGCTTTTGCTTTGTTGCGCCTGTATTGGGTTGGCATACCCTTGATGCCGTCACCTGGCAAACATCGTGGTTTATGCAAAATGGCCGGCCTGGGATATCACGCTACACAATACGCCTCATTTACCTGAATAACAGTCAACGCTTTACAGACAATACAAGGGAAGCATCACCACGAACAAAAAATCCGCTAAAATACAACTACCAAAGGAGGCAGCTTTTACCCAGATTTTTGCTTCATGCCGAGATTTTATTCTGCCGCACAGGCCTGCGGGCAAAGCCCTGCCAGCACATCACCACACACAAAGGGCGTGGGTTTTCAAGTTAAACTAAACCAGTTTTTTGGCAGCCTCAAGCGCCTTGTCATAGTCGGGATGCTCGGAAGTTTCATTTACGACTTCCACATATCTGACCCTGTCCTCTTTGTCGATAACGACGATGGCACGCGCCAGAATGCCATATTCCTCAATCAGCAGGCCGTACTTGACCCCATAATCCCTGTCCTTTTGATCGGAAACCATAACCAGGTTGTCGATGTCCTCTGCCGCACAAAAACGCTTCAGGGCAAAAGGCAGGTCTGCAGAAATGGTAATGATCTGTATATCCTCCAACCTGGAAGCCTCAAGGTTAAACCTGCGGGTCTGCTGGGCACAGAGATCGGTATCCACACTGGGCACCGAGGAGATGACACGTACTTTTCCCTGGTAATCACTCAGGTTAAAATGATTCAGGTCCGGGGTAAATGCCATGAAATTTTTGGCCGGATAATCTGCCTGGATGAGTTTTCCCATCAGCGTAACCGGCTTGCCGGCAAAACTTACCAAGCCACTATTTCTTTTCATTGTTTGTGCTTTTCAGTGATTTAAACTTTAAGGGCTCCTCATAAAATTGGTTTACAAGAAGACACAAGATAGCCACGAAACCTTTTAATAAAGGCTTTTTGTTATATCACGAAAAGAAACAAGTTCAGCCAGTCAATTGTTTAGCGGGGAGCTGTAGCTTGGCTGTCAATGCCTGCATGCACAGGGTATAATGGCCACGTCGGTTCAATATGTCATTTTTTCCTGTCGAAGAAAGGGTTTTTTGAGGATGCGCTCAGTGGAAATCCATATATGATCTTCACATCCTTGCCCAGTACCCCCATTTGTTGTGCTGCCACACCAATGGTATACATGATGCGGTTGTCGATGCGTCCATCCATGGCCACGGCAGCCGCCGAACCAATGGCAATCCCCAGGTCACCTGTATTAAAAGCACAGGGGATATCCGGTTCCTGATCTTTGGCTTCACAGTCTGGAAACCCGCATAAACCACACGTTTTCAGCCCGAGCGACCTGATTTGTGTACCTATAAGGACAACCACCCGGGCAGCAAGCATAACGTTTTCCGCATCACGCAAAAAGATGGGATTGTCTTCTTTCTTACCTATTTTTTCCATGGTCTTAGCCAGTGCCTGAATGTCTGAACCGGTGAGTATCAACATGGAGAGCGTATTGACCCCCCTGGCCTTGGGGGCAGTTCTTGCGGCAAGGATCATTCTTTTGGCCACATTGAGTACGGCTTCCTGGCGTAATTCATTTTCATTGATAATAGCCATAATCACAGATTTGAAATCGTCCAAAAAATATCATGCAAAAAAACAAAAAACCCGGCAAATTGCCGGGTATCTTTTACACAGGGTCGGCAAATTTTGCCGTGCTTTCAATAAACTGCAAAGAGACAGCCTTTTCATCACCTGGTGTCTGCATGTCTGAAACAAACAGGTCGATCAGGTTATTTTCGGATTTCTTTTTCTCGCCGGGTAATGTATACTTTCGGTGCAAGAACATCAGCACATCAGTATGCTCCTTCAAAAAAGCCGGAAGCATATGCATGGGAGTATGTTTTCCGTTCAAGTTGCCGTTAATGTGACCTGCAGACTGAGAAAAAAGCAATACCGGTACCTGCAGCTTTGCTGCAATGGCCCTGATGTTTTCCATGATTTGTGCGTAGTGGGCAGGGAGGTCCTCCTGCTTTTGCTGGCTGTTATTCAGCAGCTCCAGGTAATCGATGATCACCATGTCAGGTTGTTCTAAATTGCAAAGATGCTGCAAACTTTTGGCGAAAGCGCCAATGCTCAGTGCGCGTGTGTCATCAATAAAGATCCGGGCTTTGGCAATATTGCTAAGGAGAGATAACATGTGGTCCTTCTCGCTGGGCTTTAAATCTCCGGATTTAAGCTTATGCACCGACATCCCGGTTTCACTTTCAATAAGGCGCCTGGTCATCTTCACATCTGAACGCTCGGAAGAGAAAATGGCTACGGTGTGGTCATTTTTGACGGCCATGTTGTTGGCAAGGGATAATAAAAAAGCGGTTTTACCCATGCCTGGTTTAACCGCTAAAGTATACATCCTGCCTTTCTGAAAACCGCCCAACACCTCATCCAGGTTTTTAAAACCAGATGGGATGCCTGTTGTTGCTGCGGAGGGCTCAAATTTTTCGTTAAGGGTTTGGTTTACCAGCTCGCGAATGCTGGTAAACCGGAAACCCTCTGGCTGCTCTGTAACTTCCAATGTGTTAAGTTCCATATGTCATGCATTTTATGATTGAATCATTTATTTTTCAACATCACGCCGGACTGATATTCCACCGGAGATGTACCACTGCAAATCAAGCGTATGCTAAGGTTTGACAATATAAGGAATTTTTTTTATTCTGCCAAAGGGATGAACTTTTTATACACACGAACGTTAAAACGATGTATTAAAATATATTTGATATGACGCGCTACTCCATTAACGACCTTGAGAAGCTCAGTGGCATCAAGGCCCATACCATCAGGATGTGGGAGAAGCGTTACCATATTATTGAGCCCAAAAGAACGGATACCAACATCAGGTACTACCATGATTGTGACCTGAAGAAGCTGCTGAACATCAGTACCCTCAACCGCCATGGATTTAAAATATCCGCCATTGCCAGTATGGATGAAGCGGAAATCCATGATAAGGTCATGGAAATAACCGGCACCAACGGAGATCATGCAACCACAATCAATAATTTGGTGGTTGCGATGATCGAGTTCGATGAGGATGCATTTGAGAAGATATTGAACACCGCCATCCTGCAGCTTGGATTCGAGCATTGCGTAACACATATCCTCTATCCTTTCCTTGAAAAAGTGGGAATGTTATGGCTTATTGGTACGATAAACCCCGCCCAGGAACATTTTATCACCTACCTGATCAGGCAAAAGCTCATTATTGCCATAGACGGTCAGCCTAAACCATCCTCACCGGATGCACGCACTTTTCTGCTGTATTTGCCGGAAAATGAGCTCCACGAACTTGGATTGCTTTTCTACAGCTTTCTGTTGAAGAAAAATGGCTTCAAAGTCATCTACCTTGGCCAGTCCGTACCCTTCAACGACCTCCACCAGGTAGTCAATATACGCAACGCCGACTATCTCTTCACGTATCTCATAGCTGCCCTCAGCCAACGCGAACTCCCGGATTACATCCAAAAGCTCGGAGAAACCTTCCCGGACAAGAAAATATTTGTCACAGGCAACCAGGTCCAGACCAACGAGGTCCCCTTTCCCAAAAACGTCATCCCGATACAAGACGCTGAGCAGTTTAAAAAATTGCTGAAAGACCTGTAAGCATCCCAGCCTGTTTTTTGCCAATTTCGACAGCTGCGGGTATCGCTAACCCTATTTAAGCCTGCCAGACCTGCCAGGCTTTTTTTGTTCTTACCTCGATCATCGGCGTAAGCACAAATGCCTCGGTTACTTCTTACTTCTTACTTCCTTCTTGCCTCCGTGGGCATTTTGCCCCCCTTCGACGGAAGTCTTTTTTTGTTAATTCAAAAAAACCAATTTCATAAACAACACTTGTTATATTTTAACAATAATTAAACACGTAACATTTTGATTTTCGCATTTTATTGCCTAATTTTATGTCGCAAACAGGTGATTAATGTCAATGAAACGCGTTTATTACTCAACATGTAATGTTAAAAAGTATTAAAGTACTTGCGTACTTAATTTTTTTGTTTAATTTTGCTTATAGATTATTAAACACAAAAAACCATAACCGTCATGACAGCATTAGAATTTAACCACAAACTCATGGGATTGCAGAACAACCTGAAGTACTTTGCATATACCCTTACGTCAAACTATGAAGACGCCCAGGACCTGGTGCAGGAAACCTACCTGAAGGCGCTGACAAACCGCGAAAAGTTCACCGACAACACCAATTTGAAGGCCTGGACCTTTACGATCATGAAAAACACCTTTATCAATAACTACAGGCAGAATGTGCGCAGCAACACCATTTTGGACAAAACTGATGACTTATACTACCTCAATTTATCGAAAGAGAGCGGTATTGGCCTGCCGGATTCGGATTATTCAGTAAAGGAAATTAACAAGGCAATTGGCGCGATCAGTGAAGAACAACGCACCCCATTTGAAATGTACAACCAGGGGTATAAATACAAAGAGATTGCTGAGAAGCTTAACCTTTCCATTGGCACCGTAAAGAGCAGGATATTCTTTACGCGCAAGAAACTGATGGAGTCTATGAAAGACAATCAGTAAGCTGTTCATATTATACCCATCATATACTCCGCTTATTATACCCCGGCAATTATTTTTGCCGGGGTTTTTATTGTTAGCACCAGCCCAGCTGGCGGGGCAGAAAAGCATGATCAGGACAAATCTGTTTTCACGCCAGAAAAAATGTTTATGCACAAATTGACTAAATTTGCGTATGCAAGTCGCTCAAAAAACCGGAAACATGCGGGTATTTAAGTTTGGTGGGGCATCGGTACGTAATCCGGAATCGGTAAGGAACGTAGCACGCATCATCAGGGATCATCACGGCACCTCGCCGCTGGTAGTCGTACTCTCTGCGATGGGAAAAACCACGAATGCCCTGGAAGAATTGTGCGCATTGTTCATGTCTGGTGACATGTCAAATATGAAAAAAAAATATGAAGAGATCCGTTCATTTCATATGGACATTGCCCGCGGATTGTTTCCCGACCCTGGTCATCAGGTGTTTCAGGTGTTGGAACAAGCCTTCTACCAACTGTATTATTACATCACTGATTCACCCGGCGACAATTATAATTATGAATATGACCGCATTGTTTCTTCTGGCGAGATGGTGTCTACGCGGATCCTGAGCATGTATCTGAATGATGCCGGATTACCTAACCGGCTGTTTCCGGCGCAAAAGCTGATCATCACAGATGCCAGTTTCAGGGATGCCCGTGTTGACTGGGTCATGAGCAGCAGAGCTATCCAGGAACAGTTGGGATGGGCTTTCAGGGAGGATCCCGGCAAAGATCTGCCCCCGCTGGTGATCACCCAGGGCTTTATCGGAGGCACACCTCAGGGTTTTACCACTACACTGGGCCGGGAGGGTTCTGATTTCACAGCAGCAATCATTGCCTGGGCCATGCAGGCACGGGAGGTCGTCATCTGGAAAGATGTTCCCGGGTTACTCAATGCAGACCCCAAGATCATGGAACAGGCCGTTTTACTACCCAACATCAGCTATCAGGAGGCCATCGAACTGGCCTACTACGGCGCCACGGTAATCCATCCAAAAACCCTGAAGCCGCTATTAAACAAAAAAATCCCATTAAAAGTAAAATCCTTTCAGGATCCGGAGAAGCCCGGATCGCTGATAACCCATCATGAAGCCCGGGACAACCAGATCCCATCTTACATATTTAAAGACAACCAGGTGTTGATCTCTATATTTCCGAAGGACTTCAGCTTCATTGCCGAGGAAAACCTTTCACGCATATTTGCAGATTTTGCACGCCACGGTGTAAAGATGAACCTGATGCAGAATTCCGCCATCAGCTTCAGCGCCTGTTTTGATTATGACCGCATCAAAACGCCGGCGCTTTTGCGTGATCTGCGGATCATGTTCAGCGTCAAATATAACAAGGACCTGGAGCTGATCACCGTCAGACATTACCAAAGGGCTTGCATGGAAAGGCTTATAAAGGACAAGGAGGTGGTGATGGAGCAGAAGAGCCGCACCACATTGCAGATGATCGTCAGAAAAAACGGATAAACATACAGGAAAAAGGTCCGGCCCTTGTTGCACTCATCGTGTGATCTCGCGGATCTTGCCGGAGAGTACACTTGCCAATTTAATTTTAGATTCTGCCGTCCAGCCTGCCACGTGCGGGGTAAGCACCACTTTGCCATCCATTTCGCATAGTTTACTGAAGTTTTCTGGCAGCGGTGATGCGCCTATTGAATCGGCAGAAAGGTCTTCATATTCCAGCACGTCTAACACAGCGCCCCGGACTTGATCTGCCTCAAGGGCTGCAACCAGGTCGGCCGTACGAACAACCTGTCCGCGTGAAGTGTTGATAAGGATGATCTTTTTCCTGAAGCGGGCCAGGTAGGTTCGGGTTACCAGGTAAAAGGTCTCCTCAGTAAGTGGCACATGCAGGCTAAGTATGTCTGCTTCACGAAAGATCTCATCCATATCTGCCTCTCTGACAAAAGCATTTCCATAGTCTTGTTTGTATTTGTCATAGGCAAGTAGTGTACACCCAAAACCACTGAGACAGCGGGCAAATGCGCTGCCGGTATTGCCGTATCCCACGATACCCACTGTTTTCCCGCTTACCTCCATGCCACGGTTGGCTTCGCGGTGCCACTGGCCATCCCTGACTTCACGGTCAGCCACACATATGTTATTCAGGAGAGCCAGGAGCATTCCAACAGCATGTTCACCAACCGCCTGGCTGTTTCCTTCCGGGGAGCTCAGGCAAACCACACCCTGGCTTTTGGCAAAGTCAACATCGACATTTTCAAGCCCGCTACCCACACGCCCGATAAAACGAAGATTATGCCCGGCAGCAATCAGCTCCTTATCCAGCTTGATGCGACTTCGCACGATGATCCCTGTAAACTCATGCAAGCGGGACTTTAATTGCTCACGGCTAATGTCCGGATCATATATGCATCGGTAGCCCATCCCTTCCAGGTCATCCTGCAAAACGGGGTGCGTTTCATCAAGAAACAATATCAAGCCGGCGTGGTCCATCAATGCCATTTATTGGGAATCATACTTTTCATGGAAAGCATTCAGGAACTCCTGGTCCACATTTTCACAGCCACGTCCGACCTCGCTGGTTGTGAATTCGTGGTAATAATTGGGATTCCGTTCCGGGTCGCCACTATACCTGACCGGTATGTGTATTTCATGCCCGGCGATCAGGCTGCCACCCCGTCCAAACCTTCCGGTGTTCCGCGGATGATTAATAATAAACCAGGAACACACCTGGTATTGTCTATAGACTCTGCTCCACGTGTCACCTCCTCTTACCGTATATAGCTCATCTTCAGGGAATGGAGGTGGAGCATCCAGTTCTTCCAAAGCCTCCCCGGGAACATCCACGATCGTATCATGTGTTTCGACCAGGCTTGTTGAAGGCAGCCGTATGGGGGGCTTGGGATCAAAAACAAATAAGTCATAGACCATATAACCCACCAGAATGCCGGCCAGCACAATCATGGCATATTTTAATGTATTCAACTGCACGGAATTGCTTTTCTGCTGTGCTGAACTTCCGGACACACGGGAAGCTCCTGATAAAGTACCCCGGGAAAGACTGCTTTCATTTTCTCTTTCACCCATAAAAACCCTTGTGGTATGGTCGACATGATAATAGGAGATCATCATCAATGATGCAGGCTGGCGTGCAGCTTCATGCTCAAACAGCCCCATGATCCGCAACAATTTAGTCTGCAGCGGCATGGAGTCCTGCATCACTTTTCTGACATCTTTCCTGAAAAGGTGTTGACAAATGGGACCTGTTCCAAGCAATATACAGTCACCGGAAAGAGGTTTAAGCGGGATTTCAGCACTCCGGGGACTCAACTGGGGTTCCTGGCCGACGAAGGCCAGGGGTTTAGCCACCTGCACCTGCTCCGGCAGGCCCTGGGTGGTATCACCGCCATGTGTCAACAAAGGATGGACCTTTTTCCCATCCCATAATGCCATACATACCTGATCACCCGCCCATGCATAATGAAGGGTGTTTTCATGGTTCAGCAAGCAAAGGCAACTGATCCGGGCCGGGGTATTATAGGTCGGATCCTTTTTCACCAGCTGGCATATGTATCCGTTGCTGTATTTCAAGGCACTGGTGGTGATATCTTCCACCTGTTCATCATCGGCATGATCCATATAATAGCGCATGCGTTCGGCTACAATCCCGGCCAGCTCTTCCTGCTTTTTATCCCTGCCTTCGGTGGCAACCACTACCATCACATGGCCAAATGAGGTATTAAAAGCCTCCTGCCGATGCAGTCCTGTCGGTTCATCGCCAGATGAATGCACCTTGCCTGCATATTCAAATGATTTCAACTTTTTCGTATTCATAGTCAGATCGGCTTTCATACAGCAAACAAAAATACATCCTTTATTGTGAAAAAGCGAAAAAATAACTTGCAACCTGTGACGGCCTGATCCTGGTTTGGTTGCAGCCGCCTGTCGCTGGGATGAGGGTTAATTCCGTATGGCCTGCGTGATGGCGACAAAATCCTTCACACTCAGTTGCTCCGGACGCTCACCGGCATAATGCACTGGCAGCATATTCCCATCAATAATAAGGGATCTCAAAGAATTCCGGAGTGTTTTGCGGCGTTGGTTGAACGCTGTCTTGACCACACAAAAAAACAATTTCTCATTACAGGGCAGCATAAAGTCCTTTTTGCGGCGCATGTGGAGCACCGACGACATCACCTTCGGTGGTGGGATAAACACACCAGGGGGGATATGGAAGCAGACCCGGACATCATAGAATGCCTGTGAGAGCACGCTCAATATGCCATACACCTTGCTGCCAGGTGGAGAAGCGATCCGCTGCGCCACTTCTTTCTGAAACATCCCCGTCAGTTCAGGGACCTGCGCACGGAGGGTGAGCACCCGGAAGATGATCTGACTTGAAATATTGTATGGGAAATTACCAATCACAGCAAACTGGTCTGAACCAAAAAGCCTGTGCAGGTCGTACCGCAGAAAATCTCCTTCGATGATCCTGTCATCCTGATGCGGGTAGGCCGTGCGCAGATAATCCACAGACTCACTGTCTATCTCCATGCCATACCATGCTTCCGGATGGCTGTCGATAAGAAAGTGAGACAACACCCCGGTACCAGGACCGATTTCCAGGATATGCCGGTATGCGGAAGGGTTTTCCAGGCAAGAAGCTACCTTCATTGCTATGCGCTTGTTGGCCAGGAAATGCTGACCCAGGGCTTTTTTAGGCCTTACGGGTGATGACACGGGTATGGTCTTTTCAGTTAACAACGTCGCCCCGCAATTGCCGGAAGCGATTGCGCGCGGTTATGGTATGCAGGCTGCCTGGATACTCGATCATGATCTGCTGATAGAGGGCCATCGCCTTGTCGTCTCTTTCAAAAAGGTGTTGTTGAAGCTCAGCCCGCTGAAACAGGGCTTCATCTGCGAGCAGGCCCATGGGATACTGTTCAGTAATCAGGGCCAGCAGGCTGTCTGCAGCCTCGTAGTCGCCTCTTTCGCGCATAATGTCAGCGCGTGCAAAGAGCACATCATCCTGTATCTGGTGATTTGGAAATGCGTCCTGGATGGAATCCAGGGTTTGTAAGGCCCTGTCGTACTGATTCATAAAGATGTGTTGTTCAGCCCGGGCAAACATGAGCAAGGGCTGTGGGTCTCCATTCACACCCAGGTTATCCTGTATCCTGAGCGACAGTTTCATGGCATCATTGGCAATCAGCCTGGATGTCCCGGCCTTCAGGATGTCAAGCTGGGCCTTTGCCCAGTCAAACTCACCAATAAAATACGTCAGGCGTGCATTTTTATACTTTGCTTCATGGGCGAGGGGATCGTCACGAAACATGCGGTCGACCTGCGAATACAAAAGCGTCGCATCCCACACCTGGCCGGTATGCAGCAGGATATCAGCCAGCTCGATACGGCATTCCGCTTTCACACGGTTGGAGATTCGGGGGAGGTCGAGTGTAGCCTCCAGCAGTTCGATCGCTTCTGACGTGTTCTCCAGATAAAACGCCTGCAGGTTAGCCAGGTTGCGGACGAGGCTTACGGTGCGGGCATTGATGCCCAGGTCACCAATGGCTTCCTTGTATTCCTGCTCAATCTCAAGCAGATCATCCGGATCATAGGTGTAATCATCGGTCACAGCCAGAAAGCGGACGTTCAAATAGCCAACCAGCGCTTGCAGGTAATGGCGTGCTTCTTCACCCTGTTCAAGCAGGTATTGATAGGCTTCGGCAGCTACCTCATAATGCGCGTTGTTCTTGCTCAATTCCGCAACCTCCAGCACTGGCCGCCCTTCCTGCTGCAGGCGCCGGTCAAGGGCCCTGGCTTGCCGGAAGGCGAGGCGAAAGTCCTGCTGCTGAATGGACAGCCACAGCAACATCTCCGAGTAATGGACATGATCGGGTTCCCGTTGCGTGCGTGCAAGGAGCTCTGCCCTGAGCGCATCATTACGTTCAAAGCCCGGATCATGAGCGATTGCGTCCTGAATCATGCCCCTGACCCGGTCCATGTCATCCGGACGTGCAGTAATATAATCAAGGTACTCACGCATCATGGCACGGTAGTCGCCTTTCTTTTCATGGAGCTCAGCAATACGAAGATGCAGGGGGTGGCTGTCGCCTAAAAGCCGGCGACCCTCCTTGAAAGTGTCCATGGCCCTGTCAAGGTATCCCCGTGTTTCAAAAGCCATGGCAAGTCCGATCACCGCATCAGGATCTGCTTCCAGGTCATCAATGAGGCCATTAAGCTGCCGGCGTGCCCTGCGCGACTGATCGGCACGGTCATAAGACCAGCCAAGGTCTACCTGGTACCGGATGTCATCCGGATGCGCTTCGATCTGTGCTTCTACAACCTGACGCGCTGTCCTGAACTTACCCAGGGCAAACAGGCTTTCAAGGTAGTTGTTATAGATGACCGGAGTGGGGTTTTCCTCAAAAAGCTCCTCATAAAGGGCCACAGCCTGCTCATATTGGCCATCGCGAAAATACTGATTTGCCAGTCTTTCGTCGGTGGCATCCTCCGCAAACAAAAGCGGAGTGGCAATCAGGAGCAAATACAAAACGGCAATATTTCTGAAAAGATACTGCATCATAGGAGTACTTGAGTTAAATCCATTTATGCTATCTAGTCCCGGAAAAGAGTTGCCAGCGAGGGCAAATGATTGGCAAGGAGTCGCATGCAAGCAATAACCGGATTACCGGCTCAGGCATCTGGCTCCTTTGGAATCATCCTGGCCCTGGCACCCAATGCCCGGGGTGTATGTAATCATGAATGTCAAAGCGATTTGTGTCTTTCACCATGTGCACACATGCACAACGAAAACCATACCAGGATTGTTTTACATCCTGCAAATATCCGGTATATGCTATGGCAAATACTGCATCACCACGTAACCATCTTGCATACTTTACAAATCATCTCAAAAAAGTCTTTCCCCCCCATGGTCATTGAGCCAGCTGCATGGATGTGATGAGCCGGGGCTCACCTGATGCCTCAAAGCCAACGTTCAACAATAATCATCATATGCGTTCAAACCCTGTATACTTATGCAACACCTTGGGAATTCGTATGCCATCCGGGTCTTGGTTGTTTTCGAGGAGTGCTGCCATCACGCGGGGCAAGGCCAAAGCACTGCCATTGAGGGTATGGGCCAGCTGGTTTTTACCTTCTGCCGGCCGAAACCTCAGCTTCATGCGCTGTGCCTGGTAAGTCTCAAAATTAGATATGGAGCTTACCTCAAGCCACCGCTTCTGGCCTGCCGAATAAACTTCCATGTCGTAGGTGAGGGCTGCGGCAAAGCCGAGATCCCCGCCACAGAGCCGGGCCACACGGAACGGAAGCTCCAGTTTTTGCAATAAACCCGCTACATAGTCAACCATCTCGTCCAGGGCGACATAACTTTTTTCAGGATGCACCACCTGTACGATCTCGACCTTATCGAACTGGTGCAGCCTGTTGAGTCCCCTGACATCTTTACCATAGGATCCAGCCTCGCGCCGGAAACAAACAGAATATGCCGTGTATTTCACCGGCAGGTCATCCTCACCCAGGATGGTATCGCGGAAAATGTTCGTCACAGGCACTTCGGAGGTCGGGATAAGGTAGAGGTCATCTTCGGGAATGCGGTACATCTGACCGTCTTTGTCGGGCAACTGGCCCGTGCCGTAAGCTGAAGCGGCATTGACGAGCAGGGGAGGCTGTATTTCCGTGTATCCGGCCTTATCTGCTTCATCAAGAAAAAAAGCAATGAGTGCACGTTGCAATTTGGCACCCTTCCCTTTGTAAACCGGGAAACCGGCGCCGGTCACTTTGGTTCCGGCAGCAAAATCAATCAAGCCATATTCAGAAGCCAAATCCCAATGGGACTTTGCGCCATCTGCCAGCACAGGCTGTTCACCTTCTTCCCGCACCACTTCATTGTCTGCTTCCGTATTTCCGGCAGGCACTGACGGGTGCGGCAACATCGGCAGGTTGGTCATCAGCTCCTGGAGCTCATTAGCAGCAGTATCAAGCTCTTCCTGCAACTGTTTGGATTTTTTCTTCAGCTCAGCCGATTGTGATTTAATGGATTGGGCCTCATCACCCTTGCCAGCCTTAAACAATTCTCCAATCTGGCGTGCCATCGCATTGGCTTCAGCAAGGGTATTGTCCAACTCCTGCTGGATCTGCCTTCTGCGGGCATCAAGTGCTTTAATCCGTTTCACCAGGTCGCTGGCATCAAAATTCCGGATGCGGTATTGCGTAATGACTCCCTGGCTGTCCTCCCTGATTTTTTGGATGTCTATCATAACGTGCTTGAATTAAATTGGGATTCAGAACCATGCCATTATCCCTCCTCCAGGGAAATATGGCGCATCAAAAGTAGTAAGAATCGAAGCATAAAAAAAATCCTGCCGCAGCAGGATTTGTATCAGGATGAAAAGGTGTTTTTGCAGCTATGTCTGGCTTCCAACCCCTATCCGTATCTTTCACGATGCTTGCAGCAATTGCTGGGGCATTTGGAGCAGGTTGGACTGATAAAGCCAGGTTATTCAGCCGGCTTGTCTTTAGCGGCATCACCCGAATCTTTCTTTGCTGGCTTGCTTGTCTTTTTTGCTTTGGAAGCCGTCGTCTTCCCGGACTCAGCCTTGGGTGTCTCCTCCTTTTTTGAAGCAGCCTTTTTGGTGCTTGCCTTTTTTGTTTCTGCTTGAGGGGCCTCCTTTTTCTTCGCAGCCTTGGGCGTAGTTTTCTTGGTTTCTGCCTTGGACGTGTCTTCCTTTTTTGCAGCAGGCTTTTTTGGAGCAGTCTTCTTTGCAGCAGGCTTTTTGGCTTCTGCTTCAGGGGCTTCCTCTTTCTTGGCAGCCTTGGCAGTGCTTTTCTTAGCTTCCGCCTTGGGGGCTTCTTCTTTTTTGGCAGCAGCTTTTTTAACAGGTGCCTTTTGTGGAGCAGCTTTTTTCGCTTCCTTTTCGTCGGCCTTAGTGACAACCGGAGCTTCAGCCACGGCAACCTCCGCCTCCTTTACTTTTGGTGCGGCCTTTGGTGCAGCTTTTGGCTTGCCATTGCCCGCTTTTGCCTCCCTTACCACCTCTGTCAACGGCTCTACGGATACATGCGACTTATTGCCGGCCTTCTTGGTGAAAACCACTTTGCCGTCGATCAGGGCAAAAAGGGTATGGTCCTTGCCCATCCCTACATTCCTGCCAGGATGATGCTGCGTACCCCGCTGTCTGACAATAATGTTGCCGGCAGTGGCAACAGAACCACCAAAAATTTTCACGCCAAGTCGTTTGCTATGCGACTCGCGACCGTTTTTCGAGCTACCAACTCCTTTCTTATGTGCCATAATTGTATGATTTTGCTGTTTCCAATCGGGTTAAGCAGTAATGTCTTCGATCTGAATCTGGGTCATGGGCTGACGATGGCCATTCATCTTCTGGTATCCTTTTCTGCGCTTTTTCTTGAAAACCAAAATCTTGTCGGCTTTCACGTGGTCCAACACCTTGGCCTTGACCCTGGCACCCTCCACTACAGGAGTACCCACCTGGATGTTGTCGCCATCGGCAAGCAACATCACCTTGTCAATTTCCAGATCGCTTCCCGCTTCGTTTTCAAGCAGGTTAACAAAAAGCTTCTGCTCTTTTTGCACTTTAAACTGCTGGCCGCCTATTTCAACAATTGCGTACATCTCTTAATATGCGTTAAATGATTCAATCGAATAAATTGGGGTGCAAAGATAAACAAAAATTATCAAGCCGCAAGCTCTCGAGATAAATATTTTCCTTTCAGGAAGTTGTTTTTTTTCGCTTGTTCGCCAGATACACTCCCAGCAGGATCAGAGCGATCCAGAACAAAAACACCGCAAGGAAGACTTCTCCGTCAACAATACCCCATAATATGGAAACCACCGGCATCAGGTAGGTAACCGTAGAGGTAAAAAGTGCAGATGTTTGCCTGATGAGCCAGTTGTGGATGATCATGGCAAGTGCCGTGCCAATGACTGCGAGGATGGCAATGTATCCAAGGCTTTGCCACCCCTGCGGGTCATGATTCAGCACATGTATCAGGTCGCTTCCGGCAAAGAGGTAGATGATGGATGGTATGCCAATAAACATGAAAACCACCGGGGTGATGGTCAATGCGCTGAATTCATATAGAAATCGCTTGATCAGGTTCATGTTAACGGCATAACAAACAGCTGCAGCAATGGCAAACATCCCGTACCACATGTTGTTCAGCTCACCACCATCAGCCACGGTTAACAGGCCAACAGTCCCGCCCAGACCAAGAAAAACTCCCGCCACGTTTAGCCAGCGCGTACGCATCCCAAAAAACAACACACCAATGACCAGGGTAAACAACGGAGTCAGTGAGTTCAACACACCGGCCATGTAACTGTCGATCACGGTTTGTGCGATAGCAAACAAAAACGGAGGCAAGCCGTTGCCAATGATACCGGCAAGCAGAAAGTACCTGAGTTTATGCCGGGGCACTTTTTTAAGGTGCCAGATAAGCAACGGGGACAACACCATAAAAGAGATGGCAATGCGCAGGGCGCCAACCTCAAAGCTGCTGAAAGCGTCAAGGCCTCTTTTGATGAGGATGAAAGAGCTCCCCCATACCACCACCAGCAACGCCAGTGCCAGCCAGTGAATACCCCTTGGTCTGCTGTCCTGTTTCATTGTTATATTATGCGTCAAATTGTCGAAGTGTAAAAAAGTCCGGGCAAAGGTAATGGAAATCGGGTTTACCATTGCTTCAGCCATCGGTTCAAGCATAATATTTTCAAAGAATGCGTATATTTGAGAAAACCTATATCCATGACAAAAGAAGAAGCGATGAAAACCAATCTGGAACTTGTTCAGGGCGACATTGCCAACCAGCCCGACATGGATGCCATTGTGAATGCGGCAAACGCACAGTTGCGTACGGGTGGCGGAGTAGCTGGTGCCATTCACCGTGCTGCAGGTCCGGGCCTGGAGCAAGAATGCCGGCCATTGGCGCCGATTCAGCCGGGCCAGGCGGTGATCACAGGCGCACATCAGCTGCCCAATAAATATGTGATCCACTGCCTGGGGCCAGTATACGGTCGCGACAAGCCCAGCGACAAGCTTTTGGCAGCCTGTTATGAAAACGCCATCAGGCTGGCAGAAGAACACCGGCTCAGCTCCGTTGCTTTTCCTGCAATCTCCACCGGTGTCTTTGGTTACCCCGTGGATGATGCTGCGGAACTAGCCGTCAGCACCATTAAGAAAATGATCAACCAGCTTGAACACCTTGAAACAATCCGTATGGTACTTTTCAGTGAAAGCGACCTTCAGGCATTTCAGCAGCAAGTTATTGGTCAATAATATACAGGGGATGATGTGTACAGAGTCAAACAGCAATCACAGAAACAACTTATATCCATAAAACAAATTTCCCATGCCAAAACCTATGACTTTCCAATTTTATTCCGGCTTAGCTCTCATGCTCGGTATGCTTGCCGTGGTGTGGATATCTGGTTCTCTGAACAGGCCACCGGGCGTTGTTCCGGAATCTGCTCCGCCAACAGTATTTTCCGCCGAAAGGGCCTGGTACCACCTCGAAAAGATCGGGGCTGTTAAAAATCCCATCGGCAGCAAGGAAAATGTAATTGTCAGGGACTATATCCTAAATGAGATCAGGATGCTGGGATATGAGCCAGAACTCCACGAAACCACATATTTTGACACCAGGCTGCAACGAATAGCCGAACTAGGAAACATCCTGGTGCGCATTCCTGGCCACGGCAGGGGAAAAGCACTGCTCTTCATGGGACATTACGACACCGTAGCCGATGCCTATGGAGCCTCAGATAACGGCTCAGCCGTGGCAGCCATGCTTGAGCTGATGCGAATGCTCCAGCATCATCCGCAATTAGAAAATGACCTTATTTTCTTTTTTCCAGATGGGGAGGAAGTCGGCCTGCTAGGCGCCAAAGCCTTTCTCGACGAGCATCCCTGGGCGCAAGACGTTGGCTTTGTGGTCAACCTGGAGGCACGGGGCACCACAGGACAGAGCTTCATGTTTGAAACCGGGCACCAAAACATCCGGACCATCGCTGCCTTTTCGGATGCCGTTCCCCACCCCGCCGCCAACTCCATTAGCTATGAAGTTTATGCAAGAATGCCAAACGATACGGATTTCTCCCCTTTCAAGCAAAGAGGCCATCAAGGCCTGAACATGGCATACATCGAAAACGCCTTTGACTATCATACCGCGAACGACAACTTGCAGAACACCGACATGCGATCCATCCAACACCATGGATCCTATGCAGCGTCTATAGCACTTGAACTGGGAAACCAGTCACTGGATTTCGAAGCCGGGGAAAATGCAGTGTATTTTAACACCATTGGCTATGGCTTTACATTTTATCCATATGGATGGGCCGTGCCGATAGCCATCGGTGTGGCCATCCTTTTTGGGGTGATGCTCTGGATCGGTGCAAGGAATAAGCTTTTAAAACCCATGCAATGGCTGAAGGGAATAGCAGCTTTTGTCATTTATTTGTTGTTATTGTATGTTTTCGTACATGCCTTGTATGCTTTCATCGCCGGACTTTATCCGGGAAGCAGGCATTTGCTGCTGAATTACCATCAACACCTGCTGATTCCTGGATTGCTCTTATTGGCTGCATCCTTCAGCCTGATTTACTACAGGATGGTCATCCGGGGCGTCTGTTTCAGGCATGCATTGACCTTGTTCCTGTTTTTTGCTGCCTTGCTGTCATTTAGCGGAGAGATCAGCTGGTTTAATGGACTGGGCGTCTTCGCACTTAGTGCTATGTTGCTATGGCTGTTCAGAAAACCCGCTTCGGCCTATGACCTTGGCGCAGGAGCCATGTGTTGCTTAGCCATCCTGATGGGATATACAGCCATTGCCATTCCTGGAGCCAGCTATCTGCCAACCTGGCCTCTGGCTTTTATGGTAGTCGGTTATTTGCTGATCGCAGGGGTTTCAGGCAATAAAAATGATCTCGATTCTTTAAGGACCGGGCAGATGGTGCGCATTGCAATAATCCTTTGGTTTGCAGCCTTACCCGCACTCTTTTGGTATCCCTGGTTTGCCGGCTTTTTTACCGTGGCCATGGGATTATCATACATCGCTATTGCATCGCTACTGATTGGCGGACTTGCAGGTCTCGCCATTCCGCATATCGATATGATGACACGCACAAGGCCAGCATGGGCTCCAGGTATCTTGTTGCTGGCAGGCATCGTTTTCCTGGCAGCCGGCACAATATCAAAAGATTATGACGACAGGTACAGAAAACCGGTAAATGTAAGGCTTGTGCATCATGCTGACCATCGCACCTCACAGTGGATCACTGCCGACGACCGGGTCAATGAATGGACTGTTCAATTTCTTGGTGAAGAACCCGGTAAGGTGCATATTACAGAGATGGCACCCCTGGACAACCAAACCTACCAAGGACGTGCAGTAAGCCTCCCCGGGGATATCCCCTCGCCTGAAGCCATGCTGTTAAAAGACACCGTAACGGAAGGCGAACGGATGCTTGTCTGGGAGGTTCATCCCGCTGCAGACGCTGCACGCACAGATATATACCTGCACACTGAGCAGGCCCATGTGACAATCAGGATCGACGACCTTCAAAGCGCTCTGCTAAGACCACACCGGGGCTCTCACTGGCGGAGATTACATTATTTTGCACCGCCAGAAGAAGGCTTTAACCTGACCATTTACACAGATCCCAATGAAGAAATCAGACTGCACCTCGTTGATACCTGGTATAGCCTGCCAGCTTTTATCACATACGAGCGCATGCCAGCACACATGATGCCACGCGGACATCAGACGCAGTCAGCACGAACCTTTTTGTATTCGCCATAAGCAGCACGATAATAATTTATATTTTTACATCCATGACGGTAGAGGCGATTCTGGTATTTGGAGTTTTGGGAGCATCCCTGCTGCTCTTCTTCACGGGATGGGTGCGTATGGACATTGTGGCACTGTTGGTGCTTTCTATACTGGCTTTCACTGGGATCATCACACCCCAGGAGGCCCTGGCAGGCTTCAGCAATCCTGCCGTTGTGACGGTATGGGCGATGTTTATCCTGAGTGCAGCACTGTATCAGACAGGGGTGGCCAGAATCATTGGCCGGCAGGTTATGCGCTTTGCCGGGAAAGGTGAAGTGCGCTTGATTGCCCTGATCATGCTATCGGCAGGAGCGATGTCTGCCTTTATGAATAACGTGGGGGTGGTGGCCCTTATGCTTCCGGTAGTGATGGACATGGCCAGGGCCAAACAGCTCTCCCCTTCACGACTGCTCATGCCATTAGCTTTTGGAGCAATGCTAGGCGGACTGACTACGCTGATCGGGACCCCTCCGAACCTGCTGATAAGCTATACCCTTGCAGATAACGACCTCAAGGCATTCCGGCTATTCGACTACACACCTATTGGCCTTACTGCCTTGCTCGGCGGTATTGTTTTTATGGTCCTTGTGGGAAGGCATTTGCTTCCCAGAAAAGACGCCATTAGCGAAGCCAAGCGAAAAACAGGTATCCCATCTGCCACATATGACCTGCAATCGCGCAGCTTTATGCTTAAAGTCAGACCAAGTTCATCACTTGCAGGCAAAAGTTTAGCTGAAAGCAGGTTGCGTGCCGGGCTGGGGTTGAACGTTGTGGCCATCATCCGGCATGGCACCACCATGTTGAGCCCGGGCCCGGAGACCATCATCAACAGTAACGACAAGCTGCATGTGCAGGGAAACATTGAAGCCCTGAAAGCCATGCAGCAATGGGACATCATTCTGCCGTCGCAGGAAGGTTTTGAAGCACGCGACCTGCTTAAACAAGACCTCCAAATCTATGAAGCCAGGCTAACAGCATCATCTGTCCTGGCAGGCAGCAGACTGCAGGAAACGGACTTCAGGAAACGATTAGGCATCACTGTGCTTGCGGTAAGAAGAGAAACCGGGGTTGAACGCACCATGCTGCACGATCTGACTTTGGAAAAACAAGACATCCTGCTCATGCAAGGCCCCAGAGAAAGGATTGCCATCCTGGAAGAAGAGGGGGTCATTGAAGAGGTGCATCAACCAGGGTCCCAGAAACTGATGGATACCTACAACCTGGATGAACTGGTTTTTGTGATGGAGGTAGGCGGCGATGCAGCCCTCTTTGAAAGGGCCATTGCTGAGAGCCAGATAGGAAGTGCATTTGGGTTAACCGCCATCGGTATTTTTGAAAAAGACGGCAACCTGCAGCCTTACGCACCTGGCACAAAGGTAAAATCTGACGACCGGCTGCTGGTCAAAGGGAATATCCACGACCTGCCACTGCTGCAAGGGTTGAGAGAACTCGAGCTCCTTGATGAGGATGTTCCCGAAACCCAAAGCCTCGAGTCAGATAATATCCAGATGGCCGAGGTGATCCTGGCACCACGGTCGCTGCTGGCAGGAAAAACGCTACGTGAAATCAACTTCAGGAAAAAGTACGGACTCACCGTGCTGGCCATCTGGCGCCAGGGAAAGGCTTACAGGACAAACCTGCATAACATGCCGCTTGAGTTTGGAGAGGCACTGCTCGTTTATGGAGACAGGGAGAAACTTGAACTGATCGACAGTGAGCCCGATTTTATTTTGCTGACAGAGATGGCTGGAAGGCCGCAGCGTACAGAAAAGGCCATGACGGCAGCATTGGTTATGCTGGCGATCCTTACACCCGTATTGTTTGACATTGTCCCCCTTGCCATCGCCGCCGTTGCAGGCATCATCCTGATGGTGCTCACCGGCTGTCTAAAAATGGAAGAAGCCTACCGGGCCATCGAATGGCGGGCCGTTTTTCTCATTGCGGGCATGCTGCCGCTTGGCACGGCCATGCAAAGCACCGGGGCAGCCAGTACAATGGCTGCCGGCGTGGTACACGCCTTTGGCTACTTTGGCCCCTGGGGGGTTATCGCAGGGTTATACCTGCTCACCGCAACACTGACCATCGCCATTCATCCCGCAGCACTTGTCGTTATCATGGCCCCGGTGGCCCTGGAGGCCGCTGCAGGCTTCAATATTTCACCGCAAACCACTATGATGGCCATAGCCATCGCCGGTGCAGCCGTATTCATGAGCCCGGTAGCACATGCTGCCAACCTGCTGGTTATGGGGCCCGGAGGATATCGCTTCAGGGATTACCTTCGCGTAGGCATCCCACTCACCCTGGTGGTAATGGCCATTGCCATGCTGCTGCTGCCCGTGATCTGGCCGCTCTGATTATTGCGGATGGCAGGAAATGATATATGGACTGAAACGACCATGTCGCAGGGACAGCACCTGGACTGTATTAGTGTGAGGTGAACCGGGATAACGGCCATAAACAGGGTGGCATTGCAAGTTTTTTGGTCCGTAAGCAGCACTCACAGCGTCCCGAAGTGACCAATGACACATCATACGCAACATACCAGAATATTTTGACTTTTTGATGTGTTGACTTTTTGACTTTGAAAAATCTTTAAAGTTTTAAAAATATTAGATTATCACAATTATGAAAGAATATCAACACATACAAATCATTATTGAAGGAAAGGTTATGGAGGTCGTGCTCAACAGGCCAGAAAAGCGCAACGCCATAGACGAGGTGATGGCAGGTGAGCTCCTGGATGTATTTAGCTGGGCTGCACATAACCAGGATGTCCGGGTGGTAATCCTGCGCGGAAAGGGACCTGTGTTCTGTGCAGGGGCCGATCTGAAATTTATGCAAAGAATTGATCTTACAGGGGATGCACGCCCATCGGTGATGCTGGCCAAACTTTTCCAGGCAACCTATCTTTTCCGGAAACCACTCATTGTTGTCACACATGGTAAGGCTATGGGCGGAGCACTGGGCCTGATCGCAGCTGCTGATTTTGTGCTTGCAACAACCGATGCAACATTTGCTTTCAGTGAGGTGAAGCTGGGGTTGGTTCCAGCCACAATCTCGCCTTATGTGATCAAAAGGATCGGGGAAAGAATGGCCCGGCAACTGATGTTGACCGGCGAAACTTTTTCGGCCGCAAAGGCCCTGGAGGCTGGTCTGGCAGATAAAACCGGAGATGATGATGACCTGGAAGCCTATAAATCATATCTTTGCACCCATCTTATCCATAATGCACCCGGGGCCATGATGGCCACCAAGCGTCTCATCCGGCAAATGGCCAATACGCAATTGGATGAACACGCCATCGCCCATACATTAAAAGTGCTGGACGAAACCCGTGAGGGAGACGAGGCCCGGGAAGGCATGCAGGCATTTCTTGACAAAAGGAAGGCCTGGTGGCAACAATAGCAAAGCCATAACAACTTATTTTATAGCCTATGAGTCAGATAAACAAGGTATTGGTGGCTAACCGCGGCGAAATCGCCCGGAGGATCACTCAAACACTTCACCAGATGGGTATTGCTTCCGTGGCGATCTACCACGAAGCCGACACAGCATCATTGCATGTCAAAGAAGCAGAGGAACGTTTCAGGCTTAAAGGGAAGACCCTGGCAGAGACCTACCTGGACATTTCCCAGATCATTAACCTGGCTAAACAGTCAGGTGCCGACGCCATCCACCCGGGATATGGGTTTTTATCTGAAAATCCTGACTTTGCCAGTGCCGTGATGGATGCCGGACTGGTTTTTATCGGACCTTCAGCTGAGGCTATCCGGATCATGGGCAATAAAAAAGAAGCACGTGCGCTGGCTGCAAAGCTTGGCATACCGGTGATTGAGGGTGCTACCGGAGACACTGGTCGGTTATTGCAAAAGGCCGGTGAAACAGGTTTTCCTTTACTGGTAAAGGCGGCTGCCGGTGGCGGTGGAAAAGGTATGCGCATTGCTACGGATGCCGGGCAGCTGGAAGAGGCAATTCAACACGCACGCCGTGAAGCAAAGAGCTATTTTGGTAATGACGAGGTGTATATCGAAAAATACCTGGACAAACCCAGGCACATCGAAGTACAACTGCTGGCAGATCACCATGGCCATATCCTCAGTCTTTTTGAAAGAGAATGCTCCGTGCAGCGCCGGCACCAGAAAATCATTGAAGAAGCCCCCGCCCCGAACCTGAAGGAGTCTTTGCGCAACAATATGATGGAGGCCGCGCGAAAGCTTGCCGGGCATATCGGTTACACCAGTGCCGGAACAGTTGAATTCCTGGTAGAAGGAGATCATTTCTATTTCCTGGAAATGAATACCCGCATACAGGTGGAGCATCCGGTCACTGAAATGATCACCGGTCTTGACCTCGTCAAGGAACAAATCCACATCGCCTCTGGCAGACCGCTGCCTTACACACAGGAAAGCCTGCAATGCCATGGTCATGCCATAGAGACCCGGATCTACGCTGAAGACCCCGACAACGAATTCCTGCCATCACCCGGCATCGTTTTACTGCATCAATGGCCAGCAGATAAACGGCTCAGGATAGATACGGCCCTCGACATCCGGGGTGAGGTAAGCAGCATCTTTGACCCCATGATCAGTAAGGTCATATTTCATGCTTCATCCAGGGATACTGCCAGGAAAAACATGATCCGCTACCTGAATGAATACGTCATCCTTGGTGTAAAAACAAACATCGCCTTCCTCAAAGACATCCTGGTTAGCGATGCCTTTGCTGAAGGGCACACCGACACCGGACTTGCAGAACGCATCGTGGACCAGCCACAAGCACTTAAGGATTGCCATCATGGTACGCTGAACCAAAATCACCTGCTGGCGATGGCTTTCCTGTTTTCCCATGCCAGTGACCAGAATGGCCATAACATCTGGGGCGAGATCGGTTTCTGGCGACTGTTGCCCGAAGCCAACCTGATGATCAACGACAACACGTTCAGTATCAACTATGTATATCATGCCCCCAACCGCATCAGCATACCTGATGAAGCAGGGCTGATTAGCGTCACCCTGCTGGATAAAAACCAGCACACCATGACCATTGAGATGGCAGGATGTGTGCATAAACTGTTCTATCTCGCCGACAATGGCGAAATCATCTTCCATCACGAGGGTAAAACTGCCAGGGTTAGGCCAGTCAGGCACCTGGGCAAGGAAACACTTAAACAGATCAATGAAAACCCCGTACTTGAAGGCGAAAGCATGATTCACTCACCCATGCACGGCACAGTCATTGATGTCCAGGTCAGCGCGGGTCAGGAGGTCACCAAAGGTCAAACCCTGCTGGTGCTGGAGTCCATGAAGATGGAAAACAAGATCACGGCAACCGCCAAAGCACTCGTGAAAGATGTGCATGTAAAACCCGGTGAAATTGTTGCTGATAAAGCCCCACTGGTGCTTTTAACCGACAAAACCACGGATTAATAGCTCCCCAATAAAGAAAAATTTATACTTTTACAAAACCTAACAGCAACACGCATTGTTATTATATAGCAAAATATTTCCATATTAAGTTTGGTATTAATTATTCATTCATGGCTCAAAGTTTTTTTTTAACAGAAGCCCACGAGGAGTTAAGGGCGAAGGTTCGGCTATTTGCTGAGCAGGAGGTTAAGCCGGCAGCTGCTGAACTCGACGAACAGGAGATTTTTTCTGAAGCACTGACTGCACGGATGGGCGAGATGGGTTTTTTTGGCATACAGGTTCCTAAAGAATTAGGCGGACAAGGTCTGGACACCTTGTCTTACATCATCATTGTAGAGGAGCTGGCCCGTGTCGACAGCTCGCAGGCAGCCACCGTAGCCGCAGTGAATTCGCTGGGCATTGCCCCCATCCTGAAATACGGCACGGAAGAGCAGAAGAAGCGTTACATTCCTCCACTATGTACCGGAAAAATGACCTGGGCCTTTGGCCTTACTGAAGAGCATGCGGGTTCTGATGCCATGGGGTCGGAAACCACAGCAGTCCTGGAAGGAGATCATTGGCTGATTAACGGCAGCAAGACACACATTACCAATTCCGCATCTCCTGTTTCAGGTGGTATCACCTTACAGGCCGTTACCGGCGAAAATAAAGGCAAAAAACGGCTTTCTGCCATCATTGTAGAGAAGGGAACACCCGGCTTTACTTCGGAGCCAAGCAAAGGCAAGATGATGTGGCGTGCCAGCGATACCGGCAAGCTCTATTTTGAAAACTGCAGGGTGCCTGCAGAGAACCTGTTGGGTGAGGAAGGTCAGGGTGGCCGCATCATGCTGAACACGCTCGACTCCGGTCGCCTGTCTATAGCGGCCATCGGACTCGGTTTGTCCCGCGGCGTATTGGAAGCTTCACTTGAGCATGCCAAAACCCGCGTGCAGTTTGGAAGGCCCATCTCCAAATTTCAGGCCGTAGGCTTTAAGCTCGCCGACATGGATGTCAAGATCGAGCTGGCCCAAAACACCCTCTATAATGCTTGCTGGCGAAAGGACAATAACATGCAGTTCGCCCGCGAGGCTGCCATTTCAAAACTGTATACATCTGAGATTGCCAGGGAGATCGCAGACGAGGGGCTACAGATCCACGGTGCAACAGGGTTCTTCAAACCCCATCCCATGGAAAGGTTTTACCGCGACCAACGGCTCCTGCAGATTGGTGAGGGCACGTCTGAAATTCTGCGCCTGGTTATTTCCCGCTACCTGGGCGTATAAATAGCCATTCTCTATGGAAGACCGAAAAAAAGACCATATCGACCTGGCCTTTGCATCCCAAACACGCACAGATCAGCTGGATAAACGTTTTATGTATGAACCGGTGCTAAACAGGCACCCCCAGGGGGCCATTCCGGAGAGCACTTTCATTGGCAAAAAACTCAAGCTGCCCCTATGGGTCTCCAGCATGACGGGCGGCACAAAAATGGCCGGGCATATCAACAAAAACCTGGCCAGGGCATGCCACGAGTTCGGCATGGGAATGGGACTGGGCTCTTGCCGCATCATTCTCGATGACGACACCTACTTCCCCGACTTTAACGTACGCGACCTTATTGGAGACGACCTGCCGCTATATGCCAATCTCGGCATCAACCAATTGGAAATCCTTCAGATGGAAAACAAGACGGAGAAAATCAACCAGCTGGTTGACAAACTCCGGGCCGACGGCTTGATCATCCACATCAACCCCATGCAGGAATGGTTTCAACCGGAAGGCGACCGTTTGCAAAGAACCCCTGAAGAGTCAATTGCGCAGCTGCTTGAAGAAGTGGATTTTCCCGTGATGGCCAAGGAAGTGGGTCAGGGCATGGGCATGGAAAGCCTTCGCACCCTGCTTAAAATGCCTCTTGCAGCGATCGAATTCGGAGCTTTCGGAGGCACCAATTTTGCGAAGGTGGAACTGCTGCGAGACAAAAACCAGCCTGAAGAGTTGTTTGAGCCCCTTTCGTTCATTGGCCATGATGCTGCTGATATGCTCCACATGATCAACCAAATTGTATACGAAGAAAAAGAAGCGATTCGCTGCAAACAACTCATCGCATCAGGCGGCATCAAATCATTTCTCGACGGATATTACCTGGTCAGAAAATCCACACTCCCCGCCATTTATGGCCAGGCATCCACATTCCTGAAACATGCCCGGGGTGATTATGAAGAATTGCGTAAATTCGTGCAATACCAGATCAAAGGGTTGGAAATGGCATACGCGTTTCTTCGGATCAGAGGATAGCGGGCTGTTGGTTGTTGGCTATTGGCTGTTGGCTGTTGGTGATTAGCTTTCCGGTCAATGGCTAACAGTCAAAACTGACATTTTGATATTTCGATATGTTGACCTTGTTATATTCATGAAGATACTTAAAGGGTTTTCAAAGCTGTCTGCGCAAGAGAAACGCAGGCTGGCGGTATCATCCTGTCAGGACCCGGAGGCTGCAGCACAAGAGCTTGCCTCTTTTCTGCATCCGGATCAGGGTGTACGGGAACTGCTGGAAGGCATCAGCGAAAATACCATTTCCAGCTACCCCCTGCCATATAATGTTGCTCCAAACTTCATTGTTAATGGGCACCCATACATGGTTCCAATGGTCACTGAAGAAAGTTCCGTAGTCGCCGCAGCTTCTTCAGCTGCCCGGTTCTGGGCTGTCCGAGGTGGGTTCAGGGCAGAGGTAAAAGATGACACCAAAGGGGGACAGCTGCACTTTTTGTTTACCGGCAACACCCACAAACTGAAACATGCCATGCCGGCAATAGACACCTGGTTGCGTCAGTTTGTAAAGCCGGTCACACAAAACATGGAAAAAAGAGGAGGCGGAATCAGGCAGATTACATTAAAGGACCGCACAGAGATACTCGACCATTATTATCAGCTCCATGCCGATTTTGACACCAGGGATGCGATGGGAGCTAATTTTATCAACTCCTGCCTGGAAGAATTTGCCGAAGGGCTCAAGGCCTTTTTTCGCGAAAAGGAAGGTTTTGATGAGAAGGACTTTGAACCGGTAATGGCGATATTGTCCAATTACAATGACCGGTGTGTGGTCAGGGTGAGCGTGTCCTGCACGCTTGACGACCTTGAAGGAGCCATTCCCCAGCTGAACGCGGGGCAGTTTGTGCGGCGTTTCCAGATGGCAGTCAAAATTGCCGAAGAAGACGTTTATCGGGCCACAACCCATAACAAAGGGATCATGAACGGGGTCGATGCCGTCATCCTGGCCACTGGCAATGACTTTCGTGCTATTGAAGCAGGAGCACATGCCTGGGCGGCACGGTCCGGACAATACCGGTCATTGAGCCATGCTGTTTTGAAAGATGATTTGTTCACTTTCTCATTGGAAATGCCAATGGCTTTGGGAACCATTGGTGGTCTCACACGCCTGCACCCCCTGGCGGCAAGGTCCATGGAAATCCTCGGAAATCCTGACGCAAGGCAATTGATGATGATCGCCGCTGCTGCCGGACTGGCAAACAATTTTGCTGCGGTCAGGTCACTTACCACAACAGGCATCCAGGCCGGCCATATGCGTATGCACCTTTCAAACATCATCATGCAACTCAAAGCCACCCCGGCGGAGGCAAAGCAAATAGAAGCCCGCTTCCGGGACCAAAAGGTGTCTTACCAGGCTGTGTCATCCTACCTGGAAAAGCTCAGGTCAGGCTGACCCGCAATAGCCTATAGCTGACTTTTTGACATTTCGACTTGTTGACTTTTTTGACTTTTATAATCACATGCACACCTTGTTATTTCGTTCCAACGGCAAGCTTATGATCACAGGCGAATACCTGGTGCTGGCAGGTGCACGTGCCCTGGCCATGCCTGTGTCTTATGGCCAATGGCTCCGCGTGGATCCTGTTGGAGGCGGAAAAAAAGTATTACACTGGCAAAGTTTGGTCCGGCAAAAACCCTGGCTGAAAACGACATTTGACACCGGCACGCTGGAACCGTTAACAGACTCACATGAAAACGATGACACCGACTCCATCCGCTTTGTGCAACAAGCCTTGTGTGCTGCCAGAAAACGCAATCCGGCTTTTTTACAGGGGCCTCATAGCTGGAAGGCTACAGCAAACTTAGAGTTTGACAAACAATGGGGCTTTGGCAGCAGCTCATCGCTGATCAGCAACATTGCGTATTGGGCGGAAACGGATCCTTATAGCCTCTTCCTTCAGCTTTCCAAAGGATCCGGATATGACCTTGCATGCGCCAGAAGCCAAAGACCCATCGTTTATACCTTTACCGGTCACACACAAAAACCTGTGATTCAGGAAGTGGACTTTAATCCGGCATTTCACGAACACCTGTTCTTTGTTTATAGCGGTCGAAAACAAGACAGTGCCATAAGTGTCGCCGGCTTTAATGCCAGTAAAGTAAAAAAAGAGCATGCCGACACGATCTCAAGGATCACTGACCACATCATCACCTCCACCAGCCTGCATGACTTCATCCAGCTGTTGCAGATGCATGAACGTGTTGTATCCAAAGCAACCGGACTCACTCCCATACAAAGCACATGGTTCCCGGATTTTCCCGGTGTGGTGAAATCACTCGGCGCCTGGGGTGGCGACTTTTTCCTGGCCGCAGCAACCTTGCCCCCCGAAGAGATCAAAAACTATTTTCTGAACAAAAATATGCCTGTGATCTTTGCCTTTCAGGACCTGAAAATAACGCCGAAAGACAAAAACAAAAAACCACATTAACCATACAATACATCATCCCATGGAAAAAGAAAGCAGGTGGCAGCAAACAACTGGTGAGATTGGCTGGCAAAGCCCGGCAAACATTGCTCTGGTAAAATACTGGGGAAAGTACCCCGTGCAGTTGCCCATGAATCCATCCCTGAGCTTTGCGCTGAAAGAAAGTGTGGTCAGGATACGCATCGCTTATGAGATCAGTGATCGCAAAGCTTTTCAGTTAACAGATTTTCAGCTTAACGGTGAAGCGCACCCAGGCTTTGCCGGAAAAATAGAAAATTACCTGATCAGCCTTTCGGAAAAGTTTCCGTTCATCAACACCGCACAGCTTCAAATATCCAGTGAAAGCACCTTTCCGCATTCAGCAGGCATCGCCTCGTCGGCAGCCGCATTCAGTGCATTGGCACTATGCATTTGCAGCATGGATGAACAAATCAATGGAAAGACATCCGACACAGCGGCTTTTTTACGGCAGGCATCCAATCTGGCGCGCCTTGGCAGTGGCAGTGCCTGCCGTTCCGTATATCCCAGAATGGTGATCTGGGGAACATGCGAAGATTTCGGAGAGGCCAGCGACACCTATGCCTGGCCACTTCCGGCCGACCAGGTGCACCCATCCTTTCATAACATCCGGGATGCCATTCTGATCGCCGACAGCCAAAGCAAAAAGGTGTCCAGTTCGGCCGGTCATGCAC